>CALDJX010000514.1 GCA_937899075.1 uncultured Planctomyces sp. | reverse complement strand
TGACGAAACCTCGCGAAGTCATCGTCCAACACGGCGTCACGATTGACGGCACAATCAATGTTCCGTCGACCGTGCCGTACCACTCCAGCCAGATGTACGGTCGCAACTTGACGACATTCCTGCTCCATTTAATTAAAGAGGGAGCATTAGACGGCAAATTCGACGACGAAATCGTTCGAGAAACGCTGGTGACTCACGGGGGCGAAGTCGTGAATACCAGGGTTCGCACCGAACTCGGCCTGCCGCCACTGGCCGAAGCTGATGCTGAACCGGTTGACGCTCCAGCTTCTGCAGAAACAACACCTGAAGAGCCAACCCGTGCAGAGACAACACCCGCCGACGACGCCAGCAGCGAGTCGTAACTGACCACGCAACCAACGCGGAGATTGAACATGCATTTTCTGCTCGCCAGTGAGCCGGTCACAAGAATTGTCGAATCCTCGACCGAGGCAGCGGGCGGGGCGTCCGTCGGACCAGACACGGCGATGCTGCTGTTAACGGTGTTCGTTCTGGCAGTCTTCATCGGCATCGAAGTCATCACAAAAATCCCGCCAACACTGCATACACCGCTGATGTCGGGTTCAAACGCAATTTCAGGCATTGCACTTGTCGGAGCGGTCATCGCGGCGGGTTCCGGCGACTCCATGCTTCCAAAAGTTCTCGGCTGCGTGGCAGTAACGCTCGCGACGATCAACGTCGTCGGAGGGTTCATGGTCACTCATCGAATGCTGGGTATGTTCCGCCGCAAAGACTGAGTCGAACATCGAACTTTGAACATCGAACTTCTGACCGTTAACCACTGCGAGCGACTCTCGAAGGATGCAAACGTGGATCCCAGACTGGTTCAACTGGCCTATCTCCTGTCGGCCGTGCTGTTCATCCTCGGCCTGAAAGGGCTGACGCGGCCTCGAACTGCCGTTCGAGGAAATCTGCTGGGTGCTTGCGGGCTTCTGGTCGCCGTCGTCGTGACGCTCGTCCAGACTGGACTGGATTACCGATTGATCGTTGGCGGGCTGGTCGTCGGAGCAGTCATCGGAGCAGTCTTTGCGATCCGCGTTCAAATGACCGAAATGCCGCAGATGGTCGCCCTGTTTAACGGTTTCGGCGGAGCGGCATCGACGCTGGTGGCCGGCGCCAACCTGGTGCAAACGGAAACGTTCAGCGCCGACATGCTCGTCGCGACGGCTTTGTCGGGGATGATCGGTGCTGTCACGTTCTCTGGAAGTTTGATCGCCTGGGGGAAACTCAAGGAGTTCCGCAAGCTCGATCAGATCAAGATTCCTGCTCAGCAACTGGTGAATGGAACGTTGGTTCTGTCATGCATCGCGTTGACTGTTGCGATGGCCAATGGCGACGGATCGACGATGACCGTCGTGGCCTACTGGGGAACTTCAACACTGGCGCTCATTCTTGGCGTGACGCTTGTGGTCTCGATCGGCGGTGCCGACATGCCGGTCGTCATCGCGTTGCTGAATTCGTACTCGGGACTCGCCGCGGCGGCCACGGGGTTCGTGCTTTCAAACACCGTGCTCATTATCTCCGGTTCGCTGGTCGGAGCTTCCGGCTTGATCCTGACCCGGATTATGTGTGTCGCCATGAACCGGTCGCTGCCGAACGTTCTCTTCGGAAAGATGGGAGCTTCTGGCAGCACGCTGGATGCTGACGACGTTTACGCCGACGTCAAATCCACGTCTGCCGATGAGGTCGCCATGCTGCTGGAAGTCGCCAGTCGAGTCGTCATCGTGCCCGGTTATGGAATGGCGGTCGCCCAGGCTCAACATACGGTCAGCGATCTGCGGAAGCTTCTTGTCAGTAAGCAGATCCAGGTCGACTTTGCCATTCACCCCGTCGCGGGACGCATGCCCGGTCACATGAACGTTCTGCTGGCTGAGGCCGACGTTCCGTACGAAGCGCTGCGTGAGATGGACGAAATCAACCCCACGATGGAACAGGTCGACGTGACCATCGTTCTGGGAGCCAACGATGTCGTGAATCCGCTCGCCCGAACCGACCCGGACAGCCCCATCGCCGGCATGCCGATCATCGATGTCGACAAGTCGCGAACCATCATCGTGATCAAGCGAAGCCTGAGTCCCGGGTTCGCCGGCATCCCGAATCCGCTGTTCGCCGCGGACAACGCATTGATGCTGTTTGCCGACGGCCGCAAGGCGATTCAGGACATCATAAACGCTCTGAATGAGAGCTGACCGGTTCGGTCGTCAGCCGGCGACAGACTTGTCAGACTCTGCCGCTGCACGCTCCGGGCGCGGCCTTGTCGGGTAATAATGATCAGGCAAATACCGCCGCGCTGAACCTGTTTCTGTAACAACTCGGTTTCCGCCCTTGCTTGCTGGCTATCGGTGGAAATCGGCCGCTGATTAGATCGCGAGACAAGTGATGTCGAGACAGTTTATTGAAGAACTCAAGGACGGAGACACGATCGAAGAGGTCTATCTGCTGGCCGACAAGCAGCTTCGAGCCAACCGGAACGCCAACCTCTACCTGCTGACTCAGTTGCGAGACCGCACCGGCACGGTCAGCGGCCTCATGTGGAACGTCACCGAAGAAACCTGTGCCGACTTCGACGCCGGCGACTTCGTTCATGTCCGCGGCAAGGTGCAGGTTTTCCAGGGAGGCCTTCAAGCAATCCTGACCCGGATCGACCGAATCGACTCCGCCGGCCTGGACTCAGAAGACTTCGAGTTTCAGCCGCCTCAGGATGTGAACACCCTGTTTGAGCGGATGAAGGAAATTCTGCTCGCCATCGAGAACGTTCCAGTTCGAACATTGATGGAAGCCTTCCTGCTCGACGAAGAGATCACTCAGAAACTCCTTCGCACCGGCGCCGGAGTGAAAGCTCACCACGCCTACCCGGGCGGACTGGTCGAACACATCTGCAACATGCTCGAAGTCTCTGACCGGATCCGTGATCTTTATCCGGCAATCGATTTCGACCTCGTCCAGGCCGGAATCTTTCTGCACGACCTTGGCAAAGTTCGCGAAATGGATTTCGAAACCGCGTTCGTCTACACCGACGAAGGGCAACTGCTCGGGCACATGTCGATCGCCGTCGAGATGGTGACCGAAAAGAAGGCCGACGTAGAACGCATGATGAATGAACCGTTCCCGCGTGAACTCGAACTCCGCATTAAGCACATGATTCTCAGCCATCACGGCTCTTACGCCCACGGAAGTCCGAGGCTGCCGATGACTCCCGAAGCGGCCGTGCTGCACCAGATCGACAACCTCGACGCCAAAGCCTACGAGTTTGTGCACACCATCGAGGACGATCCCAACGGCGAATCTCACTGGACTCCCTACCTGCCTCGCATCGAACGAAAACTCTACAAGGGACCGAAGACTTCGTAGCGCGAATTCTATCACTCCCCGACAAACCAACGACGAAACGAGCGTTGCAAAATGAAGGCCGGTTGAACGGTCGACTGACACCGTCATTGAACTTTCTGTTCCGGGATGGAGCTCACGTCGCTGATGCTTGCACTCTCCAAACATAATTCAGACGACACAGCCATCGTTCACGACGATGTGTCATGGACCTACGGAGAACTGAATCGGCGAGCGTTACGCATTGCACGAAACCTTCTGTCAGCCGGACTCGATCCCGGCGACAGGGTTGTGACTCTGCTGCCTAACTGCCCGGAACTGGTCGCGCTCTACGTCGCCAGTTTTCACGCTGGCTTCACGATCGTTCCGCTCGACACTCGATACCACTCGGCGTTGATCAACTTCGCCCTTCGCCACAGTGGAGCCAAAGCTGTGGTTGTGGACGGCGGCCGAATTGGCGACATGAGCCAATGCGACGCGATGGCCGATGTCGAGATTCGATTGTTTACCGGAAAAGGTAAACACGAAGGTTACCAGGCATTCCGACATCTGCTGGCAACTCGCCCGACGGAATCACTGCATAACGACCTGCGCGGAGACGACGTCAGTCTGGTATTTTACACATCCGGTACGACGGCGCGGCCAAAAGGCGTCACACTGACTCGGGATTGCGTGGCCAGTAGCATCAGCAAGGCCGGCGCCGTACTTCGACTGAAAAGTGACGACGTCACTCTGATCGCCGCTCCAGTGTCGCGGCCGATGGCTTTGCGCACGCAACTGCTGCCGTCGCTCGCTGCCGGCGCGAAAATCGTCCTGCTAAGCGGCTTCACGCCGGACGCCTACATGGACGAATTGGGCAAGCACTCCAACACGACGATGATCGCATTGCTTCCCGCCGCGCTGCGAAAAATCCTCTTCCACCCGAAGTTGAAACGAGAAGACCTTGGCTGCGTTCGCCTGTGTATTTCGGGCGGCGACTACGTGCCGGCAGATCTGTTTGAAAGATGCCGCGAGATTACCGGCATCGAGTTGACCGAACAGTGTGGCATGACGGAAACCGGCATGTACGCCGTCAATCCGCCGTACGGTCGCAAGAAGTCCGGGTCGATCGGTCTGCCGTATTACGGAGTTCAACTTTCAATCATTGATGCCAAAGGCCGCGACGTACGTTGGGGCGAGTCCGGTGAAATCGCCATCAAAAGCCCATTCGCCATGGACGGCTACTGGAACGACACCGCAGCGACTCGGCGAGTCATGAGAGACGGCTGGATCCGAACCGGCGACATTGGCCGCATTGATGACGATGGCTACATCTGGCTGGAAGGTCGGAAGAAAGACATCATCGTTCACGAGGGAAGCAACATCTCTCCAGCAGCCGTTGAAGCCGTACTGCAGAAGCATCCCAAAGTCAGCCAGGCGTGCGTCGTCGGCGTCGATGACCCTGAATCAGGCCAGATTGTCTACGCATTCGTCACGTTGAACGCTGGAGCTAACCTCGAACAGTTCGAGCAGGAACTCGCAGCGCTGGCCAGAAAAGAACTTCCTGCCTACATGGTTCCCGGCGAGTTTGGTGTCCTGCCTCGACTTCCAACCACAGGCTCAGGGAAAGTCGATCGAGAACGTTTGAAGTGGATTGCAGAATCGTCCGACGAAGGTACGCTCGCCATCCTGATGGGATAAATAGTGTCGGGCCTCAACCCTTGTGCCTGCCTTCTGAACAGAACTAATTCGCCGCTACATATCGTTGAAAGTCGTTTTGAATAATGATCGTTCGAAAACACCTTCGCTGGCGACGGGTCGTCGGTAAGTCGAGCGGATTTCTCGGCTACATCGTCGTCCTTTCATCGTTCGTTTATCTGCTGCAACGTGCCGAGCAGGGGCACTACTTCGAATCGCTGCTGATCCATTTGCCGTTCGCCGTCGTCGCGATGCTCGCCACGGCGCTGGCCATCTTCCTCGCCTTTCGAAACAACTCAGCGTACGACCGCTGGTGGGAAGCCCGCAAGATCTGGGGAGGCATCGTCAATTCCAGCCGCACGTTCGGACGGCAGGTCATGTCTCTTACTTCGTTGTCGAAGGAGCCTGCCGAAACGGTTGCGGCGTTCCAGAAAGAGCTGATCTATCGGCACCTTGCATGGATCAACGCATTACGTTTGCAGCTTCGCAAGGAAACGACATGGAACGAAATCAAGCCGCTGCTCGACTCCGAAGAGTTCGACTGGGTCATGCAACGACAGAACCACGCGACGCAGCTTGTCCATAAACAGGGACTCCGGCTTGCTGATGGCCACAAAGAAAACCTGATCGTCGAGGCACGCTATCTTGAAATCCTCGACGAAACGTTGACCTCGCTGTACGACCTCCAGGGTAAAGCCGAACGAATCAAAAACACTCCCCTGCCCCGCCAGTACGATTACTTTCCCCGCGTATTTCTGTTTCTGTTCGTGACGCTGCTGCCGTCAGGCATGATCACCGAACTGGAAAAAGTAAACAGCTCGTGGATGGTCATTCCCCTCGCAACGGTGGTTTCATTCGTCTTTTACGTGCTGATGAGAGTCGGCGAATTCAACGAAGACCCGTTCGAAGGCCGCTTCTCTGACACACCCATGACGGCACTGTGCCGAACGATCGAAATCGACATGCGCGAACAGCTGGGCGAAACCGACCTGCCGCCGAAGCTCGAACCCGTCGACGGAATTCTCATGTAGCGAAGACCTCGAACTTGCAAAACGCAGTGACGGACGAAAGAGACGTAGACGTAGGCTGGAACAAGCTCCGCGAAGTTCCGGCAGCACAGAAAACGATGCTCTGCCGGAACTTCGCGGAGCTTGTTCCAGCCTACTGACAAAGACACATTTCCCGGAATCAATCGCTGGAGCAGAAGATGCGACCATCACTGATAAACTCTTTACTTACATTCGCGGCGACCGTCGCTTTGACATCGGTCAGCTTCGGGCAGCCCCCCGCCAAAGCAACCAACTCCGACGTCGTCGTCTACGGCGGAACGTCCGGCGGAGTCATCGCTGCCGTCCAGGCAAAACGAATGGGACATTCAGTCGTCATCGTTTGCCCGGACACACATCTGGGCGGACTGTCGAGCGGCGGGCTCGGCTGGACCGACACCGGCAACAAATCAGTCATCGGCGGGTTGGCCCGCGACTTCTATCACCGAGTCTGGAAGCACTATCAGACGGACGCAGCCTGGAAGTGGCAGAAAAGTGATGAGTACGGCAACAAGGGCCAGGGTTCGTCGGCCATCGACGGCGAACATCGCACGATGTGGATCTTCGAACCGCACGTCGCGGAAAACGTCTTCGACGAACTCGTCAAAGAGTACGACATCCCCGTCTTTCGAAACGAATGGCTCGACCGAAAAAGCGGCGTCACAAAAACTGGTGGTCGCATTTCATCCATCCGAAT
The DNA here is from genome assembly GCA_937899075.1 of uncultured Planctomyces sp. Lineage (GTDB taxonomy): Bacteria > Planctomycetota > Planctomycetia > Planctomycetales > Planctomycetaceae > JABMPE01. The sequence continues at coordinate 23,494 of CALDJX010000514.1, read as the reverse complement.
GCTGAGCGGCAGATCCTGCAGCGGAAAAATGTTTATCGATGCGACGTACGAAGGCGACCTGCTGGCCACGGCTGAAGTCGACTACCACGTTGGTCGCGAATCACGGGCTCAGTACGGCGAAGACTGGAACGGCGTACAAACCGGAGTGCTCCACCACGGTCATCACTTCGGAGTCCTTAAAGATCCGATCAGTCCGTACGTCATCCCCGGCGATCCATCCAGCGGCCTGTTGCCGCGAATCAGTGCCCAGCCGCCCGGTAAGTTTGGAGACGCGGACAAGCGAGTTCAGGCCTACTGCTTCCGCATGTGCCTGACGAACGCTCCGAAGAATCGGGTGCCGTTTCCAAAACCGCCAGGCTATGACGAAAGCCAGTACGAACTGCTGGTCCGCGTGCTGGAAGCTGGCTGGCGCGAAGGATTCAACAAGTTCGACCCGATTCCCAATCGCAAAACGGACACCAATAACCACGGCCCCTTCAGCACTGACAACATCGGGTTTAACTACGACTACCCCGAAGCATCTTATGCGCGACGTCTCGAAATCATCAAAGAGCACGAAGTTTACCAGCAGGGCCTGATGCACTTCCTGGCGAACAGCCCGCGAGTGCCCGCTGACGTCCGGGCGAAGTTTGCCGAGTGGGGCCTCGCCAAAGATGAATTCGTCGACAACGGCAACTGGCCTCACCAGATTTATGTGCGCGAAGCTCGCCGCATGATAGGCAAGTATGTCATGACCGAAAACGAGCTGCTCAAAAAGCGGCCGACACCGCAGTCCATCGGCATGGGCTCCTACACGATGGACTCGCACAACGTTCAGCGGTACGTCACTCCGGAAGGCTACGTCCAGAACGAAGGCGACATCGGAGTCAGCACGCGAGGTCCCTACGAAATTTCACTCGGATCAATCCTTCCGAAACAGAAGCAATGTGAAAATCTGCTGGTGCCGGTCTGCGTGTCAAGTTCTCACATCGCCTTCGGATCAATCCGCATGGAGCCTGTCTTTATGATTCTCGGCCAGTCCGCGGCCACGGTGGCCTCGATGGCGATCAACGAAGACATCGCCGTGCAGGATGTCGACTACGGAAAGCTCAAAGAACAATTGCTGAAGGAAGGCCAGGTCCTCACCCACGAATACACCTACACCGGGAAGGCCGGTATCGATCCTTCAAAACTGAAGGGCACGGTCGTTGACGACGGACAGGCAAAACTCACCGGCAACTGGGGAAACAGTTCGTCGACGGGCACATGGGTCGGGCGCGAGTACCGACACGATGGCAACACGGCAGACGGTCGATCGACCGCGACCTTCGAAGCAAAGCTCAAGCCCGGACGTTACGAAGTGCGACTGGCCTATTCGCAAAATGCCAACCGAGCCACCAACGTGCCGGTCATTATTCGACATGCCGACGGCGAGAAAACCGTGGTCATCAATCAAAAGAAAGCGCCCTCGATCGACAACCTGTTTGTATCGCTCGGCGAATTCACTTTCTCTGCAGACAAGCCTGCAGTCGTGACGATTTCCAATCAACAGACCGACGGGTACGTCATCATCGACGCCATTCAGTGGCTGGCAAAGTAGCCAGTCGGTTGCTGCATTCACTCAACACGTCGCGACCAGACGCTTCTGAAGCTGCACCTGTTGCCTCGATTCCCAGCCTACGGTATACCAAATGGCTCCCACCGAGTGGCTATCGCCTGGTCGCTCACGATTCCATCTAATCGTTCCAGAGTTCTCGAATGAGCAATCCCTCGCACCAGCACTGTCCGGGCCCGGTTTCCCGGCGAGACTTCCTGAAGATCGGCACTGCCGGCCTTGGCGGGCTCTCGCTCGTCGACTTCCTGAGGGTAAAAGCCGCCGCAGGACCTGCCTTCGACGACCCGGACACGTCAGTAATCTATGTCTGGCTTCCCGGCGGACCTCCGCATATGGAGACGTTCGATATGAAACCGGACGCTCCGGCCGATTATCGAGGCATTTTCAACCCGATCAGCACCAACGTTGACGGGCTGTCTGTCTGCGAACTCATGCCACGCCTCGCCGGAGTCGCCGACCGTTACAACGTCATTCGATCCATTGCTCACAACTTTGCCGACCACGGCGGAGGACACAAACGGTTCATGACCGGACGAGTCCCGAAGACTCCGGTCAACACGGTGAACGATGCACCGGCTGTGGGATCGATCGTTTCGAAATGGTTCGAACGTCGCGACGTGGGAATTCCCAACTACATCTGCAACGCGCCCAATGGCCGGCACGGTGTCGACGTCTTCGCCATGGGATCAGCCTATCTCGGCCCGTCGTACACACCTTTTACTGTGCCCGGAAATCCGGACGACGCGAAATTCGAAGTCAAGAACGTAGCACTCTCGAAGGAAGTCGAAGACCGACTGGACGACCGATCAACTTTGCTGGCAGGTTTCGACCGGTTGCGTCGCGACATCGACCAGACGGGCTTGATGGGCGCTCAGGACCATTTCCACAAGAAGGCCGTCGGTCTGATCACCAACAACCGGACGCGCGACGCGTTCGACCTGTCCAAAGAATCTGACAAACTGCGTGACAAATACGGTCGACACTGCTGGGGTCAGCGAGCGTTGCTGGCTCGTCGACTGGTCGAAGCGGGTTCCAAATTCGTCACGATGGTCATGGAGAATCCGTACAAGAGCGGAGTCGACTGGCTGAAAAACGGCACCTACAACTGGGATTCGCACGCCGTCAATTGTCACCTCTTCGATGACGCAAAAGTGCGGCTGCCAATTCTCGATCGAGCCATCGCGACGCTGATCGAAGACCTCTACGACCGCGGCCTCGATAAAAAGGTACTGCTTGTTGTGACCGGAGAATTCGGTCGAACGCCGCGGATCAGCGTCACCAAAGGGTCGCAGACGGGAGTCGACCAACCAGGCCGTGACCACTGGCCGCAGGCAATGTCGGTGCTCGTGTCCGGTGGAGGAATGCGAACCGGCCAGGTCATCGGCTCAACGAATTCAAAAGGCGAGCATCCCCACGAGCGCCCTCTGACTCCGTGCGATTTCTGGGCGACGATCTACAACCATCTCGGCATCAACCCCGCCCACGAATACCCGGACTACAGCGGTCGCCCGATGCCAATTCTGCCTTTCGGCGAAGCCATCAGCGAACTCATCTGATTCCGTGGCCCTGCACTCGTCAATTGAACGGCCCCGACGCCGGTTTCTGCGTTCCAGACTTGCCCATGAGATACTGTGAAAGCACACGACATGCGAAAGCTCGTAGCCGCCGTCATTTGCATTCTGACAGGTCTGCTCGTCTCCCCATGTTCGGCTGCTGAATCGACAACAGAGCCACAATTGGCCAGTTCCGGTCTCGCCGTCATCGACTGGATCATTATCGCCGTTTACGGATGTGGAACGATCGGGCTTGGATGGTTTTACAGCCGGAGGCAGCAGTCGACGCAGGAGTATTTCGTCGGCTCGGGCAACATGAATCCCATCCTGGTCGGGGTTTCATTATTCGCCACGCTGTTGAGCACGATTTCGTATCTGTCGATGCCTGGCGAATCGCTTGGCAAAGGCCCGACCATGATGCTGGCCATGCTGGCTCTGCCGGCCGTGTTCGCCATCGTCGGGTTTGTTCTGCTGCCGATTTATATGAAGCAGCGAGTCACCAGCGCGTACGAACTGCTGGAAGAGAAGCTCGGCCTGAGCGTGCGTCTGCTTGGAGCCTCGATGTTTGTCGTTCTGCGACTCGTATGGATGTCGCTGCTGATTTTTCTGACGGCCAAAGCGTTGACCATCATGCTGGGCGTTGGCGAAGACAAGATCCCGCTGATCGCGCTCGCAACCGGGTTCGTCGCTGTCGTCTACACGTCGCTCGGAGGCCTGCGGGCGGTCATCATCACCGACCTGATTCAGACGATCTTACTTTACGGCGGAGCGTTGCTGGTTCTGGGAATGATCACCTATGACCTGGGAGGAATTGGCTGGCTGCCAACCGAATGGAATCCTGATTGGGATACTCAACCGATCTTCAGCACCGATCCATCAACCCGAGTCACTCTTGTGGGAACGCTACTCAGTTACCTCGTCTGGTACCTATGCACGGCGGGCGGTGACCAGACGTCGGTGCAGAGGTTCATGGCGACCAAAGACGCCGCGGCAGCTCGCCGAGCACTGGCTACGCAACTGATTGTTTCAGTCATCGTCGGCGTGACACTTGGCTGTGTCGGATTCGCGTTGCTCGGATATTTCAATGCTCACCCCGAGCTCTTGCCTGCTGACATCACTCTGAAGGACAACCCCGACAGAATCTTTCCACACTTCATCGCCTTCCATCTGCCGCCGGGCGTCTCTGGCCTGGTCGTCGCAGCCATGTTTGCCGCCGCGATGTCGAGTATCGATTCCGGCGTGAATTCAATCACGGCGGTCGTCATGACCGACGGTCTCGACCGGTTTGGCCTTTCGCCAAAGACAGACAAGGGGCATGTCCGAGCTGCTCGCTGCCTGGCATTTGGCATCGGCGCGATCGTCGTCCTGACCAGCACGGTGATGGGCGAAATCCCAGGCAACATCACCGCTGTGACGAACAAGACGACCAACCTGCTGGCCACTCCGATTTTCGGTCTGTTCTTCTTCGCGCTCTTCGTTCCGTTCGCGAGTCCGAAAGGCGTTTGGGTCGGAGCGATATTTGGAACACTCACCGCGATTCTGATCGCGTTTGGCGGGCCGCTGGTATTGCAACTCCACCTGCTGTTTGAAGTCGATCCAGCCTCGTTCGGGACGACACTGGTCCAGACAATCGACAAAGAAACAAAGTCGATAATTCTCAGCTGCCCGGATCCAGTCAGCTTTCAGTGGATCGCCCCCGCGGCCATCACCGTTGACATCATCACGGGCACCATCGCGAGCCTGCTACTGCCTGCCCACGTCAATAAACTTTCCACGCAGAAATAGGACAAGCACAACTTCGCGAATTTCAATCACGTCATTCCCGCGAAGGCGGGAAACCAGATTGGCTGGAAAACTGGTCTCCCGCCTTCGCACGAACGACGAAAATCGCCCTCTCGCCAGAATCGACAACTTCTTTCCGATACGGCCCTTCATACCTCGCTGGACAGCTGACTCAATTTCAGTTCTGCGAGCGACCGCAGCTGCAACCCGTTGAAACCGGCATCGAGTAGCTGATCCCGTTGCCTGCCAGATTCCAGAAGAATGCTGGCGAATGCTGGCTGTTCTGCTCGGTCATCGACTTCGCATCGAAGACTCGCCCGTTGGCTATCGTCAGATGGACGCGTTCAGAGTCCCGGATTCTGGCTGTTGGATCAGCACCCGCTTCCATCACCAGGATGTCGGCCAGTTTTCCTGCTTCCAGCGAACCAAGATCTTCATCCAGACCGAGATATTTCGCGCCGTTCAACGTGCCGCATTGAAGTGCCTGCGTCGGAGTCATGCCGCCCTGAACGAAGCTCCACATTTCCCAGTGAGTGCAGATTCCGTTCAACTGGCCGTGCCCGCCCGCTTGAACCAGACCGCCATCGTCGACGACCTGTTTCGCGATCTCGGCGACGCGAATGTGGTTGTAATCTTCCAGCGGACTCTTCTCACGACGGCGTGACCGAGGGTTCAAAATATGCGGCGGAATAAAAGTCTTGAGCCGCTCATGTTTCCACAGGTCGTCGTGTTCGTACCAGAATTGCTCACCAGAAATCCCACCGTAAGCGACGCTGAGCGTCGGCGTGTAGCCAACGCTGGTGCCACGCCAGAGATCCATCACATCGTCGTAGACAGTTTGAACGGGCAACGTGTGCTCGATGCCGGTGTGGCCGTCGACGATCATCGTCATGTTGTGCATGAACGTTGAACCGCCCTCGGGGACAACCATCATCTCAAGTTCCCGAGCCGCGGCGATGACTTTCTGACGTTGATCGCGTCGCGGCTGATTGTAGCTCTTGACGGAAAACGCTCCGACCGCCTTCATCCGTTTCAGATGAAACAGCGCGTCGTCGAGCGATTCCACTTCGGCTTTAAAGCTGCCGGCCGCTCCGTACAGAATGGTGCCGGTCGAGAACGTTCTGGGCGCGATGATCAATCCGGCTTTCGTCAGTTCACTGGCAGCGAAGATGGCCTGAGTATCGTTCGACGGATCGTGCACCGTCGTGACGCCGAAAGAGAGTCGCGCAAAATCGACCCAGTTTTGCTGCGGAGTCATTCCCGAAGTCGCCTGCGCACCGTGAGCGTGTGTGTCGACAAAACCCGGCAGCACCGTTTGCCCCTCGATCTGCACGACCGTTGCTCCCTTGGGAATCTCGACGTCGCTTTGCGGACCAACTGCTTTGATTCGATTTCCCTCGACAATGATCACGCCGTTGTCGATCACTCCGGCCGGCCCCATCGTGATGATCCGGCCTCCGACCAGTGCGAGCACGCCGTTCGGCTTCGCATGCTTTGTCTTAAATCCAATGTTGATTCCCTCAGGCTCTGGCCGCTTCTCGTCTTCCTTAATCGGGCGCACGACGTCGCTGATTCGACTGGTGAACACCTTCGGTCCGAGTGACCAATGCAGCGACTGGCTGTCGCCGGAAAAATGAACCCGGTCACCGGCTTCGACACTCAGTTTTGTAATCGGCAGGCCTTTGAACTTCGGACCGATACTGACAGGCGAACCAGTTTTCACAAACGGAGCCAGGTAAACGTTGAAACGTTCGACAAAGGCAATGTGGTTGCCATCGGGTGAGACCCGGTAGTCCGTCGCCCACTCGCTGCTGAAATGTTCGCGTTCCTCGTGGCCGTCCAGATCGACCGAATAAAATTTTCGATTGTCAGCGTCTTTCTCAGACTTCGTCCGTTGCAGGAAAACTCGATCAGAAGTCGCTCCGAATTGAGGCCGACTGCCATCTCGTGAGATGCGGACCGGCTGCCCGCCATTGACCGAAATTCGATACACACCCGGATCGTGAGAATACAGCGGCGAACGCAAACGGCCACCGCCCGTTTTTTCAAAGACAATCGTCTTTCCATCCGGAGACAGAACGGGGTTCACATAGTGACCGGGCCGGACGGTGACCTGTCGGTTGCTTTGCTGATCATCGACCGCGGCCATCCGGATGGAGCCAAGCGTTCGGTCGTTCCAGGTTGTGTAGACGATCGTCTTCCCGTCGCGCGACCAGCTCGGACAGAACTCAAACTCGTCGCTGCGATTCGTCAATCGTCGAGGCTCGCCATCCGGCAGATCTCGAACGTAGACCTTGCCCAGAGCCTGAAACGCGACTTGCTGACTATTTGGCGAAACGCTCACCCACCGCAGCATCCGAACGTCAAACTCTTCCGGCGCGACTTCGATCGGAAATCGCACGACTTCCGAAATCGATCTCTCATCTTTGACATGAAACGGAATGATTGCCTCTGAACCGTCCGCAATGTTGATCCGGCGAATTTTTCCTTTCGCCCAGGTGACGATCGACTTTCCATCCGGCATCCAGGCAAATGCTGGGTAGACGCCGTGAATCGCCCACGCTTCCTGCATGTCTCGTTCGAGCCGGTCGTAGACCAACCTGACCGACCCCGATTCTGTATCGAATAAATGCAGCCCCGTCTTCGGGCCAATTCGCCGCACGAAGGCGATCCGTTTTCCGTCCGGCGACGGCGTCGGTCGACAGGCACCTCCCGGCCCGGTGATGTATGACTCCGTTTCTCCCTTCTCCAGATCGAGTCGCTTGATCGTGTAGATTTCTCCGTTCGAATCTTTGTCGTACTGAAACGAGTCACCCGGCGTGGTGTCCTGCGAGTAGTACAGGTACCTGCCGTCCGAAGAAAACGCCGGCTCGTTCACGTCCTTCTGATCGTTCGGCCGCTTCGTCAGTTGAACGCCGGCCATCGCGTCGAGACTGGCCGCGTCCCGGTGAAACATCCACATCTCGCCGGCACCGAGGGAACGACGACTCGTAAAGTGTTTTCGAGCGACGATGTATTGATCGTCCGGTGACCACACAGGCCCGTTCAATAATCGAAACGCTTCATTGGTGACCTGACGAAGCTCCTTCGTGCTCCGTTCGATAATCCAGATGTTGTCGCCCGCCTTTTTGTCTTTGCCGTCTCGGTCGCTGGTAAAGGCAATCCATTTTCCGTCATGACTGAAACGCGGCTGAAAGTCCCAGGCGATTCCCGAAGTCAGTTTCTCAGGAAATCGCTCTTCTCCATCCGGGCCGGAAACAGGCATCACGTAAAGATCGCCGAGCAGATCGAAAACGATTTCCTCCCCACTCGGGTCGACGTCAACCGAAATCCAGGTTCCTTCGGAGACGTCGATCTGCTGTTGCGACAACTGTCCCGAAGGTTTTTCGATCGACCACTCTGGTTCTTTTTTCTCGCTCTTGTCCGGCGTGTCGGTTTCGACGGTCTTTTCGGCCTCCGGCTTCGTCGCAACCTTCTGATCGGAATCGTCTTTCGCGAAGCCGTTGCCCAGGCCAGGCAGTACGACCAGCAGGAACGTAAGCCAGAATCTGATTGCCATCTATTAAAATCCTTATGACTGGTTTCTCATTGGTAGCGTCAGCACGCCACCCACGTTGTTTTGAGACAAAGCGAACTGATCGATCGATTACTCTGCGATCAGGCAACGCCTGCGGAGCGAGATCAGGCAACGCCTGCGGAGCGGATGGTTGCAGAATGACTGTCGCGGGTCACGTCGACCGAATGACCATTACATCGCTCGCCGGCCAGTGACGAGATCAACCGATCAACGATCAAGCCCATACGCTGCATCGTGAACTGAATTAAATCTTTTGACGCTGAGTAGCGGATTGCCGCCTCTGCTCCGAGAATCAGATAACTCGTAAAAACTCTTCAAAGGTTAAGCGGCATGATGATTCGACTGTTCTTTCTGGCCTGCGCGACGACGCTGCTGGCGACCGCTGCTCTCGCACAAGGTCCGGGCCCGGCTCCCGTTGCCGTTTCGGTCGTTCAACATGCTGAAGTCGACGCCGTGCAGAGCTACATCGGGACGGTCGTCGCTTCCCGCCAGAGTTCTATCGGCAGCGCCGTCGATGGCCGAGTTCAGTCCTTCCTGATCAACGAGGGAGACTTTGTGACGAAGGGCCAGCCACTCGCTCAGTTGCTGACTGAAACGATTAACCTCGAACAGGAAGCGGCCCAGGCCGAACTGCTGCTCAAACAGCATGACCTCGCGGAACTCGAAAACGGCGCGCGTCCCGAAGAACTGGCCGGCGCTGACGCTCGCAAGAAAGCCGCCAAGGCGTTTCATGATTTCCGACTCGCACAACTCAAACGCGCGACGCTCCTCTTCGAAAAGGGGGCCTTCAACAAAGAAGAACTGCACGAAATTGAAGCCGAGGCCGAAGCCGCGCAACAGGTGTTTCGACAAGGTGATGAAAACTGGAAGCTCGTTGTCGCCGGGCCGCGTCCCGAAAAGATTCTGCAGGCGAAAGCTCGCGTGGCGATGCAGGATGCGATTGTCCGAAATCTGCAGTCGCGAGTTCGTAAGTTCACGATTGTCGCCCCGTTCGACGGCTTCGTCGTGGCCGAGCACACTGAGCAAGGTGAATGGGTCAAGCAGGGCGACCTGGTCGCCGACGTCGTTGCACTGAACGAAGTCGACGTGCTGGTCAACGTTCGAGAATCGCACGTCGCTCACATTCAGATCGGCCAGGAGATCTCTGTCGAAATCCCAGCCCTTTCGAATCTACGCCTGACCGGAATTGTTTCCTCCATCATTCCACAAGCCGACATTCGTGCCCGCACATTTCCGGTCAAAGTGCGAGTGAAGAATCCGATTCTGAAGAGCGCTGCGAAAAGTCACTCGCCAGTGATCAAAGCAGGTATGATCGCGCGAGCTGTCGTGCCGACCGGTGCCAAACGAAAAGGATTGCTGATTCCCAAGGACGCTCTCGTTCTGGGAGGTCCATCGCCGACGGTGTTTGTTGTCGACGCCACCGTACCGGACATCAACGATCCGATCGGCGATCAAGGTGGTGCGGCATCATCAACCAACACCGGCAAGGTTCGCCCGGTGCCCGTGCAGATGGGAGTGTCCGCCGGTCGGCTCATCGAAGTCGAAGGCGCGATCAAAGCGGGAGAGCTTGTCGTCGTTCGCGGAAACGAGCGGCTGCGGCCAGGGCAGGATGTCGCCATTACCGAAACTCTTGATCCTCGCGCCGTGCCTCGCGCCGCTGCTGTCGGACGCTAATCTTCTATGAATCTCATCCGAGCGGTCGTTCATAATCCGGTCAAAGTGACGGTCGGTGTTCTGCTGGTGGCACTCTTCGGTGTCGTCGCGCTGCTGCGCATGCCGCTTCAACTGACACCTGAAGTCCAGACTCCGACGATCAGCGTGCAGACTCGATGGCCCGGAGCCAGTCCGCAGGAAGTCGAACGCGAAATCATCATCGAGCAGGAAGAGCAACTTAAAAGCGTCGAAGGCCTGGTCAAACTGAGTTCCGAAGCGACCGATTCTCAAGGAACCGTCAAGCTCGAATTTCACGTCGGCACGGACCTCGAAGGTGCCCTGTTGAAGGTCAACGCGCGGCTCCAACAGGTGCGAGAGTATCCCGAAGAAGCCGACCAACCAGTCATCTCAACGTCGAATTCATCGGACCGACCGATCGCCTGGTTCATCCTCAGCACTCGCATGCCGACCGACGAACAGATCGTCGAGTTCCAGAATGAAAACCCGGACCTTGCTGACAAGCTGGATCTGGTCAGGAAATCGCACAACGTCGGGTTGGCCATGCTGCGTCTGCGTCTGCTGGCCAAAGAGCATGCGAAGATCGGCGAAGTGCTGCTGCCTCACGAGGGCATTAATGTCACCAAACTTCGACGTTTCGCCGAAGATGAAATCGAAGCCCGTTTTGAACGCGTCCCTGGAGTGTCTCAGTCAAACGTCCTGGGAGGCCTGCAGGACGAGATGCAGGTTCTGGTCGATCCGGAAGAACTCGCCTCTCGACAGATCACGATTGAAGATTTGCGACGAGTCCTGCGTGCTCAGAATCAGGACACTTCGGCCGGAGATTTCTGGGAAGGCAAACGCCGCTGGGTTGTCAGAACGCTCGGCCAGTTTCGCTCACCCGACGACGTCGGCAACCAACTGATCGCCGTGCGCGACGGCGTTCCGGTTTACGTTCGCGACGTTGCCGAAATCAAACTCGGCTTCCGCAAGCCCGACGGTATCGTCCGGCGATTTGGCGAGTCGAGCATCGCCGTCAACTGCATCCGCGAAACCGGAGCGAACGTCCTGGACGTGATGGACGGGCTGCGTGAAATGCGGACGGAAATTGACGAGCAGATTCTGAAACCGAAAGGCCTGCAACTGATCCAGGTTTACGACGAAACCGAGTACATCTATTCGGCGCTCGACCTCGTCCAGCAGAACATCTTCGTCGGCGGCGCGCTGACGATGATCGTACTGATGCTGTTTCTGCACCTGGGCATCCGCACGCTGGCCGTCGTTCCGCTGATCATCGTGTCCGCCCTGGCCGCGGCGTATGTGTCGTCGTGGTTCTTTCTGGTTTGTCTCGCCCTGCTGGTTGGAATCGGATTCTGGGCCGCGCGTGGAGCACTGGTCGTCGGCCTGGCCATTCCGACAAGCATCATCGGAACGTTTTTAATTCTCGGATTACTGGGACGATCGCTGAACGTCGTCAGCCTGGCCGGCATGGCTTTCGCCGTCGGAATGCTGGTCGACAATGCCGTCGTCGTACTGGAAAACGTTTACCGCCGGTTCTCATTAGGCGAAGACGCGTTCGACGCAGCCATCAACGGAACGGCCGAAGTCTCGGGAGCCGTCGTCGCGTCAACACTGACGACGATCGCCGTGTTTCTGCCGGTCGTGTTTGTGCAGGAAGAAGCCGGGCAATTGTTTCAGGACATCGCCCTGGCCATTACCGGCGCCGTCGGATTGTCACTCGTCGTGTCGATGACTCTGATCTCAACCGCATCCGCCCGACTATTGCATCGCGATGAATCAGCCTCGCCCGATTCATCAACAACATCGAGCGCGGGCCTTGGCTATGTCGCCCGAAAGTTGAATTCCGTCGGCGCAAAATTCGTCAACTCGATCGTCGGATTCAACCAGTGGGTGCAGAGCAGCACTTTTCGACGGCTGGCCGTCACACTTGGACTTGTCGGATTCTCAGTAGTTGGTTCGTGGACGTTCTGGCCGCGAGTCGAATACCTGCCGAACGGAAACCGAAACCTGATCTTCGCCATCCTGTTGCCGCCGCCTGGCTACAACCTGAATCAGCTCATGGAACTCGGCCAAACGGTCGAGAGCAATCTTCGTCCGTACTGGGACGCGGTGCCCGGCAGTGAAGAAGCCGCCCAACTCGACGGCCCCATCATCGGCGACTTCTTTTTTGTCGCGCGCGGCCGCAGCGTGTTTATGGGTTTGCGAGCGTACGAGGAAGAACGCGCCGCCGAGATCATCCCGCTGATCCAACGCGCCACCAGCCAGCTTCCAGGCACGTTCGGCGTTGCCAGCCAGTCCAGTCTGTTTGCCGGCGGACTCGAAAGTGGCCGTACGATCGACGTTGAAATCACCGGGCCGGATTTGGAAAAACTGGTTGCTCTCGGCGGCCAGATTTTCGGACAGGCACGATCCATACTTCCACCAGGCACGCAATCAAGGCCGATCCCAAGCCTCGACCTGTCCAGCCCGGAAGTGCACATCGAGCCGCATCTTATTCAGGCGGCAGAAATGGGCATGTCGGTGAACGAGCTTGGCTACACCGCCAACGCGCTGATCGATGGAGCTTACGCTGGCGACTACTTTATCGGTGGCGACAAGATTGATTTGACGATCAAAGGTCGAGACCAGTACGTCCGCAACGCTCAGGATGTCGAAGCCCTGCCGATTTCTACGCCGATGGGACAAACAATCCCGCTGGGTGCATTGGCGAAAGTGACAATGAAGAGCGGCCCCGAGCAGATCAACCATCGTGAACGGCAACGAGCCATCACGATCCAGGTAACGCCGCCGCCGGAGATGCCGCTCGAAGAAGCCATGATCAAGATTCGTGACGAAATCGTCCGGCCCATTCAAAGCAGCGGTCAGCTCGACGGCGGCTACCGGATCGAACTCGCCGGAACAGCGGACAAGTTGAATGCGACCTGGGAAGCTCTGCAGTTCAACGTGCTGCTGGCGTTGCTGATCACCTACCTGCTGATGGCCGCTCTGTTTGAATCGTGGCTCTACCCGTTCGTCATCATCCTCAGCGTTCCGCTGGGAGCCGTCGGCGGCGTGGCCGGACTCCAACTGCTCAACCAGTTTGTTCTGCAGCCACTCGACGTGTTAACGATGCTCGGCTTCGTAATTCTGATCGGCACGGTCGTCAACAATCCGATTCTGATCGTCCACCAATCGCTGAACCTGATGCGTGAGAAGAATCTCCCACCCAACACCGCGATCATCGAAAGCGTCCGCACACGAGTCCGACCAATCTTCATGACCACGCTGACGACGGTCCTCGGCCTGCTCCCTCTGGTCCTCTTCCCCGGAGCCGGCAGCGAACTCTACCGCGGCCTCGGCAGCGTCGTCCTGGGCGGCCTGCTGGTCTCAACAATCTTCACCCTGGCCCTCGTCCCCACCCTCTTCAGCCTGATGCTCGACACCAAACAGCTCGTTACAAAGACGATCTGGAGAACCGACCGACCGCCAGTCTCACAGTGAACAAGTCTCACCGTGAAATCGCAATATCCGATATTCCGAGACGACGAAATCCATTCTGTGCGGACAAAGTCAACTGCCGACCTTCAGATTCAAACTCAGTGATTCGCGCGAGTTCGAATTCATTGAGCGCTGTGAAGTACGGCATGCGGAATCGTTCGGCCAGTTGAAGACCTTTACGGAACGATCGACGCGCACGAGACGTTCGCCCATTCAGCAAATGAATGCGACCGGCGCATAATCGTTTCAGCGGGCTGGAGATTGGGATCACGAGGCTGAAGATGGCCAGTCGTCGCTGCATGCGACGCAGTCGGCTCATCATTTCCCGCTTGATCGACACGTCTGTCGCTGCCGCGCAAACGGCGGTGTAAAGATCAACGAGGGCTGAGTAAACCGGTAGTAAATAAACCGCAACCGGTTGCGCGTTGCCGATCACTGTTTCGATCTGATCAGCAATTTCCACGGCCTTCGTCCATTCACCGCGTCGCAGACTCGCGAACAACAAACCGCCTCGGGCCAGCACTTCGTCGGCGAGTGCCAGTTCTTCGTCAGCGTCGAGCCAGTGTCTCAGCTCAACTTCGGCGGCTAACACGGCGGCACTATGCGGATCCTTTGCAGACTCGACCCACAACAACCATCCGTAAGCCCATGTCGCGACTTGAATTCCAAGTCCCGTGTCAGCAGCGTCGCAGAGTTTGCGAGCGTGTCGGGCGAGTCGATCCCATTCGCCATTCCAGCAGGAAAGGTTGAGCGTCAGCGCCGTCGCTTCCGACCAGCGGCGGTGATCGCCGATTGACGTACACAACTCCAACGCCTGATCGAGCGTTTCACGTGCCGCTTCCCATTTCCCGTGCCCAATGAAATGGACCGAGTTAATAGTCTGCACGTACGCCGTTGTCGAACGATCGCCCGCCTTCACCGCGACTCGCTTTGCCCGTTCCGTGTAACGATCGGCCGACTTCGGAATCATCATCGCGCTGGTCATCGCCGACACGTTCGAGTAGCAGCGTGCGAGTTCCGGACTGAAGCCGTATCGCTCTGCAAGATTCAGAGAACGGAAAGTGGCCAGCAGAAACGCCGGCATGTCTGTGCGCTGGTACTGAATCTCGACCAGCCGCTCATAAGCGCGGATCGATTCCAGCAATGCCTCACTCGGAGCAGTCTTCGAAACCTTCGTAAATCGCCGACGAATGCGAGTGGCCAACTGCCGAAGCATTTCGACATTTCCATGAATCAGTTGCCCGATGATTGATTCGGAATCCGCGTGCCCCAGCATGTGTAAGGCTTTGCGAAGTTCCCGCATGCTCGACGGCACTTCGCCGACGCGATACAGAGCTTCGCCATATTTCCGATGCCATCGCCCTTCTCGGATCCTGTCAAACGACTCCGAGCTTTGCTCTGCCAGCTCGAGCGTCTTTCGGTAGAACGTCACCGCTTCGCGATTGGCGTTATTGATCAACGCGTTCTGCCCGGCCGCTTCCAGACACTCGATGGCTCGCGAAAGATTCCCGGCCAGTTGCCAATGCTCGGCCAGTCGAGGGAAATGTCCATCAAGGTCGGCCGCATGTTTGGTTTCGATCCATGCGGAAATTTCGGCATGCAGCTCAGTCCGATGTTTGACCAGAACAAGATTGTACGCCACGTCGCGTAAGGTGCGGTTTCGGAACGAATGCTCGGCCCCCAGGTCACCGGCCACGCTGCGAATCAGCTTCGATTTATCGAGCGAAGCAAGATGCGTCTCCAGGTGCTGACATTCCTTCTCGATCGGAAAAACGTCGTGCAGCAACGACGACGCAAATTCATAACCGACAACACTGGCGACTTTCAGCGTCAACTGCTCCGGCGGTGGCAGACGATCAACACGGTTAATGATCACGCCTTCCAGCGAACCGGAAACTTCCCGAGCTTCAAATTCGTCAAGGTCTCCGACAAGTTTCGCGACACCATCGACAACACAAACGGTTCCTGTGTCGCGTAATGCGTAAGCCAGTTCTTCCACGTAAAGTGGCTGCCCGTTGGTGCGGGTCCGGACGAGTTCTTCAACCGGTCGAGGCAGACGATCTGCTCCAAGGACTCGTTCAACCATCCTGACCGAATCTTCAGCCGCTAACGGCCCGAGGGAGATCTGATGCGACGAGCCCTCGGACACAACTGTCTGCAACTCTTTAGGAAGAGGCCGAGGTAACGGGCGAGCGGTTGCCAGAGTAAGCAGTCGCGGCACATGGCCCGTAACGACTCTCAACAGGCCGAGCGAAGCGGAATCGAAGTAGTGCAGATCTTCAAGCTGCAGAACGATTGGCTGCTGCTCGGCCGCAAGCTCCAACATGCGTGCCAGCAATCGGTTTGTGTTGTCAGCACGGATGGCCCCCTTCATCTGAGCCGTCCACTCGTTCTCGATCCAGCCGAACGGCAACACTGACGACATTAACGGAAGTAGTTTCCGCAGCTCGACGTCGAGTTCAACGCGCTCACAGATGGCCGCTTCCAGCTCCTCTTGATTTTTCGGAAGCGTTTCCGCATCCAGCACTTCCTCAAAAACCGAACGCCAGGCAAACCAGGGAGTCGATCGCTCGATCGCGTCGCCATGACCATGCAGAATTCGACACCCCTGCAATTCGGCCTGCTGAGCACACGCGTAGGCCACGTGCGACTTGCCAATTCCCGCATCGCCTTCCAACAGAAGCAACGAACGCTGTTCTCGATCGAGCAGGTCCAGCAGCAGCTCCCGGAACAATTCCCGTTCCGGCTTTCGACCGAAGACTGTCACCTGCCGCGCCGATGTCTTGCGAGAAGCGGCTCGACGCTGGATCGGGCGGAAGCACGCAACCGGCTGCTTCTTCCCTTTCATGTTCAGCGGATCAAGCGTTGCAAAATCGAATTGCGACATCGCTGCCACGTGTGTTGTCTGGTCAGAAAGGATGCCTCGTTTTGCCGCCTGCATCAGACGAGCCGACGTGTTCACCGTGTCGCCGATCATCGTGTATTCGCGACGTTCTTCGTTGCCGTACGCGCCGCAGAAAATCCGGCCGGTGGCCACGCCGATCGAACACTCCCAGCCGAGCGCGTTGATCCGCTCTTTCAAGGCCAGTGCCGCTCCGATAGCTCGCGCGGCATCGTCTTCGTGAGCAACCGGCGGCAGTCCGAAACCGGCCAGCAGCGAAACACCTTTGTCGTCAACACTCAGCTTGTTCAGGCTGCCTTCGAAGTGGTAGATGGTTTGCTGCAGAACGGTCATCACCTTTTGAGCATCGTCCAACTGAGTGTGGATGTTGAAGCCCGGCAGGTTCGCGAAGACGACCGTGACTTTGCGGAGTTCTCCCAGCCAGTCGGTGTGCCCGGCGGCGAGCCTCGAATAAATCGCTGCGGGAATGTAACCGCGAATGGCTGAAATTGAGTCTGCTCGAAACGGAGCATCCGTCAGTATCGACTGCCCGCTGGAATCCGAGCATTTGAATTCGTCAGCCGAACGGCTCAGTGATTCCACACGAACCGCGCCATCCTGCAATGGTGATCCGTCTGCCAGCCGGTCGATCCGTTTCCATAAACTGGCCGCGGCGATGATGTCACCCGGTCCGGCTAAATCATTGGCGTCACCAAGTTCACGCAGCGGCTCGCCGACCATCAACAGTTCGCATCGCCCAAACACGCCGCCAAGATGCAACATGCGGAGATCGCCAGCGGCCAGACCAATCTTCAGCGAAAGCTTTGTTCCTTCGACTTCGGGGAAGTCGAGCATCTGTTCCTGAATGACCAGGCTGGCGGCCGTCGCCCGCGCAGAGGCGTCGGTCAGGCCCTCACCTTCCCGTCGATCTTCAAAAGTCGCGAGCAGTGCGTCGCCCGCAAACTTCAGCACGTCGCCGCCGAAATCGTCGATGATGTCAATGAGCTGGCCGAAGTAGCGATTCAGCGCGGCCGTCAGTTCTTCAGCTCCGACCGCTCCCTTTTCAGCGAGCCGTTCTGTCAGGTTGGTGAAGCCGGAGATGTCTGCAAACAGGACAGCACAACTGACGTCTTCCGCCGAAGGCAGAGGGATCTCAGCCTCGCGTTCAGCGAAGCGTGTACACAGTCGACCGGGTGCGAAGCTGGCGAGTTGCGCCAGCGTGTCGACTTCCAGCAGTTGCCCACATTCCTGGTAAACAAGATCGCCGACCATTCGCGAAATTCGGTCCAGCATTCCATCGACGTCGTGCAGGTCGGTTTCGCTGAGCGATTTGCTCGTCTGGCTGTACGCATCGCTGAGCCGCAGCTTCACGTCACCAGCGTCTGCCAGACCGCCATTCGGTTGCCCATCGTCGCGCGCGATCGCCCGCTCCCAGACCGCCGTCGCGTTGCGGGGGCTGAGTTCTCCGATCATCGCATCGTAGCTGTCGAGCAGCTCGGCCAGTTCAGCATTGGCCATCACCGAAGGCGCTTTGACGATTTCGACCATGGGAACTTTCGAGCGGTCAAGGCGGTAAAACGAGAACGTCCCTGCAGACGCTCGAAGCCTACGTTCCCCTCAAGACATGACTCGGCTCTCACTCATGAGATTTCGATCCGGAGGGAACCACTTGTTCCGATCAGACCGTTCGTACCGGGCAAATCCAATCATGAGTTCCGCTTTGTCACGAAATGCGAATCCCGCGTCCTGACTCAACAAATGTCTTTCTCACGGCAGCAAACCGTCTCAGGATCCAACACGCTCGAAAGTCGCAAACGCTCCGCACTGAGTAGAGTTTCTCAAGCAAGGCGTTAACACTGTCGAATCGTAGTCTTCGCTTCCTTTGACTGTGAGCAGCCCCAATGAACTCTCTCAAATTTCTCTCCGGCACGCTGTCCCTGATTGCGGCCATGCTCACATCGCACTCCGCGTTCGCGGAAGAGTCGCTGACATCGCTGGGAAACTCAGCCGTCAAGTACACCGTGCCGAAGTCCGGCTACCACCTATTGAAACGCGGCGACGTGACCGCAGTGGTTGTTGACAATGGCGAGGTGGATGACTCGACTCTGCCAGGACACCGAGCTGGCTACAGCGGCGTGGCTTCGCTGACGCATGCCAGGCGGAGCGACAATCTCTTTGTGCCGAGCTACGCAGGGCTCAACTATGAGCACATTCACGATGGCACGACGCAGGACCGCGATGTTCTGTTTGAACCGCGACGAGCACCGATGGAGCTGCGCGTCCTCGGCCCAAACATCGTTGAGCTTTACCAGGCTCCCACGCCAACCTGGAAGCTCGAAAGCGTGCTGCGTTATGAGATGCTCGAAGACGGCACGATTGAGATGACGCTGGAATGCATCCCTCGCGCAAAGACTTTCCGAAACGGGTATGTCGGGTTGTTCTGGGCGAGCTATATCAACGCTCCAGATTCCAAAGACATTCATTTTCTCGGCAGCGACTCTCGACAGGGCAAGCCTGAATGGATTCGCGGAATCACGCCCTCGCACGGAGTGCTGGCCACTCATTTATCGCAAGATGATAAACGCGAGTTCAAACACGACGATGACTTCCCGTTAACGCTGGCGTTTAACCGTTCGAAACACTTCTTTGCCGAGCCGTGGTACTACGCCGTCAGTCATGACATGGCCTTCGTGCAGATGTTCCGCCCGGAAGACAACATTCGACTGACTCAATCACCGTCCGGCGGTGGAAACGGAAATCCTGCCTGGGATTTCCAGTGGTTCATTCCTGACTGCCAGGTTGGAAAGCTCTACCGAATGGTGATGCGTGCTCAGTACGTGCCGTTCGAATCGCCGGAACAGGTTCAGCGGATCAGTCGAGCCAACCGCACAGCACTTGGCCAGCCGGTTCTGGACCACGAGAAGAATCAGGCCCGCGCCCAGCTCGAAGAATCCGGCGTCGACTTGAGCCGGAATAGCGACGGTCAGGCCAACGGAGTGTCATTCTCGAAACGAAATGCGACTCGAGAAAACCTTGATCTGCTGGCGGCGCTCCCGCATCTGGAAACCGTACGGCTTTACGAAACCGACGTCACCGACGAAGACGTCCGACGCTTACACCCACTTAAACAACTGAAATCTCTCGATCTGGGGTTCTGCCAGCGTTTAACTGACGACGCCGTCCTCGACATCGTCAGACATCAGGAGTTGCAGTTTCTTAATCTCGGATTCTGTCGAAGAATCACGGACGACGGATTTTCGCAGCTCGCCAGATTACAGAATCTGACCTCTCTCAATCTGTCCGTGACGTCGATTACCGATTCCGGCCTGGCGCATTTGACGAAGATCCAATCGCTAACTTCGCTCGACATTGACAACACGCAAGTCACTGACGCTGGCGTTGATTCTCTACTGAAGTTTCCTGCCCTGCGATCATTACGATTGGTCGGCGTCCGAATCAGTGATGCGGGCCTGTTAGCGATGACCGACATGCCAAACTTAAAGCACATCAATCTTCGCGATGTTCCGATCAGCAAAGAGGGTCTGGCGACTTTCCGCAAGAAACGACCTCAGTGTCTGATCAAACAGTAAGAATCGTGTCCAGAATCACTTCCCGATTTCGTACCAGCACGAAGCGCGAGCGAGTGAACTTGAAGTATTCACTCGCTCGCGCTTCGTGCTGGTATCGGAAACTTCCTTCCGACACTTCCCTAAGACTTTCGCCCCTCGGCACTTCTTATGAAATCTCGCGTTGATCGTTAAGCTTCGTCGTCGACGATCGAAATTTTCCTCGCACAAAACGGAACAACTGCGATGACGCGTTCAGGCAGTGCATCAAGATGCTCACTGGCTCGCCTTTCCCTGATCACCTTCGTTCTGTGTGGCCTCAGCCAAGCGACGTGCTACGCAGAGCCCATCGATTTCAGCCGGAACATTCGCCCTCTGCTCTCCGGAAAATGCTTCTCATGTCACGGCCCGGACGAAGAGACGCGGCAGGCCGAACTGAGACTTGACTCGTTCGAGTCAGCCACCGAAAGCTCAGCAATCGTTCCTGGCAATTCTCAGAAGAGTGAGTTCGTACGCCGGATCCTTTCTGACGATCCGGACGATCAAATGCCGCCGCGATCGTCGAACAAGTCACTCACCAACGACGAGAAACAGTTGTTGATTCAATGGATCGATGCAGGAGCCAGGTACGAGCAACATTGGTCATTCGTTCCGCCCGTGCTGCCGAACGTTCCGAATACCCAGAGCGACGGATGGAGCCGCAACGAAATCGATCGATTTATCCTCGCACGACTCAAAGAAGAAGGGCTCACTCCGTCGTCCAATGCCAGAACGCGAACATTGATTCGCCGAGTGTTCCTGGATCTGGTGGGACTTCAACCGTCACCCGAAGAAGCCGATCACTGGTCACATCGACTGACCACTTCAGACGGTCAATTCGACGAAGAGGCGTATCGCGAACTTGTCGATCATCTTCTGAGCTTGCCGCAGTACGGAGAACGCTGGGCTCGACGCTGGCTCGATCTCGCCCGCTACGCAGACACCAACGGTTACGAGAAAGACCGCGACCGGACAATGTGGCCTTATCGCGACTGGGTGATTCGAGCCATCAACGCCGATATGCCTTTCGATCAGTTTACGATCGAGCAGGTCGCAGGGGACATGCTGCCCGACTCGACTGTCGATCAGAAAATCGCGACCGGATTTCATCGGAACACGATGCTCAATGAAGAAGGCGGCATCGATCCGCTGGAGTTTCGTTTTTACGCCATGACCGACCGCGTTGCGACGACCGGCACGACTTGGCTCGGCCTGACGACGGGGTGTTGCCAGTGCCACACTCACAAGTACGACCCGATCACTCATCATGAGTATTACGGTCTGATGGCGTTTCTGAATAACGCCGACGAGCCCGACCTCAACCGCCCCGATCCGGCCTCCGAAAAACGCTTTCAGAAAAACCTCATCGAGGCATCGCGACTGCTCGAAGATCTGCCAAACCATTGGCCAGCCGAGAACGCTGAACAACCTGCCGCGTCACTCGACGACGCCTTCAACGAATGGCTAAACCAGGAGCGTCAACTCGTTGTCGACTGGCAGGTGATTCGCCCGACTCGACTGACATCCAACCTGCCTCACCTGGCTGTTCAGCAGGACGGTTCCGTTTTTGCTTCTGGCGACACGACCAAATTCGACACGTACGAACTTAGCTTCGAAAACATTCCTGCCGGAACAACGGCGCTTCGCCTGGAAGCGTTACCCGACGACCGACTTCCTGCACACGGACCCGGCTCGACCTTTTACGAAGGCCGTAAAGGAGATTTCTTTCTAAACGAGTTCGCCCTTTCGATCTCGGGCAATGCCGTCCCAATTCAGTCGGCATCGCACAGCTACGCGAAAAATCAATTCGGCAGCAACCCGGTCAGCGTAGCTTTGACAATCGATGGTGACTTTCAAACAGGTTGGTCAGCAGCCGACCGCCCCGGAGAACGCAGCGTCGCTGTTTATAAACTCGCAACACCGATCGAAGCCGGTAAGACGCTTGATCTGAAGATGACTTTCGGCCGTCACTTCGCCAGTTCGCTCGGACGCTTTCGCCTGTCAGCAACCACGGCGTCTGGTGACACGGTTGCACGAGAATGGCCGCCTGAAACGGAAGACCTGCTGAGGGGCACTCCGGAAACGCTCACGCCGGAACAACGCCAACATTTGAAAAATGAGTTTCTGCTCAACGCTCCGCAACTGGAAAAACAAGCCGCAAAGATCCTTCAACTTCGACGGCGGCCAGCGTCCATTGAAATTCCGGTTCTGGCAGAACGGCCAACAGAGAATCCTCGACCAACGCATCTGCATCACCGAGGTGAGTATCTTCAGCCCAAGGAGCAGGTCGCAGCCCGAGTCCCCGCCGCGCTGCATAAGTTTCCTGATGACAAACCCAGGAACCGGCTGGAGTTCGCTCGCTGGCTGGTCTCGCGAGACAATCCGCTCACAGCCCGAGTCGTCGCCAATCGACACTGGGCGGCCTTCTTCGGCACGGGCCTCGTCCAGACGCTGGACGATTTCGGGATGCAGGGCGAATCTCCATCGCACCCCGAGTTGCTCGACTGGCTCGCCGTGACCTTGATGGACGATGGATGGTCCGTCAAAAAGCTGCATCGAAAGATCGTCCTCAGTGCGACGTATCGACAAAGTTCAGTCGTCAATCACACGTCCCAAGCTGCCAAGGCAACCGGTAAGTCGGGGCCGTCTGCGACCAGGCTGCTGGCTCGATTTCCGCGGACACGACTTGAGGCGGAGATCATCCGCGATGTCGTTTTGAAATCGGCTGGCCTGCTTTCACTTAAACAGGGAGGTCCGCCGGTACGACCTCCACAACCTGACGGAATCAGCGAGGCGTCGTTCGGTCGCCCATCATGGAAGGCCAGCACGGGCGAGGACCGATACCGACGGAGCGTCTACACCTATCAAAAGAGAACTGCACCTTTTGCGATGCTGACAACTTTCGATGCCCCCAGCGGCGAAGCATGTGTTGCTCGGCGCGATGTTTCCAACACAGCTCTGCAGGCACTCACGTTACTGAACGACGAAATGTTTCTCGAAGCGGCGCGAGCTTTCGGCAAACTGCTGGCGGAAACCGAACGAACGACGGACGAGGAAAGTTTCGAACGACGAACGGACCACGACACTGCATGCATCACGCGAGCCTTCCAGCGAATGCTGACTCGACAACCGTCTGACAGTGAAACGACTCGGGTGCTGGCGTTCGTCGAGAACCAGCGAGAAGTAATTCGCGCAGAACACAAAGCAGCCAGACATGCCGAATTCCAAGCAGCCGTGAAAGAGGCAAGACGCAAAGAAGCCGCACGAAAGAAAGCCGCCGCCGAGAAAGCTGCTGCCGAAAAGGCCGCTGCTGAGAAAGCCGCTGCGGCAGAAAAAGCTGCCGCCGAAAAGGCT
>CALDJX010000513.1 GCA_937899075.1 uncultured Planctomyces sp. | reverse complement strand
GACTTTGATTGAGCAGTTGCAGACAGTCGTCTCAGAAAACGAGACTCCAGCTAAGCCACAAGCGATCGTGACGCCGGCCACTGTTCTTCGATAGGCAGGCCCGCTCAGGAACGTGTTCGAAATAACTTCCCGAAAAACCGCCACGTCATTCCCGCGCAGGCGGGAAACCAGTTTCTCTGCGGTACTGGTTTCCCGCCTGCGCGGGAATGACGAAAATCGCCGCTCTAATCGAAATCGGGAAGTTATTCTGGACACGATCGTTAGTCCGAGCGTCGCATTCATGCCGGGCGCGTAACTCGCTCAGCGAGTTCGAGCATTGTCATTGCCGTTCTCATCGATTCATTCGGAACCGGTTATTCGCCCGGACATTCGCGCCTGACGTGACAACCCGCCACGGCCCTGTCACAAATGAGGGATATCAGACCTGTGGGAGGTAAATCTGTAGCACGCGGGAACGCTCGCGTGCAGATTGACCCTCAGCAGCAGTGCGGTTAGACGATGAAAGTGCATTGGCACCTTTCGCCCGTCTGCGATTTTGTCTGACTGAGATCGGGTCTCGGGGAACATGCGAAAAGAATTTCCCACTTTATGGATATTGCAGTTTCTGGTGCTCCTGATCATGGGCACTTTGAGTCTCTTCTTTCCGGATTTCATCCTGCAATACAGCCGCGGAATGCAGCCGCCAGTTGAACTGGAAAAGCCGAGGGACGATCTGCACGACTGGGTTCTCGGACTGAAGACTGTCGCGGCCCCGGACGACGCTGTTAAAAAATTCTTCCTCCGCATGGCCAGGAAGGAATCGACGAACGATGACCATCCTGAAGATTTCGAGGAGTCACGTTACGACGGCTTCTGGGCAAAAAATGCCGCAGGAAGTACTGAAGCCAACGAGACGGACGCCGAATGGAAGGCCGTCAAGAAATGGTTGCTGGCGTGTGGCCCGCCGCTTTTCGAAGAGGGCAGCAACAGCAAGAAGAGCCAGACTGACCAGCACAGCCTGGCTTCCAATCAGGCTGAGGCCAAAGCAGCATGGGCCCGGGTGACTGAGTGGATCGAAGCAGTGGACGAGTTCCCTGACCCGTCGCCGTCACTCCTGAACTGGATTGCCGACTACGAAGAAGAGGATCCGAATGACGAAGCCGAAGGTCCGCTGTCGGATGTTCGGCACCTGATTCTCGAAGCGCGACCGACTCAGGCAATCTCCTGGAGCATCTCGGCGGATTACGTCAGGCAGTCGGCGCCGTCGATTCTCGGAGCCGCTCTGTTCACGTTATTCGGATTGCTGAGCGGATCGATTCGCAGGCCACTTGCCCGAATCTTTGTGCTCGTCTTTCTGTTCTGGACAATCGGGATTCAGTGGGGACGCATCGATGGTGAGTTGTTCGCGGAGCGTGTTGGGCTCTACGTCGGTTTACTGATGGGCGTCACGCTTCTGGGAACTTTGCTTAAACAATGCCCCACCAAATCAAGCGGCTGGACGATCTGGATCATGCTGACGGTGTGGTGGGCGAGAATCGGCGTCCTCGAAGGCTGGAACGACTATCTCGAATTCAAAACAACTGACGCTTCGATCTTCCTGCCGTCGTGCCTGACAGTTTCGATTGTGACGGTCGGGTTTCTTGGAATCCTCAACGCTTATTACTGGCTGATGGGCGATAACGAAGATCCTCCGCAGGACGATGCCGGCATCGCTCAGGGACGCCCACCACAATTGTGGACAATCTGGATGGCTCAGTTCGTGATCCTGGCGATCGTCGGAATGTTCACGCTGCTTCAACCGCACGTTGCCGCAAAGTTCTTCACAGCCGCGGCAACCGATCACTTTAACACAGACATCGTTGATCATTCCGTTCGAATGCTTGGTGTCTGGGTACTGGCTTTGGCATTGTTCAGCTACTTCGCCATGGGTTCGGCTCGCGACTGGATCTGGCAGGGGATTGCCTGGATTTTCATGACCGTATTCGTCACGTTCGCCGCCAGCGCTGCCTTGAATCTCAACCTTACGAATTACACCGTCTGGGCCTACTTCTATGGCTTTCAAGGTTTGCTTTTCGTACCGATGACGTGGAAGCAACTTTGTCACAAGGACCCCTGGTCGACCGAGAACATCGAGTCCGACGTTTACGACTGGCAATGGGGCGACCTGACCATCGGCCTTCCGATGATGCTCAGGCCACTACTGGTCGGCCGGCGGACGCTCTATCGCCAGGGTGTCGGTGCGGGCGGTGTCTTTCGGACAAAGCCGCTGACCGAAGCTGACTTTTCCGAGCCGGCTCTGAAGGATGTCGTGACAAACGAGTTCTTCAGTCAGAAGAAAGAGTTCCCCGTTCAGCTTCGCTTTTCGAATCGCACGCAGGCAGACGACACGAGCCTCGATATCCGAGGCTGTGGAATTCGATTGTCGATTAACGAGGACAGTCCTCTGGACATGCTGTTTGCGACGGGCTCATTCGCGCCGATCCGAAGCCTCAAAGATGCATGGCACATTCTTCCCGTCGGTAAGTTTGAAGAACGCATTGCGAACAGCAAGACGCTGCGTGAAGGACTTGTCGCCGGACTGCGGCGGGCACCGAAAAGCTTCACCTGCCTGACTTATTACAACCAGCTTGTGCTGGAGTGGCGCGTCCCGGACGGCAACCATTATCTCGTTCGGTTCAGGCTCCTGCCGACTTCTGATCACGGAGTATCTGATCAGGACAAAGGTGTTACTGATTTCGAGGATCTGAAGTCGCTCTGGGATCAAACCCGTCGCGCGGGCGAACCTCGCAGTCGTGACTATCTTCGCCAGCGTCTTTACGACCGGCTGACCGATGGCGACCCCGTCACCTAGGAACTGCAGGCTCAGTTTCACGCACCGACGCGGGAAGATTCACTGGAGTGGTACGACGCTTCTCTGGAGTGGGACGAGCGGACTCATCCGTGGCATTCGCTCGGCGAATTAGTTCTGAATCGATTGTTGTCAGCCGCTGAAAGCGACGGGCTGCGGTTCGATCCTCGCAACAGTCCACCATCGCTCAGGCCGCCCCGTGGTTCATCAGTTTCCGATCTTAGTGACCCTCGCTCGCTGGCGACGGCGCAGTACCGGGTCAACAGCATCCTTGGGAGAATCCGTCTGTGGCGGCGACCTTCTCAGGGGCAGTTGCACACGGCGGGCGCAGAGCCAACGTCACAGGCCTCGGCATCATCAGAAAATGATTCGTAGATACCCTGGGATCGTTTCCGAAGTTCACTCGTTTCAGTTTTCTTGAGTAGCGACGCAGGACCGTGAGTATGGACTCGACACCGATCAGCCGCATTTCGAACCCCAGCCCGTATCAGCTTCCGCAGCACGTTTCGAATGATCGGCAGCGAGCGCGGCAGTTGACCATCGCCATCAACAAGGGTCGTTACCCTTTCGCTCACGACGAAGGTCTGGACGAAGAGCGACGGCTGCCTGCGCAGCTTGGACCCTGGCCCGGTGCCAGCAAGCTCCGACGGGCAATGACCAAACTGGTCGGCATTCTTCCTCCGAAAGAGCTGTTCGTTTCAGAGCTCCCGCCGGAAGTTCGCTTTACCGGACCAAAGTTCTTTCGACACGGAACGCACGCCGGCAGCATGAAACTGCGCCAGGCATGGGTAAAGCTGACCAACTTCGCCGCACGAACACACAGTGACGCGTCGTTCGAGCGACTGCTGGGAACAATTCCGCCGCCGAGTGTTAAGAACGGCTGGGAATCAGACGCCGTCTTTGCGAGACAGCGACTGGCCGGCGTCAATCCGATCGCCATTCGACGATGCGCCGACAACCCTGGAGACGCTCTCGCTAAGGCCGCCGATCAAGTGCTGATCGTTCGTCATCGAACAACCTTCAAGAAAGCGATGAAGGCCGGTCGTGTTTACATGACGGAATATCCCATGCTCTGGGACAGCCCGGTTCAGGAACACGTCCGCGGCAACGCCACGCTGGCAGCACCCACAACCCTGTTTTACACCGGTGACGACGGCGTGCTGATGCCACTGGCAATTCAGTTGAAACCTCGCGAGATCAAAGATCGCAATCCGGTCTTCACACCGCTCAACCGACGATGGGACTGGATGATGGCGCGAGGCCACGTTCAGGCATCCGATTCGCACTACCACGAATCGATCTCCCACCTGCTCGAAACTCACCTGGTCAGCGAAGTCTTCGCACTCGCCACCTTAAGAAATCTTCATCCCGACCATCCGTTGAACCAGCTCATGCTCCCCCACTTCGAGCACACGCTGGCGATCAACGAACAGGCTCGAAAAAATCTGCTGGCAGAACACGGCGAGATCGCAAAATCGATGGCTGCCAAACACACGGGCAACATCAACCTGGTTCGCATGACCTGGGCCTCGTGGAAATATCAGGACCACAGTCTCGACACTGATCTGGAAAATCGCGACGTAAGGGACCTGCCCGGTTACCTCTACCGTGACGACGCAACCAAGGTCTACAAAGCGATCGACGAGTACGCTCGCGGCATTCTCGGAATCTGGTATCAGACCAACGAAGACATTCTCAACGATCCCGAACTACAGACATGGGCAAGGGAAGTCAGCAATCCCAGCGCAGGCGGCATCAAGGGCTTCCCGGAAAAGATTACCACTCGAGAGCAACTTTTCGACATCGCTGCCAACGTCATCTTCCGAGCCAGTGCCCAACACGCGGCTGTGAACAACGGGCAGTTCGGAGCGTACGGCTGGGTTCCCAACGCACCCGTGGCGATGTACAGCGCATTGCCTGATCACGCCCCCGAAGATGACCGTCCCCTGTTCACAAAAGCCGACTACTACAAAGCGCTCCCTGACCGCAAACGCGCCTTAGGGCAGACCGGCATGGTGTGGCTGCTGAGCGAACCCACCGAACGATCAATTCTGCGCGCGGGCGAGCTGATGGCTTTTACGAAAGAACATTGCTTCGAAGCCTACCAGGTCGTCGGCCAGTTCCGCCGCCAGCTCCGAGCCATCTCAGACGGCATCGACTTACGGAACGACGAAATCGGTTTTGAGTACAACTATCTGAAACCGCAGAACATCGACCACTCGATCTCGATCTAGTTTGCGCGTTTCTGGTGTCGATCGTGGGTCTAACCAATCGGTCGCTGAATCAGCTTTCGAAAGTTCTCTCCGAGAATCAGTCGTTTGTCCGCCTCTGTAATGTTCGCGGCGATGACTTTGCTCAACTCCGTGCCGAGAGATCTTGAAGGCAGGTGACTGCCGAAGACGATTCGCTCGGCGCCGAGTTCTCGCACCGCCATTTCAATAAAGCCGGCACTGGCGTCGAAGCCGGAAGTCTCGATCAGAATGTTGGGCGAATTCTGAACGGCACGGATCCCGCGCTGCCACTCGCCGCCGGCGTGTGCACAAACGAATTTCTGCTCAGGAAACTTCGCAGCCACCTCCGCCAGTTCGGACGGTGTTGACGCTCCGGGGCTTTGCTTTCCGCCGGTCACGAACCAGGTGTGCTGCATGATGACGCCGCGCAGCTCGGCGATTCGTTCGATCAATGGATGAAAATTGGGATGCGTGCAGGTCAGAGATCCCACGCCGCCGCCTCGAAAGTAGACGCCGATCATCGGGCCGTCACGCAGCCAGCGGTTCAACGCGTCCAGCGATGCCGGGACATCATTCGCGTTGAGCTGGATCATGCCCAGCAGGAGCTTCGGCCAGCGTTCCATCACGTTCAGCGTGATGTCGCTTCGTGATCGAGCCAGCTTTTCGAAGTCGGCGTCAGTAGTCGTTCCAATGCCGACGTGAGGAAAGTAGCAAAGCTTTTCGAACTCGCCTTTTCTGACGGCGGGCATCGCGCGTTCGATGTCGGCGACAAGCGTGCTGCTTCCGTCAGCTCCGGGATGAGAATACGCCGGTGTAAAATAGGAGTCCCAGATACGGTAACTCTTGAGTTGCTCGGGCGATGGTAACCCTGGTCGCAATGCAGAAGTCATACGCCGTTCTTCCAGAACATGGTGTCGGCATTCGTCGCGTAAACGGCTCGCAAAGCTGCATCATCCAGTCGGTCGGATTCATGAACGCGGATCAGCGCCGCTTCTGGAATCAGAAACGGAGCGTGCGTTCCGAAGAGAACTCGACCAGCCGGAAGCGATTCGACGAGCTTCGGAATTCCGTCCGTTCCGTCAACGCGAGCCGTATCGAACATCACATGGGTCGTCTTCGCCAACTGTTCGAAAGCCGCTCCACGCGGACGGAAGTTGAGAACCTGCACGCGCGCTCCGGAAACCTGCCTGACAACATCTGCCAGCGGAGCAAGATCGACATCGGGGACCTGCAGTTGCGGGTGCTGCGTGCGATTGTCTTCAATCGTCGCCGCAATCTGCACAAACAACCCGGCCGCGGTAGCCAGCTTCAGCAATTTTGCAAAACGTGGATCGTCCAGCGTGTAGCCATGATAATTCGCGTGAAGCCGAATCCCGGGCATGCTGTGTTCCTCGTGACACCGCCTGAGGTCTTCTTCCCAGCCGGGCAGCTCCGGATTGACCGAGCCGATCGGGACGAGTTCAGCGTACTTCAGGCACGCATCGGTCAGCCGCCGATTCGCACTGGCGACATCGCGATGCAGGACTCCTTCAAAGGTGCCTGCCCATGCCTGCTTGATTCCCAGCGACCGATATTTTTCGACAAGCACCTCAACATCATCAAGCGGCAGACGTCTGAACGGCCACTGAAACAGGCTGGCGTTCGTGTCAACGATCCGGAGCTCCGAAGAGTCTTGTTGATTCGCGGCGCGGACGGATGACGGCAACATCTTTGTCGCCGCTCCAGCGGAAACTGCAAGACTCAGAACATCGCGGCGATTCATGAGGGGCACTCTTTTGCTCACATTCAAACGGGTAAGTTGGCGATTCACGATTGGCCACAAAAAAACGCAAAGAGACGCAAAACGATTTCATGCAATCTGTTTGTGCTGTTTTGCGGCGATGATTCGAAAGGCATGTCAACTCAGAATCTCGTGCACGACTCGCGGTGGTTCGAAGCCGGTCAATCGTTCTTCCAGACCGCTGCGTTCGAAAAACAGCTCCTGGTGATGCAGTCCGAGCTGGTGAAGAATCGTCGCGTGAAAATCGTGAACGCTGACCGGGTTTTCGACCACACTGTGACCGAAGTCGTCGGTTGTGCCGTAACTGGTTCCGCCCTTGATTCCGCCGCCGGCCATCCACGACGTGAAGGCCTGCATGTTGTGGTCTCGTCCGGAGAAACCGTTGGCGGACTTTTGCGTCGTCGGAGTTCGACCGAACTCGCCACCCCAGACGACCAGCGTTGAATCAAGGAGCCCTCGCTGTTTGAGATCTCTCAGCAAACCGGCAACGGGTTTGTCGGTTCGGAGGCACGCTCCGCGGTGATTGGCTGACAGATCCGCGTGGCTGTCCCACGGTTGTTCTTCCAGGAAGATCTGAACGAAGCGAACTCCTCGTTCAACAAGTCGACGAGCGAGCAGACACCGTCGCCCGAACGAGTCCGTCCACTGTTCCCCCACGCCGTACATCGAGTGCGTGTGCTTTTCTTCGCGCGACAGATCGAGAGCCTCACCAGCCGACAACTGCATCCTCGCCGCCAGACCGTAGGACTCGATTCGTGCATCGAGTTCCGGATAGTACGGCCGATCTTTCCGATGAATTTCGTCCAGCTTGTTCAGCAATCCGCGAGCTGAGTCCGTGACGGCGGACGGCTGGTCGTACTGTGGCTTCAGGTTCAGAATCGGCGACCCCGTTGGGCGAAACCGCGTCCCCTGATACACCGGCGGCAGGAAGCCCGAAGTCCAGTTGCGCGTGCCGTTCTTCGGCGGGCCCAGTGGATCGTTCAGCACGACGTAGGCCGGCAGGTCCTGGTTCTCTGAACCCAGTCCGTAAACCGTCCAGGCCCCCAGCGTTGGATACCCCATAAACAATCGGCCGCTGTGAATTTTGTAAAGAGCGTTGTCGTGATTCGGGTGGTCGGTCCACATCGAATTGATCAGGCAAATGTCATCGGCCATCTGCGAGGTGTGCGGCAGGATGTCAGCCATCCACATGCCCGACTCGCCATGACGCGCGAAGTCGTACTGACCGCCCATCATCACCCCGATGTCCTGCGCGTTCGAATTGCCGATCTCTTCGACGTTGCCAGGAAACGGCTTTCCATCGAGCCGTCGCAGCTCCGGTTTTGGATCGAACAGGTCCATCTGACTCGGTCCGCCATTCATGAAAAGCTGAATAACGGATGTCGCCTTCGCGGGATGGTGAGTTTTTTTCGGTTTGAGATTGAAGACGGACGGTGTTTGCGGCTCGTCGTTCTTCGCCGCGAGCGCAGAACTTCCACCGAAGAAGTCGTCGCAAAGCAAGTGAGTCAGCGCAGCGCCAAGCAGCCCGTCGCTTGTTCGAGCGAAGAAGTCGCGTCTTGAGTCTGTCAGTGGCGTTTGGTCCGTCATTAAGGCGGTACTTGAACGTAGAAAAAGGGAACGCCGAGTTCGCAAAGGATTCGCGGAGAAAAAGTGAGAACTCTCCGTCCTCTGCGCTTTTCACCTCTGTGCCCTCTGCGTTCAAAAAGTCAGTCTGTCCGAGCCGAAGATTCAGTCGATGTAAAGAAACGCTCCGGAATTCAGAATCGTGTGGCAGTAGATCGAAAACGCTGCCGTGGGTTTTTCTGGCCAGACGTCGCGAAGTTCGTTCAATGTGTCGACGCCGAGTTGCCGTTCTTCTTCGCTCGGTAAACGACTCAACGCGAGCTGATAAACCGTGTCGACCTGGTCTGGCAGATTTTCTGGAGATTCACTTTTGTGCCCGGCCTCGACGCGAGCCGCGAACGATGCTGCCAACTCGTGAACGTGTTCGCTGTTCATCAACATCAGCGACTGAGGCGAGGCTGTCGACACGCTGCGGGAAAGACAGTTGGGTCCCATCTCGGGATAGTCGAACGTCTCCATCATCGACGGAATCTCTGTTCGTCGATACTGCACATAAATGCTGCGTCGCCAGCGGTTGTTTCCAGTCGAGTCGACGCTGACCAGGCCGTCCTCGTTGACTGAGACTGTGTCCGGCGGTCCGCCTGCCTGCGTGTCGAGTCTGCCGGAAACAGCCAGCAGGGAATCACGCAATGCCTCAGCGTCCATCCTTCGAAGCGACATGCGCGAGAGCAGTCGGTTTTGCGGGTCGGCCTTTCGACGGTCGTCCGTGATGCGGCTCGATTGTCGATACGTCTGCGAGTTCAGCATGACGCGGTGCAGATCTTTGATGCTCCAATCGCGCTCGACGAATTTCACCGCCAGCCAGTCGAGCAGTTCTGGATGCGACGGTCGGTCGCCTTTGGCTCCGAAGTTTTCGAGCGTCTTCACCAACCCAGTCCCGAAGTGGTGATACCACACTCGGTTGACGATGACTCTCGCAGTGAGTGGATGCTCCGGTTGCGTCAGCCAGTTGGCAAAAGCGAGGCGTCGTCCTGTTCGGTGAGTGCCGTTTGGAAATGGCGGCTTCACATCAAACGGCGTCCGCCCGTCGGTCAGTACCGAGGGGACTCCGGGGCCAACCAGCGGGCCGGGTTTGTTGTGCTCGCCGCGGCGCAGGATGTAAGTCGGCGATGGTTCACCGCGATCCCACACGGCGCGGATCGTCGGAGGCGGTGCCATTTTCCGCTGCGTTTCTTTGATCTGTTTTTCGATGTCGCGGACAGCCTGGCGAGCTTCGACGACTGCAACTGGCTGCTTTGAATCGGGCAGGATGTAAACACGCTGCAGCGTCTCGACGAGGATTCGTTGCGGCTGCGAACGATTATTGTCGGCGATTCTGAGGGCTCGCAGCGTCTCGTCACGATCGGCTTTCGATTGTGTTGGGTAATGCTGACGGAGCAGTTCGATCTGCAGAGCAGAAACGCTGGAACTCAGTTGTTGTTCGAGTTTCTTGATCTTCGCAGCCAGCGGCGGATTCATGGATGCGTAGGTCTGCAGCCGCTCTGGCACGTCGACATTGAGCTTTCGATTCTTAAACGTCAGCCAGTCATGCTCGTCGAATGCACCCTGAAAGATGGCTTTGAAGCGGTAGTAATCTCGATGAGGAATCGGGTCGTACTTGTGCGAGTGGCACCTCGCGCAGCCCATCGTCAAACCCATCAGCCCTTCGCTGAGCACGGTGATTGCGTCGCTGACGACGCCGAGCCGTTCCGGCACAAAGTTCATCGTCCGCGATCCGGTCTGGTCCATACCCATCCGCAGGAAGCCGGTCGCAATCAGGTTGTCGACCATCTGCTCGGTGATCACCGAAGCGCTTTCGTGATCGATCAACTCGTCGCCAGCGATCTGCTCCATCAGGAAGATGTCGTACGGTTTGTCGTCGTTGAACGCTCGGATGACATAGTCGCGATACTTCCAGGCGACCTGCCGAACAGGGTCAGCCGAGGTGCCGCCTTCCGAGTCAGCATAGCCAGCCAGATCCAGCCAGTAGCGACCCCAGCGCTCGCCGTAATGCGGTGATGCGAGCAGATCGTCAACGAGCTGCGAGTGCCAGTTGGGATCCTCATTAGCGTGCCAGTCCTCCCATTCCGACAAGCTCGGCGGGATACCGATCAGGTCAAGATACGTGCGACGGATCAGAGTGTCCCGGTTTGCCTCG
Organism: uncultured Planctomyces sp.; assembly: GCA_937899075.1. Lineage (GTDB taxonomy): Bacteria > Planctomycetota > Planctomycetia > Planctomycetales > Planctomycetaceae > JABMPE01. The sequence goes on along the minus strand of CALDJX010000513.1, from coordinate 20,054 downwards.
GGAGAAACAGCGAGACCTTTCTCCTGAAGTTTCTCAAGGATAAATTCATCAATCGATACCTCCTCCGGCCGTGCAACCGGAGGCTGAAAAGCCCAGTGCTCGCGGTCCTCGTCCGTGACGAGTGGGTCAGGTTCGGTTGTCGCCACATCGGGCACGACATCGCCCGCCGGCGCGCCGGCCGCGATCCAGTCGCCGAGCACTTTCACTTCGGAAGCCGGCGGCCGCTTCACGAAAAACTTCAGCAGCAGGTCACGAGGTGGGCAGGCTTCGCTTTCGATGCGCTGCATCATCAAACTGGCGTCCGGGTCGCCAGGGATCAGGGCCGGACCGTTCTTGCCACCTTTTTGCATCGAAGCCGGAGTGCGCAGATCGACTCCGCCCTGCTTGATTCTCGCGCCGTGGCAAGTCGTGCATCGCAGCAGCACGATCGGCAGCACGTCATGCTGGTTCAGTTTCTTCTCTTCGACGTCTACCGGAGCGTTGGACTTCGCGCCGGCCGCCAGCCATGCTCGAATCAACGATCGCTCGTCGTCGCTCAAAGGCGGCTGACCTTCCGGAGGCATGTCGCCACCATCGATCATGATCCACAGCAGGCTGTCGTCGACGGACTCGGCAATGGCAGATTCGCCGGACTCTCCACCGCGCCGCAGCCCGTGCATCGAAGAAAGATCGAGCGAGCCTTTCTGAACTTTGCTGCTGTGACACTTGCCACATTTCGCAACGAGAATCGGAGCCACATCGGATTCGAACAGAGGCACGGTCTCGGCAGCCCGGCCTGGCAGAACCAGAGTCAGGACAACCAGCCAGCATGCCAGAATGGAAAGACGCCCTGTCGACATTGATTGCGACCACAAACGCGAACGGTCCGATGTTTCAACACGTCCAGCCAGCTTAGACAGGACAGCTTCAAATGGTAACCGGCAGCTCGTAGAACGAGCGAAACGTTTGGCCGACTCAGCGATCACTTCAGCCAGCGGATGCAGGATGGCATCGGCATGGAGATCGGTTCGCCGGTTGCTGTCAGTTCGCCGGTCTCTGAGTTGATTCGGAAGACCACGACACTGTTGCCCGGCATGTTGGCACAAATCAGCCATTGGCCGTCCGGCGTGATGAGCAGGTTCTGCGGTCCTTTGCCCAGGCTCGGCTCGATCTTGACCAGACTCAGCATGCCGTCATCGCCGATTCGGTAGCAGGCGATGCTGTCATGACCGCGGTTTGTCCCGTAGAGAAATTTTCCGTTCGGCGTGATCTTTACATCGGCCGTGTGTGTGACTCCGTCGAAGTCAGCCGGCAACGTCGAGATCGTCTGCTGCGTCGTCAGCTTTCCGGACTGTGGTTCGTATGCGAAGAATGTGACCGTGTTCTTCAACTCGTTGATCAGGTAGACGCTTTTGCCGTTCGGGTGAAACGTCAAGTGCCGCGGGCCGGATCCAGGGTCAACAGAAACCGATGCCTGCGCCGTGTTGACTGACAGCTTTGAGACCGCCGCATCCAGTCGGTAGATCAGGACCTTGTCGATGCCCAGATCGGCTGCCAACGCAAATCGATTGTCCGGACTGATCACGATGCTGTGAGCGTACGGAGCTTTCTGACGCTTTGGGTTTACGCTGGAACCTTCATGCTGGACGAACGAAGTCGCTTCTCCCAGCGAACCATCAGCCTGCACGGGCAACCCGGCCACGCTGCCCGTTGAATAGTTCGACAGTACGACAGTCTTCCCGGTGGAGTCGATGTCGAGGTAACACGAAGCGGTCCCTTTCGCCGACTGCTGATTCAGTCGTTCGAGTTTTCCGCTGCGTCCCTGAATGGCGTACGCCGCGACGAATTCGTCGTCCGCGTCACCGAACTTTTCAGCGTCGATCGAGTACAGAAAACGACCGTCCGGCGAGATCACCAGGAAGAACGGATGCTCGACATCGGTGGTTCGCTGCTTCGGGATCAGCGTTCCAGTTTTGGAGTCGAACCCAAACGCGTGAATCGCCCCCTTCTCGCCGGCAGCGAACGCCGAGACAAATATAAGCGGATCGTCGGCACGCACGATTGTTGACATGATGAGCACGGCACTAAGGATGAATGTTGTGAAAAAACGCATGCGTGGTAGATCTCCCAGATTTAGGTCAACGCGTTGGCTCGCCGAGACTGTTGCTCACCGACAACCGATACTCGCCGGTAGTTCCTCTGTCACTTGCCTGATTTGGGAACGAACCCTTTCCACACCCACTCGATGGCGTGGGGCAGGAATTGTTCCTTGGCGTTGCGCACTCCGTGGCCGGAGTTCTGACAGAACAGATACTGGTACTCGTAGCCGCGAGCTTTAAGCACTTTGGCCATGCGATTGTTGGCTTCGACCCAGTCGTGCATGCCGTCACGCATGACGTTTGGATTGAAATTGTCTCGATCGCCAATGGCCATGAAGATTCGAAGCGGCTTCTTCGGACTCTCGGAAATCAGCTTGTTGTGAAATCCCCACGCGCCGTCGGGATACTCCGGGTCGAACGGCCATTGCTGGTTCACGAACGTGCCTGACGTGGTCAGTACCCGGTGATAAAGATCCGTGCGAAACCACGCCATGATGAGCGCTGCCGATCCACCGGAACTGCTGCCCATCGCCGCGCGACCGTTGGGGTCTTTCGTCAGTTTCACTTTACAGTTCTTCTCGACCCGAGGCAGGACTTCGGTTTCGATGTACTCAGCGAACACGCCCGACATCGTATCGTATTCTTTGCCCCGCTCGTGTCCCTGAGCATCGCCGCCGCCGTTAGCAATCATGACGACGATCATCGCGGGGACACGCTTCTGAGCGATCAGGTTGTCGAGGATCTTTGGGACCGACATGTTCGGTTTCCCCTTGGGCCCATCGTGGATAACCATGAACGGAGCTTCGCTGCCTGGCACATATTGCGAGGGGATGTAAACGGTAATCTTCCGCTCGTAGTCAATCTCGTGCGTTTCGACGATCAGCGTCTTCGGGTTCTGTGGATCGACCGAGCCGAAAACCTTGCGAGCGATACCTGGATTCAGGAGCTTTGTTTCTTTGGAATCAATCGTGAACTGCTGCACCTTCCCCTGAGGAACACCGTCAACAGTCTCGTTTTCCGGAGCGGGTGAATACTCCGGCCCGATCAGAAAGTTCCCGTCCACATCCAGCGGCGGATTGAGTCCCGGCTTCGCGTCCAGCCGCACAAACGTCGGCGAACCATGCGCATCAAACTTCCGAGTCGGCGGCGCCGTGCGCTTCGGCGGTGCCGTGAAGGCCGGATCAACCGCCAGAAACGAGCACACGAAAAGCGTGATAAGTGCCGTCATCCTCTGCTTAGACATAAACATCCTCATCGAATGGTGTAACCGTGTTTTGAACCTGCTGACAATCCTGCCGAGGCATGGTGCTCATTCACCCAACGAAAATCAAATCGCTACGCCCATGTCGAACCAGCTACGCAAAGACCGGACCGGCGGCAATCTTTGCCAGCAGATCGATGGCATAAGTTTGTCGAAACTCGCGGCCGGGATACTTCTTCCGCAACCGGTCGAGCAGCGCGTTGATGTATTTCGGACTGTGCTGCATCGTCGACGAAATGTTTTTGCTCGCGTACTCAGCCGCTCGCTTCTCATGGTGAGCCCATCCGGTGTGAATCACGAATTCAGCTTTCGACTGCATGTCGACCCACTTCGAAATCGTGTCGACATCTTCTTGGAGCGTCGCTCCGTAGTGAGACTGCATCGAGACTACGTCGTACTGTTTGGCAACGAGCGCCTTTGGCCACAACGTCGACGTCTTGATGCGCGACTCGTCGTCTTGCCGTTGATCGAGTCAGTAAGTTTACGGACGGACTCGAATTGCGAGAACTCAAAGACTCCTTCGAACTCCCCAGTTGACAACTCTGGCGTCCCGAATCGTTGCGTTCAGAACGCCAGTTGCACATTCTGTCGACCCACCGATTTGACTGAACCTCGAAACACGACAGGTATGCATCCGATGAATTTGACCTCTTCGCGACGACATTTTGTGACCGGACTTCTTGCAGCCGCCGCTGCGATGACTCTTGCAGGCGCGAGTGCCACAGCCGCACCTCCGGCGCAGGAGTATTATGAAATTCGCATCTATCGATGTCAGACAGTCGAGAACCAGGAGGTTGTCGTCAACTTTGTCGAAGACGCTCTGGTGCCCGCGTTGAATCGCCAGAAAATTGACCGGGTCGGCATCTTCACTCCGACCGGCGAGAAAGCGGACAACTCGGTTTACGTGCTGATTCCGTACCGCACGCTCGACGCGTTCGGTGGTTTGAACGCAGCCCTCGCAGCAGACGACGCGTATCACAAAGATGCAGCTGAGTACTTCGCCATCGATCAGAAAGCGGCGCGGTATTCGCGCATCGAAAGTCGCCTGATGAAAGCCTTCGCCGGCATGCCGGTCATCGAGCAACCAGCCTACTCGAAGGATAAAAAGCCTCGCCTGTTCGAACTGCGAACGTACGAAAGCCACAACGCGCACATGGCTCAACTCAAAGTCGAAATGTTCAACAAGGGCGAAATCGACATCATGAGGGAAGTTGGTCTCGGCCCGGTATTCTTCGGCGAGACGCTGATTTCGAACGACGTTCCCAACCTGACGTACATGCTGTCAGCGGAAAACGAAGAAGACCACAAGACTCACTGGAAAGGCTTCGGCCCGCACCCCGAATGGCAGAAGCTGAAAAAGCTCGACCGTTACAAAGGCACGGTCAGCAAGATCATCAGCACGATGCTCGCCCCGACTGAAGGGTCTCAGCTGTAAAGATTCCGGTGCCGAAAGAAGGCACAGACAATGCAAAACCGCTGAATCACCCAGAAAGACTCGCGCGATGTGAAAGCCGCGAATCGATCGGGACTTGATTACGTGCCTCTTGCGTATCTTGTGATTTTTGCGGCTGACCTGAATCAAGTCCTGGCCAATAAACCTGTCAGTTCTGCGAATGCCGCGGCTCGGCCATGCGGAAGGTCAGCAGGCCGCCCAGACCGATCGTCGCGCTGATGGCCAGGAAGATTGGCTGGAAGCCGATCACGTCGATCAGCTTGCCGATCAGTGGCGACAGAATGAACGGCACGGCGAAGCACAAGCTCATTGTGCTGACGTAGCGAGCGTGCTTACCGGGGTCCGTAAGTTCGAGCGTGTAGTTCACGAAAGTTTTCATCGTGACCGGGACCAGACCCAGGAAGACGAAGGCCAGCCAGAAGCATTTGTGACCGTCGACGATAAAGTCGCTGATCAGAAACATCGCCATCAACGGAGTCAGTGTGCAGAGAAAAACCTGAATTCGAATCGCGAGTCGATTTCCATATCGATCGGCGATGACACCGGACATCCAGCTGAAGACTCCGACGGCTCCATTTTGAGCGATCACCCACAGCATCAGATGAAAGCCTTCTTCACCTTTCGCGAGTTTGCTGCGGCCAAACGCCTGGAAATGCGGAAACAAAAACTGGACGGTGATAAAGAGCATCGCCACAACGGCAGCTCGACGGAAAACGTGATCGTGTCGAAAAATTTCCCAGGCATCCGTCACGGCCTGCTTCGCGCTGCGGGCTGTCGATGGACACTCGTTGTCAGTCGGTTCTCGAAGCGGCAGCGTCAACAGGCCAGCCAGCACGAATCCGGCTCCGGCAAAACCGAAGATCAGCACGTAACCGCTGCCCGGTAATTGCAGAGGATGTTCCAGCCAGCGTTGCAGCAGGTACCAGGCCAGGATGATCGACACGACAGAACCGGTGACTCCGGAAATCGCCATCAGTCGACCTCGGCGATTGGCTCGAATCAGCTTTCCCTGGATCGTGCCCAGCGCGAGTTGGTTCATGCCGCTGATGACGAAAAACATCACGTAGATCATCAGAAACGCGACCGGCATCCAGGACGGCGCTCCGCCGTCAACGGGTTCGCCGAGCCAGTACCACAAGCCGGCCAACGATAAAAAACACGCACCCATCAACGTGGACGTGGCCTGGAGAACTCGCCGTTTGAGCGGCGCTCGCCGCAGCCGATCAGCCAGAAACAACGGCACGACGCTCTGACCGAAGCGGTTGAAAATTGGCAGAAACCCGCGCACGAATCCCGAACCGTCGATCACATCCATGAACCGCGGAATCAGGACGGTTTCGGTCTTAAAGATCCACGAAAACCGCAGCGTCACATTAAACAGTGCGAGGACGATCAGGTTGCGAGGTTCATCGGCAACGACTTGCGTGTCGCGCGGCTGATCCGTCGAGCTGCCTTCAGCACTGCTCTGCGAATCGGACACGCGGCTTCGCTTTCTATGCAGTAGGTCAGGCTCTGCCTGACGAAGTCTCTGGTACCTGAAGCCGCAAAGCTGAGATCAGCAATGACCAAACGGAACCACGAAAAACACAAAATACACGAAAACGCCAGGCTGATTTTTCGTGTATTTAGTGTCTTTCGTGGTTGGAAAATTCTGCGTGTGATTTCGTCAGGCAGAGCCTGACCTACGGGGGTCAACCAAGGTCCGGGTTGATGTCGACCCAGGCTTTTTTCTCGAACGATTCCAGACACGCGTCGGCGACGAACTGCGCGCGTGCTCCGTGATCGAAGCCGGGCAGCGCATCGCGTTCTTCAACGATCGCCGAAACGAATTCCCAGACGAGGTCGTAGCGGAAGACCGTGCTGGGCACTCCTTCGTTGCCCGGCCGAGGGCTGCCTTCGATCACCAGGAATTCATCGGGCACTGGCACCTTTTCCATCGTGCCGCCGTGCTTGCCGATGATCACGTTGTTCGGATCGGTGAGCTGGTAGGCCGCCGAACCTTCCGAACCGTTGACCTCGGCCCACTCGTAGCCGAAGCCGTTGTTATGGTGACCTTTCATGACCGTGCTGCCTTCCCACACTCCGGTCGCACCGTTTTCGAACTGGCCGATCAGTGATGACCAGTCATCGACTTCAGACGGTTTGCAGCTTTCGCCATCAGCCGTTTTGTCTCGCGGAGAAAATTGAGCGATCGCGCCGCAGATCGACTTAATCGGTCCCATCAGATCCATTGAGAAATCGATCCGGTGAATCGTCATGTCGAACAAGTCGCCAGCTCCGGCGAGGTGTTTGTACTGACGCCAGCCCCAGCTTGTTTCCGGCCAATCGAGGAATCGCTGGCTGCGGAAATGTCGCGGAACGCCGAGCTGTCCCGACTGAACCAGATGCCGCACATACCTCATCGACGGTGCGAACCGATAGGTGAAGGCAGTCATGTGCCGCACTCCTTTGTCCCGAGCGGCTCGGTACATTTCGGCGGACTCGCCAAAGTTCAGGCCGAGCGGCTTTTCGCACATCACATGCTTGCCGGCGTTGACGCAGGCGAGTGTCTGCTCGCGATGCACGAAGTTCGGCGTCGCGATGATGACCGCATCGATGTCGGGGTCGGCGGCGATCTTTTCGTAGTCCGTGGTGGTCTTTGTCGGTCCCCAGTCCTTCTGCCGCTGTTCAAGCAGAGCTTCGTTCGGGTCACAAATCGCAACCAGTTCGCAACGAGGATCGATATTGATGCCAGGCACGTGGTGGTAGTCAGAAACGGCTCCGGCACCGATGATGCCGATTCGGATTTTGTCAGACATGGCGGAGACTTCTCAGGGGAATCAAAGGATTTCGAAAACTCGCATTCGATCAGCGGAAGTGAGACAGGATAGCGATCGCAGTTTCCGTCAGCCACGATCCGGAAGAGTCACTGGCCTGTAGGACGTAGGCTGGGTCTGGACCCAGCTCTATGCGCTTCCGGACCGTTGCGTCGAACTATCGAAAACTCAAACCTGACGAATCGGATATCGTAAGTAGCAAGACGCAGCACACCCTGTTCTCGCTGGGTCTCGACCCAGCCTACACGAGTACGATCACATTTCTCACAAAGGCGGCACGTGGCATGACGCAAAGCTCTGGCGATGAGCCCGTTGGATGTTTCGCGCGTCGCGTGGCGAGTTTCGGCAACGCGTTCCGCGGCGTCGCTTTCGCGATTCAATCCGAGGCTCACGTCCGCATCGATCTTGTCGTGACGGTGGCAGTCGTTGGCGCCGGGCTCTACTTTGACCTGACAACAAGCGAGTGGTGCAGCATTGCTTTGGCCATTGGACTGGTCATTGCCTCGGAAATTCTGAACACGGCGATCGAGAGGCTGGTCGACATCGTCAGTCCCGAACACAACGCTGCGGCGGGACGTGTGAAAGACATTGCCGCCGGAGCAACACTTGTTGCTGCAGGATGTTCCGTCGTTGTTGGTGTTCTGGTTTTCGGACCACGATTGGTCGTCCTACTGAGTCACTGACCAAGGCGAAGAACCGCAGGGTATGACAAGCGCAGCGCCGGCATACCATTGCCAAACAGATTGCGTCAAAGTTCTGGTATGCCGGCGCTGCGCTTGCCATCCCCTACGACACACTGCAGATTCCGTTCTGATTTCGACACCGAATTAAACTCTGCCCGGAGCAACGATGCCTGTCTGTCTTTGTGAAAAAATTCGTCGATGTCTCTGGCTGCTCGTTGTTCTCGTGCTTTGTGCTCAAAGCCTTGAGGCAAACGCTCAGGAAACTGCCACGCCCGCAGAAGGCTGGCATCTGGTCACCATTCCTGACGCCTGGCGGAAGATGCCCGGCGGCGACCTGAAGTCGATCGATGGTTACTCGTGGTACCGCTGTCTGGTCCAGATTCCCGAATCGTGGTCGGGTGCGAAGTTGACGCTCTATTCTGAAGCGGTCGACGACGCTCGGGCTTCGTACGTCAACGGCGTGAACGTCGGTGCGACTGGCACGTTCCCGCCGCAGTTCCGCAGCGGCCTTGGTGAAAAAGGGACGTACGACGTCGATGCCGACCTGATCGAATTCGGCAAGCTCAACACGATCGGAATTCGAGTTTACCAGGACAACCCGCGACCAAACTTCAGCGTCGCCCCTCCGATCCTGATGAACGAAGCCGCGAAACAGGCCATCCGGATGGACGGCGACTGGCAGTACAGACCCGGCGACAACGCCGACTGGTCAAAGTCATCGCCCGCCGAATTCGGAGTCGACGCCGCAAAACTGGCAGGCGGCACCAGCGATCGTAAACGCGGTGCATTTGCCAAAGTTGACGACGTCGACGACGTGCAGCGGTACGTTTTGAAACGGAAGGGCGATAACGATCCCGTCCCGCCCGCCGAAGCCGAGAAACAATTTGAAACGCCCGACGACCTGGATATTCAGCTGGTTCTTTCCGAGCCGCACATCGCTCAGCCATTGTTCATGAACTGGGACGAGCGAGGCCGACTGTGGGTCATGGAGTACCGGCAGTACCCCGAAATCGCCGGACTGACGATGCTCAGCCGCGACGTCTATCTGCGAGCCGTTTATGACAAAGTCCCCAAGGCACCGCCGAACCACGACAAAGGCCGCGACCGGATTTCCATTCACGAGGACACGGACGGGGACGGCGTTTACGACAAACACAAAGTCTTCGTCGACGGACTGAATCTGGCGACTTCGTTCGTGCAGGGTCGAGGCGGACTGTTCGTCACCAACCCGCCGTACCTGCTGTTTTATCCGGACAAAAACGGCGACGACGTGCCGGACGGCGATCCGGAAGTCCTGCTCGAAGGCTTCGGGTTTGAGGATTCACACTCAGTCATCAACAGCCTCAGATTCGGACCGGACGGCTGGCTGTACGGAGCCCAGGGAAGCACGGTTTCCGGAAACATCAAACGGCCCGGCACGAAGGACAAACCCATCCGCACGATGGGCCAACTGATCTGGCGCTACCATCCGGAATTGCGCCGCTACGAAGTTTTCGCAGAAGGCGGCGGAAACACATTCGGTGTCGAGATCAGCGAGAAGGGCGAAATCTTCTCCGGCCACAACGGCGGCGACACTCGAGGATTTCATTACGAGCAGGGCGGCTACTCGCGAAAAGGATTCGGCAAGCACGGACCGCTTTCGAACCCGTACGCCTTTGGCTACTTCGCGAACATGAAGCATCACAGCGTGCCGCGTTTCACGCACAACTTCGTCATCTATGAAGAGAACGTGCTCCCCGACGAGTACCGCGGAAGGCTGTTCGGCATCGAGCCTCTGCAGGGTCAGGTCGTGATGAGCGACTTCCAGCCGGACCAGTCCTCGTTTCAAACTCGCGACATCAGCCGAGTCGTCAAAACCAACGACCAGTGGTTCCGCCCGGTCGACGTCAAAACCGGACCGGACGGCTGCATCTACGTCGCCGATATGTACGAACAACGCATCGACCACAGCAGCCACTACGCCGGCCGCATCGACAGAACTAACGGCCGGATTTACCGACTGAAGCCGAAAGACCTGCCGCAGGCAAAGCCGTTCGACTATGGAAAAACTGACCTCGAAGGCCTCGGCGAGCTGCTCAAACATCATGGAAAATGGCATCGACAGACGGCGCAACGGATTATCGCCGACAAGACAACGCAACTCAGAGACTGGCCCGCAAATTCAAAAGAACGAAAATCTTTGCCACAGAATCTTGAAAAGTCGTTAGCCGACGGCAGGTTGGTTGGAAAGGTTATGAAAGCTGGCGGGCAATCGAGTCTGGAAGAACTCTGGCAACTGCATTCCTACGGAGTTCTGCACGGGAAACATCAGCACCAGGCAACTCCGATCTTGCTCACTCACCAGGATCCGTTTGTCCGGGCATGGACCGTCCGACTTTTGTGTGATCATTACCAGGTGGAACCGAAGATTGCGAAAGCGCTCGCGGATCTGGCAGCAAAGGAACCGTACGTCGAAGTTCGCAAGCAACTCGCGTCTTCGGCGCGGCGACTTCCGGCGAAGGACGCGCTGCCGATCATTCGAAACCTGCTCAACTACGATGAAGATTCAAAGGACCTCCACCAGCCGCTGATGCTGTGGTGGGCGATCGAGGCGAAAGCTTCCGACGGGTCACGCAACGAGATTCTTGATCTTCTCTTTGCTGACAAAGACGTCTGGAACCAGGCCATCGTCAAAGAGCACCTCATCGATCGAATGATGAAGCGTTACGCGCTGGCAGGGTCTCGCGAAGAGCTGATCGCGGCCGCTGAGTTGCTGAATGCCGCGCCGGACAAAGCCAGCACAGACCTTCTGTTGAAGGGTTTCGAAGAAGCCTACAAAGGCCGGTCGCTGGCCGGTCTGCCGGATCAACTGGTCACGGCCATCGCGAAATCGGGTGGTGGGTCCACGGCGCTGAAACTTCGCCAGGGCGATGCGGCGGCTATCAAGACGACAGTCGCCGCCGTCGAAACAGGGCAGGGGAGCGCCGCAGACCGATTGCAGTACCTCCAGATCTTCGGCGAGATCCGCCGCCCGGAATTCATTCCCGTGCTGCTGAAAGTCGTCGACTCCGAAAAGAACGCTGACCTTGTGTCAGCCGCGTTAACCGCGCTGCAGGCGTTCGATGATCTGCGAGTCGGGCAGTCCGTCGTGAAGAGTCTCAAAGGAATTCCGGCAGACGCGCGACTGGTTGCCGAAACGTTGCTCGGCAGTCGTCCCGTCTGGGCGATCGAACTTCTGGAAGCGGTCGACAGCGGAGAACTGAAACCGGAAGACGTTTCAGAAACAGCGTTGCGAAAAATCCTGCTGCACGACAACAGCCGCATCAACGAACTCGTCGCAAAACACTGGGGCAGCGTTGCCGGAGCGACGACCGAAGAAATGCGCAAAGAAGTGGAACGGCTGATGACCATCGTCGAGGCCGCTTCGGGCAACCCGAAAAAGGGAAAGGTTCTCTACATGGAGAACTGCGGAAAGTGCCACACGCTGTTTACTGAAGGAGGCAAGGTCGGCCCAGACCTGACCTCATTCAAACGCGACAACCTTGAACGAGTCATGATCAACGTGGTGAACCCGAGCCTCGAAATCCGCGAAGGCTTCGAAAACTACATCATCGTCACGACGGACGGTCGAGTCGTGAACGGCTTCCTCGCTGACAAGGACAACCAGGTCGTCGTGCTGCGAGGCGTCGACGGTCAGAACCTGATCTTCCGCCGCGACGAAATCGAAGACATGCGAGCGATCAAACGCTCGGTCATGCCCGAAGGCTCGGTCAAGAAACTGACCAATCAGCAAATTCGAGATCTCTTCGCTTACTTACGAGCGTCTCAGCCGGTCAATTACTAACCGGAAGAATTGACCACGGAAGACACGGAATTACACGGAAAACGAAATCTGTCAGAATGGTTTCCGTGTAATTCCGTGTCTTCCGTGGTTCAAAATTTCAATCTACCTTGTCTTTGACTTCTTCTTTCTTCGGCAGGATTGTCAGCCAGATGTCTTCGGTCGATCGCTTGAAGGTTGTCAGGTCGAACTCGGCGGAGACGGATGAATCTTCTCCGTACTGACCGACGATGCGCAGCGGGCCATTGAACGGTTTGGCATCGTCCGTCTTCAGGATCAGCTTGACGGCCTTCGACGTGTCGCCTTTGACTTCTGACTTTACCGGTTCGACGGTCGCGCCTTCGGGCAGGTCTTTAACGCTGATCGTGACCTCTTCTTTGAAGCCGTCATTTCGAGCGATCGTCACCGGAATTTCCAGCGGCATGCCGGGCGTTCCGACAAAGACGTCCGCTTTGAGTGTCAGTTTTACAGACGGCTGTCTCGGTCTGATGCTGAGTCGGTACGCGAATCGCCAGCCGCCTTTCTCGAAGAGGTCTCGGACTCGCACCGTGTACTCGCCGTCGGCTTTCACCGAAAACACCAGCCGCGAATCAGCCTCGTTGCGAACCGCATCGTCGGACTCGCCGAGCGACGTACCGTCTTTGTCGAAAACCGTCACCACCGTGTCGAGCGGAAGGCCGAGTGATCGTGACTCCGAGGCGATGACCAGCACCTCGCCCTTCTTCGCCGAAAAACGGAAACTGTCTTCGTCGCCAGGCTCATCGATTACTCCGCAAACGGTCGCCGGAACGGTAACTGCCAATGGCTTTTCAGCATTGCATGGTTCGGCGGCAATCGACACCGGCTCGTCGACAAGGTTTAGCGAGACCTCGTGCGGAAGCTCAGCGTGTGTCAGGCCCGGCAGCACTCCGGCTTCAACCTTAAATGGTTGTGACAGAGTTTCGGACAGATTCCACCCGGCCAGTTTCACCGATGTTTCGCTCCCTCGCTGAACGGCAGCCGGAACCGCGTGATTGGCTACCGGGCCGGTCGTCAGAGTCAGGCGGTAGATATAGTCAGCTCCGCCTGCGAATCGGATCGTGCTGTTGGGCGCGGCGGGAAAACCGAAGACTCGCACCAGCCACGTTCCGTCCGCCGGAGCTTCGAACGCGATCATCGGATCAAAACCGTGGTCGTCGTCCACCTGTTCAATGACTGTGCCGTTCGCAGTCAGGATCTGCACGATCGGATCGACGGGGAATCCCAGCCGCCAGTTGGCTTCGACCTGAGCAACCAGTGTCTGTCCCTTCTTAACCTTAACGGCGTAGACGTCGACATCGCCGGCCGCGCCGAGCTTGGCGTTGATCACTGACGATTCGTCAATTGCCTGAGCTTTGGCGACGTCGTTGTTCGGCTCGACCTCGACCACTTCCGGCAATCGACCCAGCACAAACGGCAACTGCGCCGTCGCGCCTTCCGCATTGAAAAATCTGAGCCAGTACAAGCCCGGTCGTGCATCGGCAGAAGTGCGGATGGTGAGGTCGTTGTCTTTCTCGGGAATCTCGAACACGATGTTCGGATTGTCGCACCAGACCTGCGTCCCCGGCTGATTGATCTTGCCGGAAACCTTCACGGTGACTTTCTGCCCGATCTGAGCACCGGTCGGAAACACCCACTTAACGTCAGGCGGTGCGGCATTAAGAACGCAGCAGGTCGAGAGCAGCCAAAGGGCGGGAGCTGCAAGCACGGATGGTCTCATGGGTGAGTCTCCGGGAGCGGGGCGGGAGTCCAATCAACAAACAAATCGATCTTACGCATCAGAATTCTGGCTGTCACTCTTCACAAGCCAGTGGCGTCCTTCCGCACCCAATCTGAAACACCGTCAATCACCAGACCGCGCAGTGTCCGTAAGTCCTTGCCTCACTTCGGGTTTTGGTCCGGTCAGGGGCTTCAGGTTGGCATGGAGCCTTCGGCAGACTGGTGGAAACAATGCATGTTGACCAGTTCTGCAATCTGGATACAATCGGCACGAGTGTTAATTTCGGTAAAATCGGATTAACCGGCAGGACCCACAAGGTCGATAAGTACCGTAGAGATACACAACCAAGGGATTGCCAAGGATGTCGCACCCTGGTCGGCTGGCTGCAGATCGCGAAACCTGCCTTCGCGAATACGGCAGCTTTGTCTGAGCCGGCTCATCAGTTCAGTTCAAAGGATGGATGAACCCGATGAAGACTGTTTTCACAACCGGAGAAGCTGCCAAGATCTGTAAGGTCAGCCAGCAGACAATTATTCGCTGTTTCGACTCCGGACAGCTCAAAGGCTTTCGCGTTCCAGGCTCGAGGTTCCGTCGGATTCCACGAGACATTCTCTACAGATTCATGAAGGATAACGGCATCCCGACTGACGCTCTGGAGAGTGGTCGACGCAAGGCGCTCATCGTTGATGACGATGAGGAACTCGTCGAACTGATCAAAGACGTGCTCGATGCGGACGGTCGATTCGACATCCGCACGGCCAACAACGGCTTCGACGCCGGCATGATGGTTAAAGAGTACCACCCGGACATCATCGTTCTGGACGTCATGCTGCCGGACATCAACGGCCGGGAAGTCTGCCAGCGAGTTCGCGGCGACACGACCCTGGACGATTGCCAGATCATCTGCATCAGCGGCATGGTCGAGCAGGACAAGATTCAGGCACTGCGGGATTCGGGCGCGAACGACTTCATGCAGAAGCCGTTTGAAATCGAAAAACTGGTCGAGCGAATCTGCAAGCTGCTGGATGTTGAACCTGTCCCAGCCAACTCTCGATAGATGACGATCTAAACTGAAAGTCCTTCACGCAGCAGCAGGCGAGTCCTGTTGCTGCGTTTTTTGTAGGCTGTTCTGACGTCACGACAAAGTGGTCATGAATCATGTCGGTTTCTGAACCAGCCAATCTATCGACGGCCCCGCTGGAACTCGTGCAGCAAGCGTTGCCGGTCTCAACGGTCGACGACCTGCTGAGATGTCTCGTTGATTCCTGGTTACGAACATCCGGCGCAACCGCCGGTCACGTTTCGCTGATCGCCAATCAGAAGCTGTCCTTCGCCTTCGCTGTACCTTCGCGCGATGACCAGCCGATGTTCTCATCGAACGACCTGCCCGCAACGACCATCGACTGGTCAGCCACCATAGCAAGCGACTCGCTGACTTCGATCGTCGACAAAGTCGCAGAACTTCCGACCACAGTCACCGTCGTCCCTTTTGAGTTCAACGGTCTCGCAGTGGGAGGCGCGATCCTGCTGGGCGATGTTGAAGACTCGGAAGTGCTCGCCGCCCTGGCAACAGTCAGCGCACGGTTGATCGAGCAACTTCGCAGCGGCCAGACCTCAAGCAGCAATCTCAACCCGGTTTCGGAAACGCGCCTGCGGGATCTGAAGCTGGAAGCGATGGCCGAATTCGCCGCTGGAGCCGGTCACGAGATCAACAACCCCGTAGCCACGATCGCTGGTCGATCCGCGCTGCTGCTGAAGACCGAAACCGACCCCGAACGACGACGCATTCTGGAAACGATCGGCGGACAGGCATACCGCATCCGAGACATGATCGGCGATGCGATGACGTATGCACGGCCGCCCGAACCGAGCCTTGAAGAGTTCGATCCAGCCGCTGAAATCACGCCAATCGTCGACAGTCTGAAGCGGCAGTTTCCGCACAAGAACGTAGCCGTTGAAAAGTCGCTCGACGAAGCAATCCGACTGAACGCTGACCGGGAACAATTCCGAGTCATCGTTTCCTGCCTGATCAAAAACAGCCTCGAAGCGATCGACCAGGAAGGCGTGATCCGCGTCGAACTCGCAATGGTCGATGAAAGCGGGCAGATGGAAACCCGACGCGTGAGCGAGGGACAGCATCAGGCGCCACGAATCCCTCGCTCACGCGTCGGGTTACTTCCGCACATTCGCTTCACCGTTTCAGACAACGGAGTCGGCTTGTCCGAAGTCGAACGCGAACACCTCTTCGACCCGTTCTATTCCGGGCGTCAGGCAGGCCGAGGCCTCGGCTTCGGCCTCTCGAAATGCTGGCAAATCCTGAGACTCCACGGCGGCACAATCGAAGCCGTCGATCCATCATCCGACGATGACAACTCGGGAAACGGACTGGCGATCAACACGCTTTGGCCTACTGAGTAGGGTTTCCGCGAGACAGATGTTGGGCTTCGTGAATCTGACGCAAAGGCGCGGAGACGCGAAGGTTCGCAAAGAAATCAAATCAAACTCTTTGCGATACTCTGCGGCTTAGCGTCTTTGCGTCAGGCCACGCACGCTTTCGACAGACGAATGTTCCCCTGGCGAGGAAATGACGAAAGTTGCCTCGACTGATAAATCCGGACCGGGCGCTTGACAAGTTAGCGGGTGACCGGCTTTCCTCCGTGGTTCCTGAGTGACCGCTTTTCACCGCCTGATTGACAGGATGCTTCGAGATGGATTTTCGTGCTCAACTGAACGTTGCCTTTGTGATGTTGCTGTTTGTGACACTCGCCTTATTCGACCGGACTTCGGTTGCGGCCGAGTTGACCGGCACGGCTGAGGAGCGACTCACGAACGATCTTAAATACCTCGCCGATGACAAGCTGGAAGGGCGGGGGGTCGGGACGGACGGGCTGAATCTGGCGGCTGATTTTATCAAAGAGCAGTTCAAGCTGGCGGGGCTGAATGTGACCGCTCTGGAGGGCGACGCCTTTCAGAAATTCACGATGGTCACCGGGACGAACCTGCTGGAAAACAACTCGCTGAAGTTCGTCGGCCCGGAAGACAAGACGATCGAGTTGAAGCTCGAAGAGGACTACAACGTTTGCTCGTTCGGCGGCAGCGGTAAGTTCTCGGGCGAGATCGTTTTTGGCGGGTACGCGATCAACGCCAAAGACGCTGCTTACAAGGATTTCGGAGACGTCGATGTCAAAGGAAAAATTGTCATTGTCATGCGCCGGACGCCTCAGCAGGCGAATCACAAGAGTGCGTTTGCTACCGGTCATGGAGTCTCTCGACACGCTTCGATCAATGCGAAAGTCAGCGTTTGTTCGACGGCCAGCGCGGCTGCTATTCTGTTCGTGAACGATCCTCACTCCATTGATTCTGCCGCGGAAAAGGCGGTCGATTCTGCAAATAATGCCGTGGTTAAAGTGGCTCGTGAGCTGGCCAAACTGGAGCCGACCGACGAAGTCTTCGCCGATACACGAAAGAAAATGAACGCGGCTCTGGAGCGTGTGAATAGTGCTCACGGAGACGCTCACACCGGCGGCTTCGATACGCTGATGAAGTTTGGCTACGCGGGGAACGGCAAAGACGGCGCGATCCCCGTCGTGCATATTTCGCAGGCGAAGTGCAACGAGTTGTTGAAGCTCGCGATGGACAAGTCGCTCGCCGACCTGGAAGCGGAAATCGACACGGACCTGAAGCCTCGCACGCAGGTTCTGAAAGGTTGGACGGTCGCTGGCGAAACAGGACTGGAACGAGTTCGCACGGAAGTGAAAAACGTCATCGGCGTGCTGGAAGGCGAAGGTCCGCTGGCTGATGAAACTATCGTCGTGGGTGCTCACTACGATCATGTCGGCATGGGTGGAGACGGTTCGCTGGCTCCGGGCGTGATCGAGGTTCACAACGGCGCTGACGACAACGGCTCGGGAACGGTCGCGCTGATCGAGATCGCCCGGCAGCTCGCCGCTCGCAAAGAACCGCTGCCACGACGGGTGGTCTTCATCGCGTTTACGGCCGAAGAGAAAGGGCTGATCGGTTCGGCGAAGTACGTCGAAAAGCCGCTGTTCCCACTCGACAAGACAATCGCGATGTTCAACATGGACATGGTCGGCCGGCTGCGCGAAAGCAAGCTGACGGTCTTCGGAGTCGGAACGTCGCCGATGTTCAAAGACGACGTCACCCGGCTGGGAGAAGCGGCCGAATTCAAACTGTCACTCAAGCCAGAAGGGTTCGGCCCCAGCGATCAATCGTCGTTCTACGCGAAGAAGATTCCGGTTCTGCACTTCTTCACGAACACGCACAACGACTACCACCGCCCCGGCGACGACTGGGAGAAGATCAATTTCAAAGGCATTCAGCGAATCGCCGACCTGTTCCGCGACGTCGTGATTCACACCGCGGAGACTCAGAAGCGGCCCGAGTACCTGGAAGTCGCCGCCAAAGCCGACATTCAGCGACAGGGCAGCCGCCCATACTTCGGCAGCATCCCTGACTTCAGCGGAGAAGGGGAGGGCTATGCGATCTCGGGAGTCTCGCCGAAAAGTCCGGCTGCCAAAGGCGGCCTGAAAGGCGGCGACCGAATCGTCCAGTTCGGAGAAAGCAAAGTCGCCGACCTGAGCGACTTCGACCTCGCCCTGCGAAATTTCTCAGCGGGCGACGAAGTCGATGTAACCGTCCTCCGCGACGGCCAGCGAGTGAAGCTCCAAGTGACTCTGGCGAAGCCTCGATAAGAACATCCAAACCGATTACGCCTGATTTCGTTCGCAGTTCAGACACAAATTGGATGTCCATAACCTGTCGAAAGTCTGTTGAGAAATGATCACAAATCAGCGAGTTGTCAACAGGCCGGAAAACGGCTCGAAAACGGTCAACAACCGCCCACAGACCAGTGACCGGCAACTGACGGCCTGTCAACGAGTTTTGAACTCCTTTCCGGACTGGTTGTTGCCGCGCAAACCTTGACGTATCATACGGTTCCTGCGTCGCGGGAATGATTCTCAACACATCCGGCAGTCGCCTTAATAATACTGCTGAGATATATCTTTTCTTTAAGTAGTTCAGGCCTCGCCTGACTCGATTGTCACGGAGTGACGGACGCCATGAAACTCAATTGTCATCGTGCTTCGCTCGCCACGGCTCTGCAGATTGTCAGCGGTGTCGTTCCGACTCGGACGCCCAAAGAAATCCTGAAGAACGTCAAGCTGCACGTGGACGGCGGAAAAGCCGTTCTGATCGGGACCGACCAGGAAGTCGGCATTCGTTATGAAGTAAGCGGCGTCGAAACCGACTCGACCGGCGAAGTCCTGCTGCCGACTCAGCGAGTTGTTTCCATCCTGCGAGAGCTGACTGACGACCAGGTCACTCTGGAAGCGACCGAGGGGAAACTGAGCATCAAAGGCGGGCAGAGTGAATTCAATCTGTCGACCGAAGACCCCAGCGAGTTCCCACCCGTCGCTGCCTTCGAAGATTCGGAATACTTCACGGTCAACGCGGCGACGTTGCGTGAGATGATCAAGCGAACGATCTTTGCGACCGACACCGAGAGCACGCGTTACGCTCTCGGCGGCGTGCTGCTTGAGCTGACTCCCGAGCGAGCGACTCTGGCGGCAACGGACAGTCGACGTCTGGCTGTCGTCTCTGCGGCGGCTCAGGTGGTCGGTGAAGTCAACGTTGAAAACACCACACCGGTTGTTCCGTCAAAAGCGATGCAGCTGATTGAGCGGTCTTTGCCGGACGGTGAAGACGATGTCGCCCTGATCGCGATTCACGCCAACGACGTTCTCGTGAAATGCGGCGGGTCGACAATTTACAGTCGGCTTGTCGAAGGCCGTTTTCCAAAATACTCAGACGTCATCCCGACCGATTTCAAATCTTCAGTTGAGCTGGTGATCGGACCGTTCTATTCGGCAGTGCGTCAGGCACAGATTGTTACGAACGAAGAAAGCCGCGGCGTCGACTTTTCATTCTCAAACGGCAAGCTGACACTCGCCAGCCGCGCGGCAGACGTCGGTCAGTCGAACGTCGAACTGCCGATCGCTTACGACGGAGAAGAATTCACGATCACGTTTGACCCTCGATTCGTTGCCGACTTCCTGCGAATTCTCGACAACGGCACAACGGTAAAACTGAATCTGATCGACGGCGAAAGCCCGGCTGTGTTCACGACGGAAGATCAGTATCGATACGTGGTGATGCCGCTTTCACGCGACCAGTAATCGTTGCG
>CALDJX010000512.1 GCA_937899075.1 uncultured Planctomyces sp. | reverse complement strand
ACACCATCCGGTTGAACGGACCGGTGACGCTGAACTCAGACGTCACCATCGATACGGTCAACGCCGACGTGACGTTTACTAATGATGCGTCGATCGATGGACAGGCCGGCGAGAGCGACGCTCTGACGATCGACGCCGGAACTGAGAGTGTCTTCTTCAACGAGAATATCGGCGAAAACCAAGCTGTCGGCGGTCTGGTAATCCATCGTGCTGACGGTGGTGTGTTCTTCGGCACGGCCGAAGTGGAAACCGTCAATGGTGACGCTGGCTCGGTGGACATTGTTCGAACGAACGGAGACAGCGATATCGGAAGCGTGACCGCGATTGCTGGCGGCATTTCGTTCAACGCTGGTCTGGTTGCAGGCAACGTCTTTGAATGGACGACTGACGGAAACAGTTCGCGTTTCAACGGTGTTGTGACACTCGACAGTTCTGATGTCAGGATCAGCTCGGGCGCTGCCGGCGGGAATGTGACGTTCGAAGATGATCTGCTTCCAGAGGCCAATGAGACCGTTGATCTGACTCTGACGGCCGGAACGGGGAACATCACTTTTGGAGGTTTCGTTGGCACGGCCACTTTGAGACTCGACGACATTACAGTTGTGTCGGCGGCCGATGTGATCGCTCAGCAGGCTGTTGAAACAACGACGTTCACTCAGACTGACGGAACGGGCACGACGACGTTCAACGGAACGCTCAACACGACCGACCTGCTGCTGCCCGGAATCGACATCAACACTTCGGGGATGACGTTCAACGGAGCGGTGACAACGACGGGTGACGGGCGTGTGTTTCTGACCAATCAGGGCGGAACGCTGACGATTGCTGCCGGAGCCATGTTTAACGTTGACAACAGTTTCGTGCAGGACGGCACCGGGGATGTCGTCGTGAATGCGAACATCACGACGACTAATGACGAAATTCGCTTCTCGCCAACCACTGACCCGACGGCCGACGTTCAGGCAGCTGCGTCGATCACTCTGGCGGATGGCACGGTCCTGGCAACGGGCGGAAATGCAGATGTTCGACTACGGGCTGAGGGAGACATTCGACTCAGTCGGCTGGTGACCAGTTCGGTTGATGGGCTGATTTCCGTGCAGTCGGACGCCGGAGCGATCATCGACAATGGCGACACGGGTGGTGCCGACATCGTTGCGAGAATCGTTGCTTTGCGAGCGGCTACCGGCATTGGCGACGACGATCTCCCTGATCCGGCACTGAACGTTGCAGCGGCAGATTTGCCGTCTGCGACTGACCCGAAGGTTGAAGCTTCGGCGATTGATACTCAGGTCGTGCTTCTTGCCGCTTCGAATACAACGTCCGGCGACATTCAGATTTCGAATTCCGTCGGCGGTCTTTTGACAATTGGAACAGTCGACGGTCTGTCGGGAATCACGAATGCCGATGACAACGCTGCTGACGACACGATTGCCGACGGACCGAACGGCGGCGTCATCTGGGTCACTAACGCGAGCCCGATTGATGTCAGCTCGCAGGCCAGTCCGAACGATGCCGAAGGAGTTCGGAACTCAGCCGGCGGCAGCGTTATTCTGACCGCCGGCGAGAACGCTGCTCCCGGCGACGACATTCAGGTGTTTGCTCCGATTGAAGCCACGCGAGGGACTGGGTCGCTGTTGCTGAACGCCGGCGACGATCTCACGCTGGCTTCGCCGCTTCTGACAGCTATTGGCTCGACCGTTACCCTGCGAGACAGAGCGGGAAACATCGATCTCAACGCAGGAAACGTGCTGACGATCGGTGACAACTCGGAAGTGTTCGACATTCAAACCGGTTCGTTGCTGGAAGACGCGACGACCGGGGCCAACACGTCAGCCATCGATCAGACTCACCGCGAGACTGACTTCCAGACCAACCGGCAGATTCGCTACACGCAAGGGCCTGATGCCGCTGACCTGGTGCTTGAATCCGGAGCGTTGCTGGCTACGAACATCGTCCATCAGATCGACCCTGCCACTGGTAACGTTGTCGACAATCGAATCCTGTCGAACTCTGGAGTAATTGCCGATTTTGAACCGCTATTGGTCGAAGAGACTTTTGTGACGGACCAGGTTCGATCGGATGGTTACACCCGAATTTCCGGACGATTCGGACGAGCGCTCGACACTGCTTCGACCGGAGGCCTTGAGTCCGAAGTGAACTTCAGGCTGTTGGTTGCGTGGGGCGATGACAGGTTCTCGTTCCATCACCTCACTGGGGAAACCGGCGATGCCGTTCCTCGGATCGTCGACACAGCGAGTGGCAGTCTCGCGACGGGCGAAATGATCATTGATCCGGCTGATGATCCGATGGGCGTCACGACGTCCCGGACATTCTTCTTCGAACACTTTTACAACGGCGGCAACTTGCCAGACCCGGAAAATCCCGGCTCGCCGATTCAGATTCGAGTCTTCCTGCAGGGTGATCCAAACATCGTTCAGGTCGACGCCAACGACAGAATCGCTGCCTACGATAATTCGGCAGACCTGCTCGATGGCGAAACTCCGGATCCGGAATCGTTCCTGGCGAATGACGAACAGTTCCTGATCAGCGAACTGCTTTCTCCGGACCTGGACGCAGCCAACCTTGGCGAATTTGGAACGGGCCTCAGCGCTCGTGTCGACACCTATCGTGCGCCGTCGATGCCGGGTGAGCAGATTGCTGGAGTTCGCAACCCGGCGTTTAATACCGTCAAGCCGAATCCGTTTGGCACATCACCTGATCTGACGACTGGCTTACCGGCGATCGTCGATTTCCAGTTCGAAGAAGCAGCCAAGGTTGCGTTTGATCTTGATCGCGCAGACCAGCCGAACTCCAACGACGCAAGCATTACAGCGAAAGTGCCAGGTAGCGGAGTCGACAGTGCTCAGGTTGCATTTGTGTTCGATCTTTCTGCCGACGTGACGACGCTCGACTTCCCGAAGGCTGTAGAAGTAGTCGATGCCTTCATCATCACGGATACTCAGAAGGACGACGCAAGTGGTGCAACCGGCCAGTCGCGTCAGTCTGAAGAAGCAGCCGCCACGGAGCGAATCGTCTGGCTGAAAGTTCTTAGACCAACAGGTCAGACTGTTCAGAGAATGCCCGCGGTCGTTGCGGAAGACCTTGTTTACAGCCCGCTGCCGGGCGGTGGCTATCGCGTTCTGCGAGTTGTCGAAGAAGTACCACTGGACGAAGAGGTTCTGGATAATCTTCCGAAACTGATCTTCGAGAAGCTGCCGGATGGGCAATATCAAATCTGGTTGCAGGAACCTGGCGAGAAAGACAAACGCTTTGTGATGGACGTGACCATCCGAGATGGTCGTCCGGCTGACGATAAAGCAGGTGCTCGCGATCGTCCGCCGACGAGTCTGAAGAAAGCGCCGGACGGATCTCCAGCCGCCGAAGAAAGCACGGAACAGAATTCGGCAAAAGACGCAGACGAAGAAGCTCCGAAAGCAACCGGCAAAGAGGTATCTGCTCTCGGGTCTGATAACTCCATGCGAATCGGCCAGCTTGATGATCCTTCGATAGTTGCTGACGACGCCTGGTCACGATGGGGGCAACGATTCGCAGAAACGACAAATCAACGGATGGACGCAGCGTCAATTGCGACAGGACTCGGACTCAACGCGGCCGTTGGCGCAAACGGCGAAGAAGCAAAGGTCGAGGCGGCACAGAACGATTCGACGATGGAAACTCAGGCGGCGATTCATCCGGTCGCGGCCAGTGCGATTCTGGCGGCGGGTTCGGTGCTTTCGAAACGGAAAAACAATGACTGGCAGGAACGCGTCGACGACACGATGGCTCAATGGGACAAACTGAGGTTCGACAGAAAGAGTTAGACCGTTTTCAGGGTTTGTCGCAGATCGATTGAGATCGGCGTGTGATTGAACTCGGAAGGCGACATGATGAATTGCCAGGGACGGCGCGCAGCGGACAACTGATGGCAGCTGGTTTTTTGCTGAATCAGTTCACTGAATTATCTCACTGATGACTGACAATGAAATCAGCATGACGGTGACCTCGGCCTGAATCCGAGCGAAGCTGGCATGTGGCAGATTTGGCTTTTGCAGTTCGACATTTCGAATTGCAGGTCCACTCAGAAACGGGAATGTGCGGCCATGACAAGTGACAGTGGCAACGACAATCTTTCAAATGATCTCTCCGATATCGCTCGCGTCGTTGGTGAATTGCCAACAGACGTGCTGGACGCGCTGGCGAAACTTCCTCCGGAGTTCATCAACCAGTTGTCCCGGCTTTCGCCTGAAGCAGTCGACCAACTGACTCGACTGCCCGTCGAAATGCTGAGCGGGCTGGCGGGGATGCCTGTCGAAATGCTCGAATGGCTCGGTCGCGCTTCGTCGCGAAGTGAGTCTGGCCTGAGTCTCGATGTTCTGTCGCAGTTCATCAGCGTGGCCAGCAAATCATCGCAGCCATTACGGACTCTGAAGGCGATCCCAACCGAGATGCTCAATGTGATGGCCGCGCTCCCGGCGGACGTCTTCAATGGCTTGATGGATTTGCCACCGGAGTTGCTTAAGCAATTGCCGGATGCGTTTGCGGCAACTTCGGAGACGATGGACGAGATCCCTACGAACATTGAAGATCTGAGTGCCGCTTCAGACGACGGAAGTCAGGACGTTGATCCCCAACTTCTCGCAACATTGAATGAAATGCCACCGGGGACGATTCAGACTCTGGCAGAGTTGCCCTCAGACTCGATTGCCGCAATCGCCGATCTCGATCCGGACCTGCTGGAAACCGTGCGGCAGATGCCGGCAGAACTGCTGGCCGCAATTTCGAATCTCACGCCAGGAGCACTGAGCACTGTTCTCGACATGCCGATTGAATCGGCAACGACGCTCAGTGAACTGGACCCAGCGGTGCTGGCACGACTGTCGGCCGAAGAGACTCCCACCGACACTGGGCAGCCCTCACCATTTATTCCCGCTTCGCTCCTGCTGAAACTGGGCCGGGCAGACGACGGAACCGGGCGAGTGCTCAGCCGCATCATTGCCGAAGCGAAGTCTGCAAAGTCGTTGAAGCCAGTTCCCAACGCCGTTCAGGATGACTCGGACTACGACACCGCAGCGGCAACACTGCCAGAAGAAATTCCAGTCCCGTCCAGCATTGCTGACGACTTTGATCAAAGTGAAGCCGACGAAGACACCGACCACGGCGAAAACAAAGAACTGCCCGCAGGCGACGACGCCGATGGTGACTGGTCTGACGATGCCGGCGCTACGGTGCAGGATGTTCCGGCCGAGATTGCGGCAATGGGTGATGACAGTTTTGACGCAGGCTCAGTGGAAGGTCTGTCAGAGGATGCATCAATCGCGGACGCCTGGGCTGAAGGACTGAGCGCGCTTGATTCAGAAGATCCGAAACCTCGTGATCGCGGCATCATGGAATCTGGCGACTTCAGTCAGATCATCGACCCGGAAGGAATCAGCGAAGATGACGACAGCAGCGTCTACGGCGCGACCGTAGAGTCTAAAGAAATTGAAGCGGTGAATCTCGACGATGGTTCCGCCACACAGAGACTTGATAACGATGGATCGGACGACGACAGCTTCGGAGCGACGATCCAGTCCGACGACGTTTCGGAAGAATTTCGAGACGGCTTCCAGACTTACAAGGACGACGCTTCAAAAACCGTACAGACAAACGACAGCGAAGATGACGACAGCTTTGGTGAAACCATGCAGTCGAATGACGGCTGGGCAATGGGAGACTCCGACGAATTCGACGACCCCAACCAGACTCTGCAGGACGCGTCGCGGGACGATGACGAAAGTTTTTCGCAAACCGTCGAATCAAACGATGAGTGGTCAGCTGAAGGACTGAGCGCGCTCGATCCGTCTGGTGGATCGGACGACGACAGCTTTGGAGCGACAATCCAATCCGACGAATGGTCTCAAGCCGAGGATGGCGGAGACGAAGACGAAAGCTTCTCGCAGACTGTCGCAATCGACGGAGCCGGTGCTCCTTCGGACGCGGACGACGATGACAGTTTTGGAGAAACGATTCAGTCTGACCATTCGTTTGCCGAAGGCAGTTTCGACGACGACAGCTTTGGCGCGACAATCCAGTCAGGCGAGCACGATGTTGATGAGAGTTTCTCTCAGACAATAGCCACGAGCGATCTTTCGGCAGAAGATCGAAAGACCATGGCCGACGCCTGGGGCGGGGACATGATAGACGCCGCCAATGAGCGGCCGGACATGACGATCAAATCCGCGGACCTTCAGAAAAGCAGCCACAACCACACTCTCGTAATTACCGAGAAGAAACTCGGCACGACGAACATTCTGGACTACCAGAAGGGCAAGCCGTTTCCCGAGCCAAAAGAGCCGGAATACGAGTTGCTGAAGAAGCTCGGTGAAGGCGGGATGGGACTTGTCTTTATGGCGCGGCAGCGGTCAATCGACCGTGAAGTCGCGTTGAAGATGCTCAAACCGAAGACGGCGAAAGACCCGGAACAACGAGCGAAGTTTCTGACGGAAGCGGTCGTCACGGGTGACCTCGACCATCCGAACATCGTTCCGATTTACGACGTCGGAGCGAGTGCGGACGACGCGTTGTTTTACGCGATGAAGAAAGTCGAAGGGACTCCGTGGCTGGACGTTGTTCTGGAGAAATCGCTCGAGGAAAACCTCGACATCCTGAAGCGTACTGCTGATGCGGTCGGCTTTGCTCACTCACGCGGTGTCGTGCATCGAGACCTTAAGCCTGAAAACGTCATGCTCGGTGCGTTTAACGAAGTCCTGGTCATGGACTGGGGTCTCGCTTATTCGACCGAGGGTTTCCGGAAGTCAGCGAGCATCACCGAGAGCACCAGCATGGGCGGAACGCCCGCCTACATGGCTCCGGAAATGGCCACCGGTCCGATCAAAAAAATCGGCCCTCGCAGCGACGTTTACCTGTTGGGTGCGATCCTGTTTGAAGTTGTGACAGGCAAGCCACCTCACGCGGGTAAGAATGCGATGAAGTGTCTGATGTCTGCGGCTCGGAACAAGATTCGCGACACGGATAACGAACGAACCAGACGCAACGACCCGTCCGGCGAACTTACAAGCATCGCTTTGAAGGCGATGGCGACAAAACTTGAGGATCGGCACCAGACGGTCGACGAGTTCCAGGCGGCACTCCGAGACTACGAGTCCCACACGGAAAGCATCACGCTGACGTTGCGTGCTCTGGAAGAATTGCGTGAAGCCAAATCGAAGCAGGACTACGACCTCTTCTCGCGAGCTCGCTTTGGTTACGAAGAAGCGTTGAACCTCTGGGGCAACAACAAGCACGCTCAGAAAGGCCTCGTCGATACAAAGCTGGCCTACGCGTTGTGCGCTCAGAAAAAGGGTGACTTCGACCTTGGAATGTCGCTGCTGAATGTCGAACTGCCAGAACACAAAGCTCTGCACGACGAACTGCTCGACGCAAAGAACACGGTGCTGGCTCGCGAACGCCAGCTCGAAGAACAAAAGGCAGCCCGCGCGAAGATGCGACGCGTCATGACAATCGGCACCGTGGCCGCTCTGATCATGATGTCAGGACTCGCCGGCTGGGCGTATATGGAACGCGAAGAAGCGGTCAAACAAAGATTGTTCGCCGTTGAAAACGAAAAAGAAGCGAAGCGTCAGGAAGGACTCGCTAAAGAAAACGAGAAGAAGGCAGTCGTCGCACGAAACGACGCACTGGAAGCCCAGAAGCAGGAAGCCAAACAGAAGCTGTTGGCTCTTGCTGCGAAAGACGCCGCGTTGGAAGCTCAAAAGAAAGAAGCCGAACAACGGCTGCTGGCTCAGGAAAACGAAAAGAAGGCAGTCACCAGTGAAGCGGAAGCTCAGAAACAGAAACTGATCGCGTTGAATAACGAGAAGGAAGCGGTCAAGCAGAAAGCGATCGCTGAAGAGAATGAGAAAAAAGCGGTCATCGCTCGAAACGACGCACTGGAAGCTCAGAAACAGGAAGCGGCGCAACGTTTGGTAGCTGTTAAGGCGAAAGATGAAGCTTTGTTGGCTCAGAAAAAAGAAGCTGAGCAGCGACTCCTCGCTCAGACCAACGAAAAGAAAGCTGTCGCCAGTGAAGCGGAAGCTCAGAAACAGAAGCTGATCGCCCTGAACAATGAAAAGGAAGCGGTTAAGCAGAAGGGCATCGCGGACGAAAAGCGAGCCGAAGCAGAACTTGCTCAACAGGCCGAGCAGTATCAGGCCTACATCGCGAGAATCGGCCTGGCCGACGCGAAGATTCGTGAGAACGCCTTCGACGCTGCGATCGCGATTTTGAAAGACTGCCCGGCTCACCTGCGAAACTGGGAGTGGGGTCGCCTGATGCATCTCTGCTCGCAGAGCATCGGCACGTTCGACAACAAAGCTCCGGTCGACGCCATCGCTCTTGCCCCGAACGGAAAGCAGTTTGTCACCGGCGGCTGGAACGGTTCAGCAACAATCTGGGACCTGGAATCAGGACGGCAACTCACGCAACTTAAACACGACGGCCTCTACATTTACTCGGTCGACTGGTCCGCCGACGGAAAGTGGATCGCCACTGGGAGTAATGATGCCGTCAATGGTTACGTTCAGGTTTGGAATGCCGAAACCGGCGAGCGACTCAGTCAGCAGTACGGCAATAACACTGACGAGGCGACATCTCATACGGATGCTGTCCTGAGTGTTCACTTCTCAAAGAAGGTCGAAGGCGGACAGAAGCTGCTGACAACTTCTTATGACAACACGGCGCGACTGTGGAACGTCGCAACCGGCAAACAGGAACGTCGATTCCTCGGCCACAACTGGTGGGTGTGGGATGCTCAGTTCTCACCGGATGAGAAGAAAATCGTAACAGTCAGTCAGGACGGAACGGCCATCGTCTGGGACGCCGAAACCGGTGAACCTGGCGCACCGTTCACAGGACATCACGGTCCGGTGTACTCAGCCGCGTTCTCGTCAACCGGCGACGCAGTCGTCACCGGCGGATACGACAAGCGAGTTCTCGTCTGGCGACCGAGCGATGTTCGTCCGTACGACTTCACACGGTTGACGTCGAATTCCGGCAGCGTGGTGCCACCACCAAAATTCAAAAGCCTGGACGGTCACGAAGGGCCTGTCCGAACAGTTGCCTTCTCAAAGGATGGATCGCGCATCATCAGCGGCAGCCAGGACAACACGATTCGACTCTGGGATGCTGAAGGTGGCCAACTTCTGAAATCCTTCCGCGGTCATGACGGAGCTGTCCGAACGGTGGCCTTCGCACAAAGTGATCAGGTCATCCTGTCCGGCAGCCACGACAACAGTATTCGCAAATGGAACATCAGCGAGTACGAAGAAATTCGAGTTCTGCAGGGGCAGGTTCTGGAAGGTCATGTCGACTCGATTCTCTCAGCCAGCTTCTCGCCAGACGGAGAGCGAATCGTTACGGCCAGCCGTGACCGAACCGCCCGAACCTGGGAAACATTCACCGGCCAGCCGCTCAAAGTCTTCGCCGAAGGGCATTCCTTCCTCGCGACTTCAGCGGCCTTCTTCCCTGGTGGAAAGCGACTGGCGACGGGAGCGGTTGATAACACGGTCCGTATCTGGGATGTCGATTCGGGAACTCAACTTGTCCGACTCGAACATACTGGCCGAGCTGCGGCCTTGACCGTTTCAAACGATGGCAAATGGGTGATCACAGGCGGCGACGACAATTCCGCCAAAATGTGGAATGCTGAAACCGGCGAATTAGCATCCATCTTCAAAGGCAATAAAGACTCCAGGGGTCATAACAATGAAGTCACCGCCGTCGCGATTTCGGAAGACGATCAGCGGCTTCTAACGGGAGACTCCAGTGGCCGCGTTTTCGTTTGGGATATCAAGACTCAGAAAGTGGTCCTCGAATTGAAAGGCCACGCTCGCAGTCGAATTACCGGCGCCGCATTCCTGTCAGGAACGAATCGAGTTCTGACAGCGAGTGCCGACAGGACGGTCGCTCAATGGGATGCAACATCTGGTAAGGAAATTCCATCCTTGATTCTCAATCACCCCGACTCTGTCGTCGCGATGTCGCTTCGACCGAACACCCATCAGGTTCTGACAGCCTGTGGAGACGGAAGCGTCCGCCTTTGGGACGCCGACACGGCAAAGGTCATTTCAGAACTTGACCGAGGTGACGCGAAGGTCACCGACGTCGCGATCAGCTCCGACGGAATGAAAGCGTTGGCGGTTGATGCCAACGGTCGGAAGACCCTCATCTTCTCGCTTGAAAATACTTCGAAGCCACTCGCGGCAGTTCAGACGTACGTTTCGAAAGGCCAACTGTGGTCTGCAATCTTCGCGCCGGCCGAGAATGATCTGGCGATCCTCGCCCTGGGCGGTAGCGATGCAAAACTGATCGGCTTGAAGTCTGCTCAACGTGAAAATGATGAAACGCTCGTCGCCTTCAGTCCTCATGGAGTCATCGCTTCAGCCAGCTATTCGCCGGACGGTTCAAAGATCGTCACCGGAAGCTGGGACTTCTCGGCCCGAATCTGGGATTCAAACACCGGTGCCGACCTGAGAAAACTGGCCGGTGACAATGGTCACACAGGATTCGTCAACTCAGCCGTCTTCTCGCCAAATGGCAAGTACGTTTTGACAGGCAGCGACGATGGCACCGCGAAAATCTGGAACGCTTCGACCGGAGCTGTTCTGGCCACATTGACCGGCCATGAAGACCGAGTTCGACATGCAACGTTCTCGAAGGATGGCACGCAGATTCTGACCTCGTCCAACGACCGCACGGCGAGAATCTGGCTGCTGAAAGAAACTGCTCAGGCTGACGGCTCGGCAAATGTCGAAGCCACCGTTGCTCAAATTTTCAACGGGCACGAGTGGGCTGTTCTTTCAGCTGAGTTCTCCGACGATGGCAAGTTCGTCATCACGGCCAGCGAGGATAACACCGCGCGAATCTGGGATGCGACAAACGGCAAAGAACTGTCCATTCTGGCCGGACACACCGCGCGAGTCACATCCGTCGCTTTCGCGCCGGGCAATGATCCGACGCGAGCAGTCACGGCCAGCCAGGACGGCGCCGTCAAACTTTGGGACACCAAAGAGAACAAGGAAATCCTGACACTCGACGGCCACACTCGAGAAGTGACTTCGGTCGCGTTCTCGCCAGATGGCAAGTACGTGCTGACGGCCAGCGAGGACGGACGAGCGATTCTGTGGCTCACCTCTCCGTGGCAGACAGCTCTGCCGAAAGAGAAATTAACGAAGGTGGTCCGAACTCCGGTCGCTTCCGGAGCGGAGTAATCTCGAACGTCGTAGGTCAGCCAGGTAGGCTGGGTCTCGACCCAGCTTCGTCACTGAAGAGTTCACGCGAAGCCACGAAGACGCGAAGGGAAGAAGCAGACTGATAACTTCTTTTCTTCGCGGCTTAGCGCCTTCGCGTGAGAAATCTCCAAATCGGTATGCGTGTTCGGACTTCGTCAGGCGGAGCCTGACCTACGGCGGGTCCCGTAAATCAGCGGCCGTCTCTCAGGATTTCGCGAGCGGCGTTCAGACCGCAGGCACCCATCACGCCTCCGCCGGGGTGCGCGGCGCTGCCGCAAATGTATAAGCCGCCGATCGGTGTTCGGTAGTCGCTCCAGCCAGCAACCGGACGCATGCTGAAGAGCTGGTGCAGCGGCATGGCTCCCTGAAAAATGTTGCCGCCAGTCAGACCGTAGACGCGCTCAAGATCGACCGGCGACAGAATCTGTCGGTGGATGATCGAGGCCGGAACGTTTGGTGCGTGCCTGGCAATTTCGGCAACACAGCGATCTGCGAACTCTTCTTTGACGTCGTCCCAGTTGCCTTCCGCCAGGTTGTACGGAGCGTACTGCACAAACAACGACAGAATGTGGTGCCCGTCCGGCGTCAGCGTTTTGTCGACGGATGTGGGAATCGTCATCTCAACGATCGGTCGTTGTGAAGGTCGTCCGTACTTCGCGTCGTCGTAGGCTCGTTCGAGGTATTCCAGTTCGCAGCCGATGTGAATCGTGCCTCGATGCTGAGGTCCGACTTCGGAGTTACCAGGCAGACAAGTGAAGTCCGGTAGTTCGCTGACGGCCAGATTGATCTTCATGCTCGCTGACGAGTAATCGATCCTGCTGACGGCTCGCGCAAAGTCATCCGGCAACTGCTGTGCGTCGAGAAACTTCTCGAACGTCAGATGTGCGTCGACATTCGAAGCGACACTCTTGGCGCGAATCTCTTCGCCAGTCGAAAGCACGACTCCGCAAGCCTTGTTGTCGATAACCCGGATTGAAGCCACTTCGGCGTCCGTTCGAATGGTGACTCCAACTTCTTCGCACGACTTCGCCATCGCCTGAGTGAGTCCGCCCATACCGCCTTCGACATAACCCCAGACCCCTCGTGCTCCGCCGGACGAACCCATCACATGATGCAGCAACACGTAGGCCGTGCCCGGCGCAGAGATCGGTTGAAAGGTCCCAATAATGGCATCCGTCGCGAGTGTCGCCTTCAGAATGTCCGACTCGAACCACCGATCCAGGATCGGTCGAGCGGCTCCGGTTAACAGCTCAATCGCTTCGGGCATGTCCGAGCCAAGCTGCTTCAACGCCTGAAAGATCGACCAACCGGCTTTGGTATCTCGCAGTTTCTTTCCAAACGAAATTTCCCGCCATTCACGAGGCAGCGGCAACAGGTCCGGCGGCGTTTGATTCAGGACGGGTTCAAGGCATTCCGCAATCCGCTCCAGAAGCCGGTTGTATTCTGGATAGGCGTCTGCGTCCCGCTGCGAGAACTTGGCGATTTCGCGGCGAGTCATTTCCTCATCCGGACCGAGCAGCAAGTACTGACCATCTTCCAGTGGAGTAAACGAAGAGGGCGTTCGAGGCAGCACATTGTAGCCGTGCCGCTTCAGCTCCATTTGTTCTTCGATCTCGGGCAGCAACAGACTCACAACGTAAGAAGCCGTCGAGACTTTGTAGCCCGGCCAGAGTTCTTCCGTCACCGCGCAACCGCCGACGAGACTCCGCCGCTCCAGCACGAGCACTTTTCGGCCCGCACGAGCCATCTCGAAAGCGCATACAAGACCGTTGTGGCCGCCGCCGATGACAATGAGGTCGTACCTGGAATCGTCCATGATCTCTCTTCGCTACCTGTTTTGATTGACGACTGGCTCTGGTTTCTTACGGTCATTCCCGCGAAGGCGGGAACCCAGCGAAACGAAGAGATTAGTTATCTATTTTTCTGGGTGCCCGCCTGCGCGGGCATGACGAACTCACAATGTCTGCTCGTTTTCAGTGTCGCGCTGGGGACATTTCTGCCGCCTCGTTATGCTCACCGTTCAAACTTCTTACGTGCACCTGCCAGCGTGTTGAGCTTTAACGGCGGAGGATAGCATCCACTATGAATCGATGTCTGCACATCCTGCTGCTGGTTTTTGCGTTCGTTGGCGTATCAAACAAGCATTGCTACGCGCAGGGTGCTCCCAGTGATCGTGAAGTCGACCGTTCTATTGTCCGAGCATTGAGCTTCCTGGCTGCTCAACAGAGCCCGAAGGGCGCATGGCAGCTTAAGAATCCCAGCCGCGGTCTGGATGCGGCTTCGACGACGTCGCTGGCCGTTATGGCCTTCATGGCGGCGGGGCATGTACCGGGCGAAGGCCCGTATGGCGAGCAGATGGAACGTGGCGTTCGTTGGGTGCTCAGCAATCAGCGACCCAGCGACGGACTCTTTCAGCATCGAGCCGGTACCGGGCCGATGTATACGCACGGAATCTGCACGCTGATGCTGGCCGAAGTTGCCGGGATGGTCGATGCCTCGTTGAGCGCCCGCGTTCGCAGTGGCCTGGAAAAAGCTATCCTTTTGATTCTCCGGGCGCAGGCCGTCCCGAAAGGACCGGATCATGCTGGTGGATGGCGGTATCACGCTTCGAGCAACGACAGCGATCTCAGTGTGACTGGCTGGCAACTTCTGGCTCTGCGAGCGGCAAAGAACATCGGCTGCGACGTGCCGGCCGAAGCGATCGAAGACGCCGTCTCCTACGTCAACAAGTGCGCCCACAAGAACGGAGGCTTTTCGTACCACCCTGATCACGGCGTGAACGCTACTCGTTCAGGTACGGGCATTCTGTGTCTGGAAATCTGCGGCGAACACCACGCGCCGGCAACGATGAGGGCCGCGGATTATTTGCTGGCTCGGCCATTGACATACAACGACGGTTTCTTTTTTTACGGCGTCTACTACTGCACGGTCGGGATGTTTCAGGTCGGCGGCCGCCACTGGAAAATCACACGCGATCACATTACTTCCTTGCTGCTTTCGAAGCAGCAGCCCAACGGAAGCTGGAATCCTCAGGACGGGTCAGAAGCGTCGTTCGGCCCGATTTACGCGACCAGTATGTCCGTGCTCGCGCTGGCGGTAGAGTATCAGTACCTGCCGATTTACCAGCGTTGAGACAACGTCGTCTGCGAAGTTGCAGATGGCAGTGCCTCAGCCGGAAACTCTGAGGACCGACAGATGCCGCACCTTCCGATTGCCCAAGCGAGCGAAATTGGTCTCGACCAAAGCCGACTCGACACCGCGTACGAACTCCTTCGTGGATGGACGACCGGCCCGGACGCTCCCGTGCCTGGAGGGGCGATCGTCGTGGGTCGAAACGGAAAGATCGTCGAACCGAAATTCTTCGGAAGGCAGGGAGCCGAACCCGCCGCCAGCGAGATCCGCCGCGACGGAATGTTTCTGCTCGCGTCGATTACCAAGCCAGTCACCTACATGGCGGCGATGATGCTTGTCGAGCGTGGGTTGCTCAACCTGTCGGATCCGGTCATGCGATACATCCCGGACTTCGCGGCGCATCACAAAGAAGAGACGCTCGTTCTGCACCTGTTTACTCACACATCCGGGATGCCGGACATGGTTCCCGACAATGCCGAATTGCGACAGAAGCACGCGCCGCTCAGCACATTCATCGACGGAGCCATCAACGCGATGCCGCTCTTCCCTCCGGGCACCGATTTTTCGTACCAAAGTATGGGCACGCTGGTCGTCGCGGAGTTGGTTCAGCGGATCTCTGGCATGACGATTCACGAATTCATCCGCCGCGAAATGCTCGAACCTCTTCAGTTGAAGTCGACGGGTCTCGGATCAAAAGGCTTCGATCGAGAACGTCTTGTCCGCGTCGAAGTGCCCGACTACCAAATTGGCTCGAACTTTGGTTGGAACAGTCGTTACTGGCAGGAACTTGGTGCACCGTGGGGCGGCATGTTCAGCTCGCCGGAAGACTTCGCGGTCATCTGCCAGTTGTTGCTGAACGGCGGAACGTACGGCGATGTTCGACTGCTGTCTCCCAGCACTGTGCAGGCGATGACGACGAACCGCCTGGTCGATCAACCAGACATTCCGGAAGCGGTTCGGCGATCAAAACCGTGGGGACTTGGCTGGAGTCTGAACTCGCGAGGCACGTCGCGCAGCTGGGGCGACACTTTGGGACCGAACGTCTTCGGACACACGGGAGCGACGGGCACGATGTGCTGGATGGATCCCGAACGGAAAGGATTCTGCCTGTTGTTTACCTCCGCAATTCGATCCCGCGCTCCCTGGCGACTCGTGAACCTTTCGAACATCGTGGGATCCGCATTTGTCTGATTTCGGAATTTTCGCCCGGCATCCCGCGGCACGAGATTCCAGATCGTCAGTGGAAAGAGTTCATGAACGAACTGCCCGTCAAAATTCGTGGCGAAAAACCTGGTGACGAATCCGCAATCCGCGAAGTAACCAAACGAGCGTTTGAATCCAGCGAGTTTGGTCACAACGGCGAAGCAGGACTGGTCGAGAAGTTACGATCGCAGAACGCCGCAACGATTTCGTTGGTTGCGGAAGTGTCTGACCAGATTGTCGGCCACATTCTGCTTTCACCCGCCACGATCGATCGGGAAGATCATTGTTCGAAAGGACTTGGTCTTGCTCCAGTTTCTGTCCTGCCGGAGTTTCAGCGTCGCGGAATCGGAGCAAAGTTAATTGAAGCGGGACTCGAGATTGCGGCTGCACGTGACTGCGAATTCGTCATTGTGCTCGGGCATCCGGAGTACTATCCAAAGTTCGGATTTGCTACGGCATCTGCCAGCAATGTCGGCTGCGAGTTCGAAGGTGTCCCGGACGAAGCATTCATGATCCGCTGGTTCAAGCAGCCAGCATCGATCGATGAACGAGTCGTCGCGAAGTATCACCCTGTCTTCTCGGCATTGGGGTAGAAGCCGGTTGAGGCCGAAATCGGAGCAACCAGGCAAGGAATTATTAGCCACGGATACACACTGATTTCCACGGATTACGGAGGATGCTTCGTGGAGCATCCTTGAATTTATCTGTGTAATCCGTGGTTTAAGTTCTGATTCGTTGCAGTTTAAAAAATTGTTGCCGGCTCGGACTTCGGCGACCGTATCTTTTGATTATCGAGGAGCGTTCGAAAAAGAATAACTTCGTGTTTGACAGTTTTGTTCTCCGCTGAGAAGCTTGGGAGTTCACAGATGAATGGAACGGTTGATTGCGCCTCGGAAGGGACGTCCGGTGTTTGGTGAGTTCAGGAAGATCGTTGAAGAAGGATTCGAGCGATATCTCGCGCCGAACCACGATTGCCCTGTCCGCCTGCGCGAATCGATGCGGTACTCGGTCGAGGCGGGCGGCAAGCGACTGCGGCCTGTCATGGTGTTGCTGGCTTGCGAAGCGTGCGGCGGAGACCCGACGGACGCCATCCCCGCGGCGGTGGCCATCGAGTTTATCCATACGTATTCGTTGATCCATGACGATCTGCCGGCAATGGACAACGATGACCTGCGTCGAGGTCAGCCGACGAATCACAAACAGTTCGACGAAGCGACCGCTATTCTTGCTGGCGACGGATTGCTGACGCTTGCGTTCGAGATTCTCGCTCGCGATGTCAAACCCGCTGACGTGGCGGTCGCGTGTGTCCTCGATCTTGCTTCAGCAGCCGGTGTCGACGGGATGGTTGGCGGCCAGATGGCCGACTTGCAGGCGGAAGAAGGCCGAGAGCCAAGGGTCGAGGGTCAAGGGCATGATCTCGGACTCTCAGCTCTCGGCCCTGAGCCCTCGGCCCTTTCGCAGCTTGAGGCGATCCATCTGCGGAAAACAGGCAGGTTGTTACGGTCAGCTCTGACAATGGGCGGACGGATTGCCAAAGCCGACAAAAACACGATCGAAATGCTCGATCATTTTGGAAAATGTGTTGGTCTGGCCTTCCAGATTGCGGATGACCTTCTGGACATCACCGGCGATGAAGCCAAAATGGGCAAAGGCGTTCGCAAAGACGCCGAACTCGGTAAACTCACGTATCCGGGTCTTTTGGGACTCGAAGAAAGCCGCCGGCGGGCACAGTCCTTAATTGATGAAGCCTGCCGCTCGATCGAACCACTGGGCGATCGGGGTCTTCGGCTGGAAGCCTTGGCGCGTTTCGTACTGGAAAGAGATCACTGATGAAGCTTGAACTGCTCCCTCAGATTGAGTCGGCAAAAGACATTCAGAACTACGAGCCGCAACAGCTCGTGCAGCTCGCGGCTGAGATCCGCGAAGTTCTGTGCTCTGTCGTCGAAGATCGAGCCGCGCACTTTGCCAGCAACCTCGGCGTTGTCGAACTGTGCATCGCGCTGCACCTGGCGTACGACTTTAAGAAAGACCGCCTGATCTGGGACACCGGCCATCAGATCTACCCGCACAAACTCGTGACGGGTCGGTACAAACAGTTCGATGGGATCCGAACTCGTGGCGGCCTGATGGGTTACCCAAATCCGGAAGAGTCCGAGTACGACCTCTTCATGACCGGCCACGCCGGTTGCAGCGTGTCGACCGCCTTGGGTCTCAAAGCCGGAGACGACCTCATTGGCCAGAACGATCGGCGATCGGTCGCGGTCATTGGTGACGGAGCGCTTCCGTCGGGCATCGTCTGGGAAGCCATGACGAACGCCGTCGGCCTGAAGAAAGACATGCTGGTCATTCTGAACGACAACCGCATGGGCATCTGCCCGCGAGTCGGCGGATTGGCCGAGTACCTCGACAAAGCACGACTCGCCCCGTTCTACAACGGCCTGAAACGCGACGTCGCCTGGCTGCTCAACAAAGTGCCAGTCGTCGGCGAACCGGTCGAGCACGCGCTCGGTAACTTCAAAGAAGCCATGAAGAACATGCTGCACGGCGGCATGCTCTGGGAAGAAATGGGCTTCCGTTACGTCGGTCCGGTCGATGGTCACGACCTACCGGCCTTGCAGCGTCACCTCGAAATGGTTCGGGACATTAAAGGCCCGGTCATGCTGCATGTCCTGACCGAAAAAGGGCACGGCTTCGAACCCGCTTGCGAAGACCCCGTCCGGTTCCACACGCCGGCTCCGTTTACGCGGACAGAAGACAATGAAATCGTTCCGGTCAAAAAGAGCAAATCGGAGGCGTACACGAACCTCGTCAGCGACGCGATTTACGGCATGATGAAACGCGACCATCGAGTCTGCGTTCACAC
The DNA here is from genome assembly GCA_937899075.1 of uncultured Planctomyces sp. Classification (GTDB taxonomy): domain Bacteria; phylum Planctomycetota; class Planctomycetia; order Planctomycetales; family Planctomycetaceae; genus JABMPE01. The sequence goes on along the minus strand of CALDJX010000512.1, from coordinate 11,726 downwards.
GGCCGCCATGTGCGCCGGCAACGACCTTGGAAAAATTCGAGCAGACTTCCCTGACCGCTTTTTCGATACCGGCATCACCGAAGGCCACACGGTTGCGTTTGCGGCGGGCATGGCAAAAACCGGCATGAGGCCGATCGTCGATATCTACAGCACGTTTCTGCAAAGAAGCTACGACCAGATTTTCCAGGAAGTCGCTCTACAAAACCTGCCGGTGACATTCACGCTCGACCGAGCCGGACTCTGCGGACCAGACGGACCAACTCATCACGGCGTCTTTGACAACACCTACATGCGATCGTTCCCGAACGTCGTCGTAATGGCACCAGGAGACGCCGCCGACGTCGCACCAATGCTCGACTTCTCACTCACGCACGACGGACCGGTTTCAATTCGTTATCCAAAAACTGGAGCAGCAACAGTCGAACGGCCAGCATCGCCAGTCGAGCTCGGCAGGTCCGAGATCTACAAGTGGGGCACCGACGGAATGTTTGTCGCCTTTGGAATTCAGTTTGCCGATTGCGTTGCCGCTGCTGAACAGTTGCGATCCGAGGGGCTGGACATCGGAGTCATCAACGCGCGATTCGCCAAGCCGCTCGATACAGAAACGATCCTGCGAGCTGTCCGCGAATGCCCGTTCGTCATCACCGTCGAAGAATCGACGCTCGTCGGCGGCTTCGGCTCAGCCGTTCTGGAAGCCGCGTGTGACGCTGGTCTGAACACGTCGACCATCACTCGACTTGGCATCCCCGATCGCTTCGTCGAACACGGCGAACGAGACGAACTGCTCGATTCGATCAACCTGAGCATCGACGGTCTGGTCCGAGTGGTACGAGACTGTTCGCCCCGCAGCGGTGCCACTTTGAAAGCTTCTCCCGAAGTTTCGACTGTCTAGCACCACCCTGTTGAAAAACTGAACAATCACGAGTTTTCCGGTGTGCCACTGGCTCTGCCAGTGCGGGATTCAGTGAGACGCCCAAATGAGAAAACACTGGCAGAGCCAGTGGCACACTTTTCAACAGACCGTTTAGCGTTTAGCGTCAATGTCAGAGTGCGTCTTGACGCGTTGCTTGAAAGATGGCACGGTTCGGACACGAGCGTCTAGACGCACTCGACTGTTTTGAATACACCGAATTGTGTGGAGCGTTCACTCATGGATGAGTTCAATTTACGGGCCAACGAGATCAGCGTTCGCGACATTCGCCGCAACCTCGATCCGTCAACGCTCTACGAAGAAGCGATCCGGCACGAGCCTGGAACGGCCATCTCCGACACCGGCGCGTTGATCGCGTTGTCCGGCGAAAAAACAGGCCGCTCCCCCAAAGACAAACGAGTTGTCCAGCACGCTGCTTCGGAAAACGATGTCTGGTGGGGGCCGGTCAATTTTCCAATGAAAGAACGCACGTTCTTAATGAATCGCGAACGAGCGATCGACTACCTAAACACTCGCAACCGCATCTACGTGATGGATGGCTACGCGGGCTGGGATCCCGAAAATCGGATCAAGGTTCGAGTGATCTGCTCGCGGCCTTATCACGCGTTGTTCATGCACAACATGCTGATTCGACCCACCGACGAAGGGCTGCAGACATTCGGCGATCCTGACCTGGTGATTTACAACGCGGGCGGCTTTCCGGCCAACCGCTACACTAGCGGCATGACTTCCAAGACGAGCGTCGACCTGTCGCTCGAGTATCGCGAAGTCATCATTCTTGGCACCGAGTACGCCGGCGAGATGAAGAAGGCCGTCTTCACGTACATGAACTACGCGATGCCCAAGGCCGGCATTCTGTCGATGCACTGTTCCGCGACGGCTGATCCAAAGACCGATGAATCGGCCGTGCTGTTTGGTCTTTCGGGAACGGGCAAGACAACCCTGTCTGCTGACCCGAAACGCGAATTGATCGGCGACGACGAACACTGCTGGTCCGACACCGGTATCTTCAATATCGAAGGAGGCTGCTACGCGAAAGCCGTCTACCTGACGCGTGAAGCCGAACCGCAAATCTTTGACTCGCTGCGTTTCGGAGCCGTGCTGGAAAACGTGGTTTACGACAAGGCTCATCACCACGTCGACTTCGAAGATACCACCATTACCGAGAACACTCGCGGTTCGTACCCGATCGAGTTCATCGAGAATGCCCGCATTCCCTGCATGGCCGGTCACCCGTCGCATGTCATTTTCCTGACCTGCGACGCCTTCGGAGTCCTGCCGCCGCTCAGTCGACTGACTCCCGAGCAGGCCGAATACCACCTCATCAGTGGTTACACCGCCAAAGTCGCTGGTACAGAGATGGGCGTCACGGAGCCTCAGGCCACGTTCTCACCATGTTTCGGCGGCCCCTTCCTGGTCTGGCATCCCGGTCACTACGCGAAGTTGCTTTCTGAGAAGCTCAGGCAGCACAACGCCAAAGTCTGGCTGGTCAACACCGGTTGGAGCGGTGGAGCGTACGGAGTTGGCAATCGCGTTCCGCTGGTTCACACACGCTCGATGGTCGACGCGATCTACTCCGGCGAACTCAGCGACGCCCCGGTCGCAAAAGACCCCACCTTCGGCTTCGACGTCGTCACCGAATGCCCGAACGTCCCGTCAGAAATCCTCATCCCAAGAAACGCCTGGACGGACGTGGAAGACTACGACCGCGCCGCCACAAAGCTGGCAGGACTCTTCACCGACAACTTCGCTCAATACGCAGACGGCGTGAGCGACGAAGTGAAAGCCGCCGGCCCGATCTCACCGATTGCTTGAAGCCGCGATCGCCTGTCACAGCACAGCCGCTGGCAGAACTTCCCGACACTCACGGCAAACGACTTTGTTTGCGAGTCATCCTGACACAGCTCACTGCTGAGCTCGTCTCCTCAGACAACGCATACGGTCCGTACGTTAGTTGTGTCCAGTTCCAGGCTGTCGTAGAGTTCAACCTTCACCCGGATAAAGCCCGAGATAAATCCGCTCTGCCCGAGGACAATACCGGGCCACACCCTGATAAAACCGCTAATAAGAGCTTTATCAGGGTCAAGACTCCGGATAAGAAATCAAGTTAGGGCGTGAATGAACGATAAGGCGCATGCGATCTTCGCTTCAGCGCGCATGTATTCAAAAGCTGCGCACGTACTAAACGGCACTGCGAACAGTGACCGTCCCATGCTAATACCGAGCATGGTAAACGCAGCTCTTGCTTTGGAGCTGTATTTTAAGTCGCTCTATGTCTTAGAGCATAAAACGGATTTTAAGATCAAGGGGCGTCATTCGCATGATTTTTCAGCCGCATTTGAGGAACTTGCTGGATCCACGAAACAGGAGTTTATTGAGGGATTCACAAATGCTCTTGCCGTGAGAGACATGAACGACGTCAACATCGTAGAACGGGATTTTGGGATGCGCATACCGCGAGATTTGAAAACCAACTTAGTCGAATGGAGTAGCGTATTTACGGGCGTCAGATACATCTACGAGTTTCAATTTAAGCCAGCAGGATCACAAAAAACATGATGTTCTTTCCCGAGATCGAAACGTTGGCGATTGGCATCATTTTGCGCCAAGAGCCAACTTGGGAGACGCCATGAATCGGGAAAAGGCGGCCATCCCTGGCCGCGGGGTGGCCCAGACAATGTTGTTTAGATTGTCTGGGTGCCGAAGGTACAAGAGGTCTCATCCTCAGCTTTCGACGCAGCTTGAACGCTGCGTTCCTGATCGCATCCGAAGATGAAGCATTTTGTCGCGGGTGGCTATGCCGCAAGAAGCCGGAGTTTCGTAGGCTGGGTCTTGACCCAGCTTTGTCCAATGAGCAATTGCTGGGTCACGACCCAGCCTACTGACTGCATTCATGCAGTCTCATAGATTGCAATTCGCGGGGTGGCACCGGTTGCTCGCAACCGGTGTCGCAGAGCGACAAGAGGTAACCGACTCAAGACTGCGAGTGACCTCTTGCGGCTGCGCCGCCCTGATTGCAAGCAATCAGGGCCACCCAGAAGTCGTAGGCTGGAACAAGCTCCGCGCGGTTCCGGCAGCACAACGATTCTGAGATGCCGGAACCGCGCAGAGCTTGTTCCAGCCCACTGTTCGAAATCGGAAAGTTAATCCGAGGCTATTCCTCAGAACAGCGGCGGGCGGGCGAGTTGGCGGCGGATGATGGCCCACTGGCCTGCGTGCATCATCCAGTGGCCGCCCTGGAGGCTGAAGACGTCACCGACGGTCGGGGCGTACGCCTGCATTTCTTCGGGGGCTGGTTTGTCGAGGTCTTCATCAGACAGTCCGGCCAGCGCCTGCAGCGTCGCGGCTCGTTGATCTTCGAGCAGTTGTCGCAAGTCCGCTTTCGAATCGAATGCGTCAGGGGCGTCAGACTTCGCCGTTTCTTTGGAGTATCGGTCCGCGAAGCCATCGGGAAGTGCGGACATTGATGCGGGACACACTCCGTTGACCATCTGATTCTCGGAAGAGATCAGGTGCCCCATCTGCCATTTGATGTGGTTGCATTCCGGATGAGGCCGTTGAAGCATGTCCTCATCGGAAAGATCCGCGAGATATTCAAGCGAGATAAACTTCGCGCTGTCGATCGAAAGTTTGATTGCTTGCCGTGCGTTCATAGCGTTACTTCTTTTGAGTTGCCTGGACCATTGATTCTGCAAACGCACCGATCTCCGCGAGAGTGGATGCGTCACCTTCAGCCGATTTCCCGAGGCCCTCCATCATGCGGACGATGGCGGAGCCAACGATTACGCCGTCAGCAGCGTCTCGCAAGATGTCGACCTGCTCGGGTCCCTTGATGCCGAAGCCGACTGCCAACGGAACATCCGTCTGAGTTCGCAGCCAGTTGAGCTGTTCTGTCAGTTCTGGCGGCAAGTCATCTCGAACGCCCGTCGTGCCGGCGACCGAGATGCAGTAAACGAATCCGCTGGCGGCTTTCAGAATGCTGATCGCTCGATCTTTCGGAGTCATCGGCGAAACAAGTTGAATCAGGTCAGCACCGTGGGCTCGGACGATCTTGCCGACGTCTTCTGCCTCGTCAGCGGGCAGGTCGGGGATGATGAATCCAGCAAAGCCGGCCTCGACCGCTTGTTTCACGAATTGTTCAACGCCGCGGCGGAAGAGCAGGGCGTAAGAAGCCATCGCGACCAGGGCAGGAAGTTCGTCGGTCGGCAGCGATGCCACACCTTCAAAGATGTCGTTGCCGTGCAGCCCCTTGTCGAGGGCTCGCGTGTACGACGCTTGAATCACCGGTCCGTCGGCGATCGGGTCGCTGTACGGAAAACCGACTTCGATCAGGTCAACGCCTCGGGCTCCGAGTTCGCGGATCACCGCCAGCGTGGCATCCATATCCGGATCACCGGCCGTAATGAACGGCATGAATGCCAGATGGCCATCTTCTTTTAGGGCGGCGAATGTCGACGCAATTCGAGTCTGCTCAGTCACGGTTTTGCTGCTTCGCGTTGGTAGGGTGCGTTGAACGTACGGGCTCACTGGGCATTTGATGGTGCGTTGCGCCGGGGCTCCACACACCCTACGGGATGACGTTTAAAAGTTAGTCTAAATCCTGGCCGAGGAGGCGGGCGACTTCGTAGACGTCTTTGTCGCCGCGGCCGGAGAGGCAGACGACGATGATTTCGTCCTTCGATCGCTGCTTTGCCGCTTTCAATGTATGTGCGATGGCGTGCGAACTTTCGATAGCCGGCAGGATGCCTTCCAGCTTCGCCATCGTCTGCAGAGCTTCCAGCGCTTCGTTGTCCGTCACGCTGACGTAGTTCACTCGGCCGGTGTCTTTCCAGTAGCTGTGTTCCGGGCCGACGCCTGGGTAATCGAGCCCGGCGGAAATCGAATGAACGTCCTGAGTCTGGCCGTCTTCGTCCTGCAGAACGTAGCTGTAACTTCCGTGCAGGACGCCTTTGTTGCCGTAGGTCAGCGTGCTTGCATGATCGCCGGGAGCTGGTCCTCGACCGCCGGCTTCGACTCCAGTCAGAGCCACGGACTCGTCATCGACGAACGGGTAGAACATGCCGGCTGAGTTTGATCCGCCGCCGACGCAGGCGATGACTTCGTCCGGCAGTCGCGTTTCTGCGTCGAGACACTGCTGGCGAGCTTCGCGGCCGATGATTGCCTGGAAGTCTCGGACCATCATGGGAAACGGATGCGGGCCAACGACTGATCCGATGATGTAATGCGTGTGCTCGACCGACGACATCCAGTCCCGCATGGCTTCGTTGATAGCGTCTCGAAGTGTGCGCGAGCCGCTGCTGACGGCTCGAACTTCTGCACCCATCATTTTCATGTTGAAGACGTTGAGCTTCTGCCGGCGAATGTCTTCTTCGCCCATGTAGACGACGCAGTCGAGTCCGAACCGGGCACACGCCACGGCGGTGGCGACTCCGTGCTGGCCGGCTCCGGTTTCGGCGATGACTCGCTTTTTGCCCATTCGCCGAGTCAGCAGAACCTGACCCATCGTGTTGTTGATCTTGTGGGCGCCGGTGTGGTTGAGATCTTCTCGCTTCAGATAAATGCGGGCGCCGCCGCAGTGTTCCGTCAGCCGCTCGGCAAAGTACAGCGGGTTCGGACGACCGACGAATGTCGACAGCAGCTTGTCCAGCTCGGCCAGGAATTCCGGATCCTGTTGAGCCCGCTCGTACTCTCGCGTCAGTTCTTCCAGAGCGTGCATCAGCGTTTCGGGGACGAATCGCCGGCCAAACTCTCCAAATCTGCCGGAAGAATCGGGAACCTGACTGGTCGCTTTTTGTGGAGCCGTTTCAGTACTCATCGCTCTGCAAGTTTCTGTAGGCTGGAACAAGCACAGCGCAGTTCCGGCAGTTCAAAATTTTCGCCTGGCATGTGCCGGAACTGCGCTGTGCTTGTTCCAGCCTACGTAATTCTGGAGATTCTAGGCGTGGCCCGTCGTGCTCGCCAGTGGGACAGATTTCAGGTTCCGATGTTCGCCTCGCTCCGAACTGAGGAATGCGGCTCCGCGAAATTGCCGATCCAGCGGCAGCCTGTTAAAACGCCGTTTCGAAGGGACTCGCGCGTTGAGCAGCTTGGAGCAACAGCAGATGAATGACTCTGATCAGGAACCGGCCCGCGCAGGCGAAGTCGCCTTGTCGCTTCCCGAAGGTGCTCCGGCGAAACTGCCTGCCGTACTGATGTTCGGAATGCCCGGCGTCGGAAAAGGAACTCAAGGGTCGCTGCTGGGCACAATGACCGGGATGTTTCATGTCTCGACCGGAACGATTTTTCGAAATCTGGATCCGGAAAGCGACGACGGACGGCTCATCTTCGGTCTGATCGATCGAGGCGAACTGGTGCCGGACGATGTGGCGGTTCAGGTGTGGATGCGATGGCTCGATTCACAGATCGCAGACGGGCATTGTAATCCCGTCACCGACGTACTGATTCTTGACGGAATCCCCAGGCGACCCCGGCAATGCGAGTTGCTTGAAAGTTACGTCGACGTACTTTCGGTCGTTCACCTGGAAGCTGAGTCTGATGAGCCGATTCTCGAACGGCTTCGCAGTCGGGCACTGACCGAAGGCCGAGCCGACGACGCCGACGAGGGAATCATTCGCCGACGCTTTGAGATTTACCGCGAGATGACGCGGCCGGTCCTCGACTACTACCCGCCGGAAATCGTGCACACGATCAACCCGCTCGGCACCCAAATGGAAGTTAAGAAACGCATCCTCGAATGCGTCATCCCGGCAGTCCGCCAGTACGAACACGCGGGCTGACGTAGGGGCGACATCGCCTTTCTTGCCAGCGATTGAGTAGGCTGGGTCGAGACCCAGCTTGAATTCATTGCTGGGACACGTCCCAGGCTACGGCCTGAAGGTCTTGCTCAACTACCAGGCAAGCGGCTGCTTCCAGACCTGGCGGAGTTCTTCAATCGAAGATTCGATCACGGTCTGACCGCTGGTGCCGACGACTGAGCACTGGTCGCCGTCGTTGACGACGCCAACTTCGACGCACGGCAAACCGCCGAGTGTTTCGGCAAAGGCGGCGGCGTTCTGCTCGGAGACTTCGACGAGGAACCGCGTGTTGCTTTCTGAAAACAGCAGCACGGTATCGCTGTCGATGTCTGATGCTTCCGCGAGTGCTGCCAGGTTCAGAGCGACTCCCAGGCCGCCAGCAAAAGCCATCTCGGCGGCGGAAACAGCGAGGCCACCTTCGCTGAGATCGTGGCAGCTTTCGATCAGGCCGCGGGTGTTCGCTTTGTGCATGGCTGTGAAGATTTTCGGAGCCTGATCGAGGTCGACGATCGGGACCGCTCCGCCTGCGAGACCGTTGACGAGAGCAAAGTGGCTGCCGCCGAGTTCCTCGAATGTTGTCCCGACAAGAAACAGTTTGTTACCCGCCGCTTTCAGGTCCATCGTTACTGCCTGCTCGACGTCGTCCATCTGTCCCAGGGCCGTAATCAGCAGCGACGACGGAATCACAACCGTCTGCTTTTTGCCGTTTTCGTCTTCGTAGGAAAACTCGTTGTTGAGGCTGTCTTTGCCGGAAACGAACGGCGTTCCGAAGGCCATCGCGACGTCCTGGCAGGCGATGGCGGCTCGAACGAGCGTTCCCAGCGTTTCTTCACGCTCGCAGTTTCCCCAGCAGAAGTTGTCGAGAATCGCGATCCGGGCCGGGTCGGCTCCAACGGCCACGCAGTTGCGGACGGCTTCGTCGATGGCGGATGCGGCCATCCAGTACGGGTCTTCGTCTCCGAGTCGAGGATTCATTCCGCAACTGATCACCAACCCTCTGTTGGACTCCAGGTCCGGTCGCACAACAGCGGCGTCGGAGGGGCCATCTCGATGCACACCGACGAGCGGCTTCACAACACTGCCGCCCTGTACTTCGTGATCGTACTGACGAATGATCCACTCTTTGCTGCAGACATTCAGTGAGCCGAGAATCGACTTCAGGTCGTCGTCGAAGCGAGCCTTCTTCGGAGTCGCCAGCGGAGTTTCTTCCGCGGGTTTGTAACTTGCTTTTCGAATGACCGGCGGTCGACCGTCGTGCAGAAACGCCATCGTCATGTCGGCAACTTCGTGCTCGCCGTACTTCAGCACGAGCCGCTCGGTATCGGTGAACCGGCCGATGACTGCCGCTTCAACGTCTTCTGATGAGCAGAGTTTTACGAACTCTTCGACGTTGGCTTCCGGAACCGCCAGCACCAAGCGTTCCTGCGCTTCGCTGATCCAGATTTCTGTGTAACTCAGACCGGTGTATTTGAGCGGGCATTTGTCGAGCCAGACTTCCGCTCCGGTTTCTTCGCCCATTTCTCCGACGGCGCTGCTGAACCCGCCGGCGCCGCAGTCGGTGATCGCTGAATAAAGTTCCCGATCGCGAGCTTCCAGGATTACGTCCATCACCATCTTCTCGGTGATGGCATTTCCGATCTGCACCGCGCCGGCCGATCGCATTTCACTGTCTTCATCCAGTTCGCCTGACGAGAACGTCGCGCCGTGAATGCCGTCTCGACCGGTTCGGCCACCGACGGCGACGATCAGATCGCCGGGGGAAGCTTCGCCTTCGCTCTTACCGACTGGAATCATCGCGATGTTGCCGCAGTAGACGAGCGGGTTTCCGAGGTATCGCTCGTCGAAATACACTGCACCGTTAACCGTCGGAATGCCCATGCGGTTTCCGTAATCCCGCACGCCAGCCACGACTCCGTGAGCCACCGCTTTCGGATGCAGGACTCCGCGAGGCAACTTGTCGTGTGGATAATCCGGCGGACCGAAGCAGAAGACGTCCGTGTTGCAAACCGGCCGGCCGCCGAGACCGGTTCCGAGCGGATCGCGAATTACGCCACCGAGTCCGGTATTCGCTCCGCCGTAAGGTTCGAGCGCCGACGGGTGATTGTGAGTTTCGACTTTGATGCAGACACTTTGCTTGTCGTCAAAGGTCACGATGCCGGCGTTGTCTTTGAAAACGCTGATGCACCAGTCGTCGTCGCCCAGACTTTCGCGAATTGAAACGGTCGCCGCGAAGATCGTTTCCTTCAGCATGTTTTCGAACTGCCGCGGGCCGTTTTCATCTTCGTAGGAAATCCGACCGGCGAGCGTCTTGTGCGAACAATGCTCGCTCCAGGTCTGCGCGACGGTTTCCAGTTCGACGTCTGTCGGGTCTCGATCCAGCTCGACGAACTGCTGCTTGATCGTGCGCATTTCTTCGAGGCTGAGATAAAGCTGCCCGTCCTTGCTGAGTTGCTCCAGCGCGTCGTCGCCCATCTCCCGAATGGAAATGTGGGTGAGCTTGAATTTGTATTCGCCGCCGAGCGAAATTCGGTCCATCTGCAACGGGCCGCTGACCACATGCTCGATCGCGTCGTTGGACAGGACCTTGGCTGACAGGCGGCCGATTTCCGCTTCGGAGGCGCCGTCGTTCACCCAGTACTTGCGACAGGTCGCGACCGCTTCAACGGAGACGTCCTGATCTTTCATCGCCTTCAACGCGCTGTTGGCGACGTTGTCCGTCACGCCGTCCTTGAACAGCACGTTCAGCAGTTGGCCACCGTTCGAGCCGTTCGACGAACCACCCGCCGCGGCATCGAGCTGGTGAATCGAGAACGATTCGGCCACACCGTCTGCGAGCAACGTCCTGCTGACTCGGGTCACGACATCGTCCGCCAGTTCACCCTGAAGGATGAACGAGCGAGCCGCCTCAACCGTGGATACAGACTGCAGTCCCAGTCCGGAACATTCCGCAAGGACTCGCGCACCTTCGCGGTCCACTTGACCGGCTGCCGGACGAATTTCCACTTCCCAAAGCATGGGCAACTCCAAAGATCTCGGTTGTAACTCGACGTGGTTGGAACGCTAATAAACGCTAACCGTCGCTAAATAGCAGTGGTGTAGGGTGCGTCTTGACGCACCAACGTCTCACGCGAATCGATGGTGCGTCAAGACGCACCCTACGAAAATGGGCCAGCAATTAGTGAACATCAGCGTTTATGAGTGTTCCGGAATTTCTGGCCGACGGCATCACAGGGCGTCGCGGTTTCTTTTCGCGACTTGCAGAAGCTTTTTCAACTCGTCGGCGTCACGATTCTCGACGGCAGCCTGAAACTTTGCGAACGACTTCGAAAACGAGTCCAGACTGGTACTCACCGCGGCGGCATTATCGAGCAGAATCGCGACCCACAAATCAGGATCGCCCGCTGCGACTCGTGTCGTGTCCTTAAAACCGCTGGCCGCAAGCTGCTGAAACATTTCAGGTAACGTCGCTGCGAGCGCCGCGGCGGCGACGTGCGGAAGATGGCTTGTCATTGCGAGGGCTGCGTCATGCTCGGCCGGCGACATTTCGATGATCCGCGAACCAAGCTGCTCCCAAAACGTGCGAATCGCGGAGTTTGCTGCTTCGTCGCCGGCAGGATTCGGCGTCACGACGGTGACTTTGCCGTCGAACAGGTCGGCGCGAGCGGCCTCGAATCCTGTTTCGTGCGAACCGGCCAGAGGATGAGCACCGACGAACGAAACTCCATCCGGCAACCTCGCCGCCTGAACGGCATCACAGATCGAGCCTTTGACGCTGCCAACGTCGGTGATCAAGGTGCCGGGCTGGCTGACTGCCGCGATTCGCTGAACGTCCGCGGCGATCCGGTCAACGGGTGTGCCGATAACAGCCATCGTCCACGGCGCGTCGCCTGCGGGCAGTTCCGTGAGAAACTCATCGATCACGCCCGCGTCGACTGCCGATTGGAGCCGTGCAGCGTTTCGGCCGATTCCGATCACTCGATCCGCGACGCCATGCTGCTTTG
>CALDJX010000511.1 GCA_937899075.1 uncultured Planctomyces sp. | reverse complement strand
CCCCCACAGCACGAGGCCCTGCACCATGACTTGAAGGCAAACTCCCCACGAACGTCGGAGCGCGAACCACTGAGCCTCGTCAATTGCCGCCAGTCGCTGAATGGCTGTTCGTGCCGGAGAACGGTGAGTGCTGAAGAGAATCCAGAAATGCGCGAGTCCAATCCCGCACCACGCGGCCGCCATTGGAAAATCGAACGGACTCGTCCGAGGCAACAGCGTCAGCGTGAAATAGCTGCCGACCATCAGCGAAAGGCCACCATAGAACGCCAGCCAGGCATTACCGCCGAGGCCGTGCAGTCGTAACAGAATCAGAGCGACGACCATCACCAGCGGCGCATTGAGATGGTAGTAGTCGGTCTGAATAACTGGCTCATTCGGAAACAGAATCATCTGGAACAAGCCACGGCAAATGTAAAATGCCAGAATCGTGAAGCTTAGAACCGTCGCGGAATTCCGATATCGCCGTCCGGAATCCAGCCCGCTGCGGAAGTCAGTTTCTGATCGAAAATAGAACCAGGCAATTGGCAATCCGAACGCGAAGATCGCTGTCGCCGGTTGCCGTAGCCCTGGAATCAGCAACGCCGCGCACCAGATCGCCAGTGTCACTCCGAAGTGATAAAAACCTTCGCACCAGTCGACGTATTCCTGTTCGCCGTCGGCGGGATGCCGTGCGGCCCGGCGGAAGTACCAGCCAGCCAGCAACGCCATCGCCCCGGAAACGACAAACCGAAACGCTGGAATCTGAGCCAGGTTGGGATGCACGAAATAGTTGGCACTCAACAGCGAAAGTACCAGTACTGCCAGCACCAGACTGGCTCGATTCACGTAGGCGGTGATCGTTTTCCGTGCCACGAGTCGTCGAATGAGTGTTGCTTCAAGCAGACTGGCCGCCAGTCCGAGGCAGACGAGATGAATTTCTGACAGGCCGTGCCCTCGCAGGTAGTCTCCGCAGAAGACTCGGATGATGTGAACGTTGCCCAGCGTCAACAGCGGAGTTCCGATCGCGTAAAACAGGCTGCGTTGCCATGACCAGCCGATGACTGCCAGCGTCGCTGCGGCGAGAAACGGAGTGACCAGTTGCACCGGTTGCTCGCGAAGCTCGCCGCTGACCGTGTGATAGACCGTCGCCAGCAAAGCAAACGCGATGGCCGGAATGAAAACCACGGCCGCATCCGGCATTCGGAAAAACGACACCGAAAATGCTCCCCGCACGATCACAGGACGACGAACACTTAACAGCCGTCCGGCATGACCAACCAGAACCATCGCGAGAGCGAGCAGGCTCATCCGCCACGGCATCGTCAGAAGTTCCAGTCGCTCAAAAATTGCGTTGCCGCTGATTTCCTGCAGTTCGGGATGGCAAACGAGCAGGTAACTCAGCAAGCACGAGAACAGTCCCAGCAATGCCGAGTGATGAGCCCTCGCGGTCATGACGACGACCGCAACCACGAAGAACAACTGAGTCGATGAGAGCTCGACGACGAAGATCGAATCGCCCATCGCGCCCATCGAGATGAAGACCGTCATCAAACTTCCGACGACGTTGAAAGGCCGGAGTAGCGGCGCGAGCCTGTCATGAATTCCCGTTTTGAATTCCAGACAAAGGTGCGTAACCTGGATGGCCAGTAACAATCCGATCGTCGGCCAGAACGCTCGCGTGACGGACAGTCGAAACAGCAGTGACTGTTCTCCCGGAACCGTTGCCAGCAACGCGACCCAGACGAGAAAGAACAACAGCCCACCGAACGCGTGTTGCTTTGTTCGCAGCCCGTGCCACACAAGTTGTCCACCGACAAAAATCATCAGCGGCAGCAGCGTTGTGACTTCCCGACCAGCCAGCAGTGACACGATGCAGAAACTGCCCGCAATCACGCTGCCGCCACTCAACATCGACCGGGTTGGCGCGACGAGCGTCGTCTCAACCCATTCAAATCTGGTTCTCTGCGATGTGTACGCAAAAAACAGAATTTGCAGAACGATCCCGGCTACGAGCACAGGGCCATACCAGTGAGGATTTTCGGTAAGGTGCCAGTGCCCACACAGCAGACTGATCAGCAGAAACAGGCCACCGAGGTAAGACCCGATGACCGATCGCCGGTACTCGCGAGCGTAGACCGCTGTCAGAGTCCAACAGACTGAAGTCACGCCGATAGCGATTGACGTTTTGAGGCCGACACCGTCGGCAAACAGGTTTTTCAACAGAACCCACGAGTCGACTCGTGAAATCAGAAAGACGGCCGACGCCACCAGCGGCCATGTAAACAGCTTGTGATCGTAGCGCCGAAGAGGGAACAGCGTCCGATCGAAAAACCGATCGCCCTCGGAGAGATTTTTGAGGAAGCCTGCTCCTCGCAGCGGGAAAGACACCACAAGTAAACCCAGCGCGCTGCAGGCACTGCCGAGACCGGTCCCCCAACTGAACTGGTCGAACGTCGCGCGAAAGTTCGCTTTCAGCTCGGGAAACAGGATGACGACGATGACCATCGCCATCATCGCCGGGATAAGCGATCGTGAAAAATACGTCGCCGCAACCAGCACGCCGGCCATCAGGAATGGCCCCAAATAGTCCATCCCGTTGTGCAGCCAGTCAGCACTGACGGGAGCATCGTGTTCAACGACCACTCGCAACACCATGGCCGCAACCGCCAGTGATCCGTAAACCCAGAGCACCGTCGAGCGAGCACGCAACAACAGACTGGACCGAGTGACGGCCAGAGTTCCCAGCCAGAGAATCGATAACGCTGAAAGTCCGAAGACAAGCGTGTTGCCTTCGAGACTGCGACCTTCCATGTCAACGCAGCCGAGGTACAACAACGACAGAGCGCACACCGACATCGCTGAATGCACCCAGCGCAGTTGACTGTCGCGAAACGCTCGCCAGAAAAACCACACCACGATGATCAGCAGGCATTCGCCGGTGTAGATCGGTGGAGTCTGAAACCGCCACTGGCACAATCCAGCAACGATGGCCGTCAGCATCAGCACTGTCACCTGGACGCCGATTGCGGACTGGCTGATCGATTCGAATTTTCGAAGTCTGAAGAAGTGATGCAGGCCGCCAAGAATTGCCGCTGCCAGTAGTCCCAACGCTGGCAACCATTCCTGCGGAAACTGTTCGAGCATGCCGATCGACGCTACGGCGAGCATCAAAATGGTCAGGCCAATCCATTCGTGAATTTTCGACTGACGCCCAACTGCCTGATAAATCCAGACGATGCCCGCCATCGTGAACGACAGCACGCGAATCTCTAGCTGAGTGGTTCCCATCAGCGTTCCCAGCAGAATCAGTGCAAACCCCAGGAACGATTCGCCGCCAAGTTGCGACTGCCGACGCGTCAGTTCTCGAGCGCGGCGTTCTGTCAGCAGCACCAGCCAGCCCGTCAGAATGACCATCGGCGCGTAAGTCCAGACGTGTGGCAGGTGCTTCAAGTATCCGTGCACCCAGCCGAAGACCTGCAGAAACGTGACGACCAGCGTTGCACCAAAGAACCAGGGAACGCGCCGCTCGTTGGCCATCTCCTGCGTGAGCACGCTTTCTGAAAAGCGAATCACCGCTCCAGCCATCACGAGGAATCCGATGTGAAAGCCCACACCCATGATCACGTTGAGTTGCTCGCCGCCGACTCCCGCGAACGCCTGAGCCACCGGCCCGACCATCACCAGACTATTAAGCAGCAACAAGGTCCCACCCAGCAGCCAGGTGAGCGATTCGTGAATTCGCCCGCACCACGTCTTCAGCCCCCAGGAACCGAGCGACAAATAGACCATCCCCAGCAGCGGAACGACGAGCACTTTCTGTCCCACCTGCTCGTCGTTCGACAAAAGCGCGATCGCCATAAAATTGATTGGCAGCAGCGCGATCGCCGCTCCACGCAAAATCGCCGACGTGCCTTCGAACTGTTTGTCCTGACGTTCGACCCAGGTGCCCATCGCCCCCAAAGCCCAGGTGAACGCTGCCAGGAGTGTCGGCATGATTGTGTAGCGAACCGCCCAGTGCTTATCCCACGTGTACCATGCCAGCAGCGAACTTCCGGCAATCACCATCAGCACGCCCGCCACCATGTACCAGTTCTCGGCGAAGAACGGTTGCACGTGATCACGCCACACCGACGGCGGTGGCGGCCCGATGTGTTGAGCCGGTTTCGGAGCAGACGCCTTCGGCAAATCTACCGGTTGCGAGGACACTGCCGACGCGACGGCGCGCTGCACGGATTCTGTTTGATCAGCCTGCGACAATTCATCGACCTGAGCAGGTTCCGCCAGCTCTTCCTCGTGAAAGAACTCATCCTCAAGGACGTAGTCAGCTCCGAGCAGACCGCTGAGTTCTTCTTCCGGAATGAGCGTTTCCCACCGTTCGACGAAACGATCAGCATCAATTTCCGGAGCATGAGCACGGCACCAGGTTTCCAGAGCCGTCTCGACTTCGGGATGCATTCCGGATTGCTGTCGGGACCACAGGACCAGCACTTCCATCGGACTCCGCTGGCCAATTCGGCCCAGTTCTTCCTGCTGTCTCTGCAGCACTCGGCTACTTTGAAGCAGCCAGTTTTTCCATCCGGACCAGCCGGAAAGATTTCGCGGACCATCGCGAAGCGTAAATATCAGCGACGCTCGCTCGCGGTCGTCGTTTGTCTGCAGAACGTCGACCAGCCGACGAGCTGCATTGACACCGGGCCGCGTACAAAGCTCATCGAGCCACCGATACCCGTCACCGCTCGTCACCGATTCCCGATGCCGCTGCACGAGTTCATCCAGCACGGTCTCTTCATCAAGACTGGCCAGAATCACCCCCGCCCTCGGCAGATTGTCGAGCACTTCTTTGACGGCGGACTCGTCCGTTTCCCGCAGCTGATCAATGTGAGTCTGGAGTCGATCCAACGCGAGCGTCGCCTCAGGATCGTCAGCACAGTGCGGGCGGGCCTGCTTGACTACCGACACGACGAAACGGCGATCTGGTGGAAAAACCGGAGCGTCCGAATCATTCAGTATTTCAGCAAGCGCCAATTCGAGCGCCGCTGCAGTTCGCGGAGCTTCGCTCTGACGTGCGGCTGCGAACCGAGCGTCGCGCCCAACTGAAAGAGCACTCACCAACCGCTTCAAGGGGCGCTCGAGAGTGGTCCAACCAGGCTGAACATCAAGAGGCAGATCGGCGAGTATCGGAAACTGTTCGGCCACCGTTTGCGTCAATGACAGACGTTTGTCTCGTCGAGCGGCGTGCAGTTGAGCCGCTGCCGAATGTCGAGCCGCCTGCACCCGAGGAACCATTCCAGCAACGGCGGGGTCGCCATGCTGCAGCAATGCCTCGATCAATTCCCCACCATTCAGGGGAGGCGTCGCATCAGCCAGCCGCCCCAGAACGGGCAACGAATATTGCGAGTTCAACGCACCGTTTGCGGTGTAACGTGCAAGCTGATTCAACAGAACATTGGGATCGATATCTGACATGCAATTTCCCGTTCTGGCGTCCACAGTCGAACGTGTCCGCACAATTTCCGCCGCAATAGAAGATCGCGGCGGCGATATGACGCGCCGTCAATCGCGCATAAACCAGTCAACTCTCGACACCAACAAAACAGACGCTTCGCCAATGGGCGAGAAAGCGATCGAGGTATAACTCACGCGGAGGAGAATTACGAAATGCCGAATCAAAGTGGGACGCCGGCTCGGGTCTGCTCCGGTGACCATTCAAACTGATACTGTTCGCCGAGGGCGAGCCGCGTCAGCATCAGAATCTGGTGCGTATGCCCGACGAAGTGCGGAACGGTGTGGAACAGAACCTGCATCACCGTGACGTCAAAGCCCTGAATCTGCCGAGCATGACCGAGCGACGCCGCATCCAGCTTCTGAATGACTCCGAGCGATTCCGTGACGACCGTTTCCAGTCGGCGCAGCAGTTCGGCACCGGTCAGTCCATCGGTCGCTGCGAACTCGGCGGATCGATCGCGGTCATCAGGCTGTTCAAGAATTCCAGCGACGCACCACTGCTGGATGTTTCCAGCGAGATGCAGCAACAGATTGGCGACGCTGTTCAGCTCGTCGTCCGGCTTTTGCCAGACTTGTTCATCGCTCAACTGACCGACGCAATGTCGAATCTTTCGCATCGACTCATTGAGCAAATGCTGAAACTCGGCCGCAACCAACTTCGAAATCTCACTGTCCGGCATTGCGCCACCCAGACTTAACCTTCTCGATTGCTACGGTAGACCTCGATCAGCAACTCGTCGACAGACTTGGCTTTGGGCTTACTCTCGATAGCCGCTTCGACCTTTTCGCGAGCTTCCGACGTGCTGTGGCCGAGGCTCAACATTGCTTCGTAAGCATCTTCAACGATCGACGGACGCTGCGTCTGACCGCCAGGCATGTCACGATCAATCAGCAAAGCGAACTTGGCCATCTTGCGACGCAGCTTGGCAACGATACGCTCGGCCATCGCTGCACCAATGCCGGGCAAGGTGGTCAGTTGTTTGACATCCTGTTCCTCGATCGCCGTCGCGACTTCCCGAACGGGACGCACCATCGCACGCAGGGCCTTCTTGACACCGACGCCGTCGACCTGGCAAATGATCCCGAAAAATTCCTTCTCGGCATCGTTCATGAACCCGACCATTCGCGGAGTCAGCCGACCCTGCTGAGGATTGCCATCAAGATACTCAATGGTCCGCAGGCTGACTTCCTGATTGATCAGCGGCTGCAACTGCCGACGCACGAACTCTGGAATCAGAACTTCGTACTCAAACGGCCCAGCAGAAATTGTCGCGGCCGTGTCGCCAAGCTGAACCAGTTTCCCGGTGATCCTCGTGATCATTCAATAATCCGTTCGGTGTTGAGTGCTCAAAGTTGGCTGTTCGATGCTCGATCAGCCCGCGCTGTGAATGTTAAACCATCGTTCGCAATATCCACACTTCACATCCCCACTGGGCGAAACATCAGCCTCTTTGCCAAGAGCCGCCCCGCAGTTCGGGCAGTCATAACCAACTTTCGACGAGGATGTATCAGCCGTCTCACCTGACGACGTACCACGCTTCGGCTGATTCCCTGCGAGTTCCTTCTGCATTTCCTGAAGCGTCTGAGCCATGCGACGCGGATCGCCAATCTTCCCGGCGCCGACGAAGATTCCGATGCCGGTCAGCACGAACGCCAGTGCAATGAAGCTGCCGAAAACTCGGAAGAAAAGCGGCGGCGAGTGAAACGCTCCGAACGGGGCTGACCAGAGCGAAATCAAAACGGTCATCCCAATGCCGAACGGGATGATCGCCATCAGTCGAGGGAACAGACTCATAACACAACTGCTTTCAGAATCGAACAACGACAACTTAGTTCTAGTTTCGCACATTTTCAGAGTTGATGTTGGCACGAAAAAGGCGTC
>CALDJX010000510.1 GCA_937899075.1 uncultured Planctomyces sp. | reverse complement strand
CATGGGGGCCGCCGTTTGCGAGCACCTGTTTGACAAGTACCCGGACTATTCCGAAGGCGAGCTGACTCGAATCAAGTCGGCCGTTGTCAGCCGGCAAACCTGCGCGAAGATGAGCGACGCTCTGAAATTCGACCGCTTCCTCTTGCTCGGCAAAGGACTGGCGATTCACGATCGCATTCCGAGTTCAGTGCTGGCGGCCGTGTTTGAAGCGATCATCGCCGCGATTTACCTCGATGGTGGCTGGGCGGCCGCGAAGAAGTTCGTCGTGGATACGCTCCGTGACGAAGTGTCTCGCGTAGGCAAATCAACGCACGGCCAGAACTACAAGAGCCAACTTCAGCAGATCGCTCAAAAGAGTTATGGGGAGACGCCGGCTTATAAAATGCTCGATGAAAAAGGGCCGGATCACGCGAAGTGTTTTCAGATAGCCGCTGCGATCGGTTCTCAACTTTTTCCGGCCGCCTGGGGGCCGAGTAAAAAAGAGGCCGAGCAGAACGCCGCGCAGAACGCGTTGGGATCGATCGATGAAGTTATCGATTGAAGTCTGCTGCCCTGAGAACAGCACGGCAGATCGATCGTCTGTTGGCAAAGGTGATCCGCGTCGGTCGCCCGGCATTCTTTAGACAAAGTGCCACAATGAAGAATTATCTGAATCAGCTTCGCCTGGTACCGCATCCTCCAATCGTGGCGGTGATCGCCTTGTGCCTGGTGATTTTTCTAATTCAGGACATGTTCAGTCTCAGATTGTCGCCGGACTTCGGGGCCGTGCCACTCGAATTTCGAAACGGGCTGGCCACTGTTTCCGTCGATGGAGTCACCGCGGAATTGTTATCGGCGGTGGCTCGGCTGTTTACGCCGATATTTCTGCACGGAGGTCCCGGGCACGTCGTCGGCAACATGGTTTTTCTGTGGGCCTTTGGCTCGTTGGTCTCACGGCTGCTTGGAAACTGGTGGGCGTTGGCTCTGTGTCTGCTTTGTGGCGCCATCGGAAACCTGACTCAGATTTACATGTCGCCGAATTCGATGATCCCAATCATCGGAGCCTCCGGAAGCGTCGCCGGTCTCGAAGGCGTGTACTTCGGATTGGCGCTGCGGTGGACGTTGCCCTGGCCAGACGTTTTTCCGCTCGCGCATCCGATCCCCCCGTCGCAGTTAGTGCTTTACGCTTTAGTCGGAATCGGATTTGACATTTACTCAGTCGCGACAGAAACGGCGGCGGGCATTGCCTACGGAGCACACATTGGCGGATTTGCTTCCGGTCTGTTGTTCGCTCTGCTTTTAACCAGCGTGTATGGTTCTGCTGAATCCTGGAACCGCAAACGGTAGTTATGACGGTGTCGTCTCAATCAATAATTAAGAAGGTAACCATGAACGTATCGCGAATTTTGCTCGCTGCTTTTTCATTGATGCTGTGTTCCACGATTTCGATCGCTGAAGACACCAAATCCGGCGAGTGGATCCAGTTGTTCAACGGTAAGAATCTCGATGGATGGATTCCGAAGATCAGGCATCACAAAGCTGGCGAGAACTTCAACAACACGTTCCGAGTCGAAGACGGCGTGATGAAAGTCGGCTATGACAAATACGACGAATTCGGCGAACGCTTCGGCCACCTGTTCTACAAAGAATCGTTTTCGCACTACCGGCTTCGAGTCGAGTATCGGTTCGTCGGTGAGCAGGCCAAAGGCGGTCCTGGTTGGGCGTTTCGAAACAGTGGCCTGATGCTGCACGGTCAGAAACCGGAAACCATGGCTCTCGATCAGGACTTTCCTGCGTCGATCGAAGTTCAGATTCTCGGTGGAGACGGCAAAGCTGAGCGAACGACCGGAAACCTCTGCACGCCATACACGCACGTCGAGATGGACGGCAAACTGGTGAAGCGGCACTGCACGAAGGCTAAATCAAAAACCTACCACGGCGACCAGTGGGTGACGTGCGAAGTCGAAGTTCGAGGCAACGAAGTCATGCGCTGCCTCTACGAAGGCAAAGTCGTTCTTGAATACAACAAGCCACAACTCGACGACTCAGAAGAAGTCGGCAAGACACTGATCGAAGCCAACGGCGGAGCAATGCTCAGCGGAGGCACGATCTCGCTGCAGTCCGAAAGTCATCCGTGTGAATTTCGAAAGGTCGAGCTGCTGGTTCTGAAAAAGTGACAGAACTCGTGAACGCTTTTCGGAAACCTGGACGACGGTGTTTCAGTGAGGGAAGTCGCGATGACTAACGATCGGCGATCAGAACCAAGGCCTGCCAAACTATTTGGGGACGTGTGCTGTGCTGTGGCGACAGCGGGGTTCCTGCTTACATTTTGGCGAAACTCGCGAGAGGAGCACGTTTCGCTTGTAGCTGCTTCCACAGTCGTTCTGGTCATTTTTTGGATTGTTTATTTCTCCATCCGCTATCGTACGATCAAGTCAGCTAGCGATCGATCAGACGACTCAGACTAAACCTTCGTAAAAGATTGAACGCAGAGGTCGCTGAGGAAAAAGACGCAGAGGAAAGGAGAGTTCTCCTTTGTCTCTGCGAGTCCTCAGCGAACTCTGCGTTCTTTTAGTTTGCGGATCGCGTTCGACGCTTAAGTAATGTGAGCGCCTTTGGTTTCGGTGTAGACCGCGTAGAGTGACTGGCTGCCCGTCATGAAGAGGCGGTTTCTTTTGGTGCCGCCGAAGCAGACGTTTGAGCAGATTTCCGGCAGACGAATCTGGCCGATTCTGGCGCCGTCTTCTGCTGCGAAGATGTGGCAGCCGTCGTATCCCTCTCCGACCCAGCCGGCGCTGGACCAGATGTTGCCGTCTTCGTCCGCTCGGATTCCGTCGGCCTGGCCGGCGACGACTTCGCCGTTCAGTTCGAGTTCCATCGACGCAAACTGGCGACCATTCTTGAGCGCCTTTTCCTCGACGATGTCCCAGACGCGGATGTTCTTCGTGGCTTCCTCGTAGTGCGACGATCCGGTGTCAGCGGCGTACAGCTTCTTGTAGTCAGGCGAAAAGCACAGGCCGTTCGGCTTGAAGATGTCGTCAGCGACTTTGTGGACCTTCAGAGTCTTTCCGTCGATTCGGTAGATCGCTTCCTTGATGTAAGGACGTGGCCAGTCGGCATCTTTCGGGGCGCGGTGGCCTTCGTAATTCATCAGGCTGCCGTATCCGGGATCGGTGAACCAGATGTCGCCGTTGGGGTGGACTGCTCCGTCGTTGGGAGCGTTCAGCCGCTTGCCTTCGAAACTGTCAGCAAGCACGGTGATCGTACCGTCGTACTCGTAGCGGGCGACTCGGCGAGTTCCATGTTCGAACGAAATCTGCCGACCCTGGAAGTCGAACGTGTTGCCGTTGCTGTTGTTTGACGGGTGTCGAAACTTGCTGACGTGTCCGTCTTCTTCGAGCCAGCGGTACTGCACGTTGTTCGGGATGTCGCTCCAGACAAGGTACTTGCCCGAGCCGTTCCATGCAGGGCCTTCTGTCCACAACATGTCTTTGCTGTGGAAGAGCCGCTGAATCGGCGTGTTGCCCAGTGCGTACTTCTTAAAGCGATCGTCCAGCACGACGATGTCCGGGTCCGGATAACCCGCTGGCTGTGCATTCGGGCCGTAGTCGCGGGCCGAAGCCGATCCTGCCAGGGAAGCGGCCGCGCTGGCGGCAACTCCGGCGGCGGCGCTCAGGAAAGTTCGGCGGCCGACGGTGCCATCTGTTCCCTGGTTGTCAGCGTGTTTCTGAGTCGTTTCGTCCTGCATGGTGAGTGCTCCTGTGGTGATATCTCAGGGGAGTTGAGGTGGGGTTCGATCAGGAAGTGGCGAGCGTAGTGAACTCAGATCGGAGATCGCAACGCAACGCACGTGTTCCAGAAACTCGGGCAAGTCGTTAGCTTCCACATTCGCACTGATCCGAACGAAACAGAGCCATTGATTCAGCCAGAGGAGCTTCCGGAGTGACCAACCCAGACGGACCGCAGCAGGAACTGAGTCTCGCGCAGATGCAGTCGCTGATTCAGGAAATGTATGGCGACAAAGATGAAGCTCGCGGAATCCCCGGTACGTTCATGTGGCTGATGGAAGAAGTCGGCGAGCTGTCTTCAGCGCTTCGCGAGAACGAAGCTGCTGGCGGGCCGGCAACGGATGACCTGGCGTTTGAATTCGCCGACGTTCTGGCATGGCTGGCGACGATTGCCAACGTCGCGGGAGTCGATCTTCAAGCTGCGTTCCTGAAGAAATACGGCGGCGGCTGCCCCGGCTGCGGGAAGATCGTCTGCACCTGCGACAACAGCGAGAAGCCGTAAGCTTGCTGTTTGAAAAGTTAAATCGCAGAGGTCGGAGAGGTGACGAGCGCAGAGGACGGGGAGAATCGTATTGCTCTCCACTTTCTCTGCGAGACCTCTCCGTCCTCTGCGATTTTTTCTCTTGAGTGGTGAGGCTATCGCCAGCCGTAGCGATAGAAGCACGACCGAGCGATGCCGATCCACGCTCCCACCAGCAGAAACATCGTGCCCAGTCCGGGAGCGTTAAACACGTTGACCGGCCTCTTCATCGTCGCGAAAAGAATCGGGAAAGTGTAATTCTCGAACGCGAGTTGTTTGAGGAAGTGGAAGGCGGTGAACTTCGTCGAAAGGTAGAACAGCACGGTTCCGCCCAGCATGTAGCACAACGCGAGCAACGCCGCTGACGCCTGCGTTTTCGCCAGCGTTGCGATGCACGTTCCGACGCACATCAGTCCGATGCTCGTCAGCAGAACGACCAGCCACAGCACCGGTTGCGTGAGCACGATGGGCTTCAGAATCGCGACGATGGACACGCACCCGCCGAGTGAGATCAATAGATGAAAAATGAATTTGGCCAGCAGGATTTCGGACGTTTGAGCCGGACTCAGCACCAGCGCCGCCAGCGTGCCGCGTTCACGATCCTGAGCGGTGAATGAAACCAGCAGGTGGCAGCACGCAAAGAACATCACAATCAGCAGGAGCATCGTCGCGATGAGTTCGTTGGTGACGAGATCCGCGACGGATGTGTCTTCGAGCGAAGCTGGTACGTCGGATGCTTGAGCGTTGAACGGCTCGGATGATTGTTCGAAACGTAATCCCTGAGTGTGATACTCGGTGAGTGTCGGCCAGAACCAATTCCAGAACGGTGCGAGTACCTTCGCGTCTTTACCGGGATACCGGCCGTTCAGGACGACCTTTCCAAATGCCGAACCCTGGCTGGTCTCGAATTCGTCGCCGTAAACAATTTCGACGGCGGCGTCACGCGACGGCAGCTTCCATGTGCCGTTTTCAATGGGGACTCGGTCACGATGGACAATTCGAATCGTGGGCGTGTCCGGGAGATTTTCAGTCAGATGGTCGAGCCACCGGGAACGCTGGTCGTAAATCAGCCACACGTCGACCGCCGCTTGCGACGCGCCGTTTGCACCTGGTTGATCGCCATTGTTTGAAACGGGACGGCTCGTCGCCATCAGCAGAGCGACGGCCGAAAGCAGGCCGAGCAGCATCAAGGCTGACGGGTTTTTTCTCAATCGGCGAAACTCGCGGTCGAGCAGGATTTTGATCATGCGGGAGCGGATCATGTGTAGGCCTGCCCCGTGATCTTGAGAAAGACGTCCTGAAAGTCGAATTCCTGCGAGTGAACTCTGACGCATTTTTCCGTTCGAATGATTTCAGCCAAACGTTCACGCTGGTCGTCGAGGTCCAGGTCGAGCGACTCTCGAACGACTTCGCCTTGCTGTTCGAACTGTGCTTTCACGATCCGCACCGCGTGACGCGTCACGAAATTGGTCGGCGTGTCGCATTCGACCAGTTGGCCTCGACACAGAATCGCGACGCGGTCGCAGATTTGCTCGACCTCTTCCATGTTGTGAGTCGTCAGGAAGATTGTCGTGCCCTGAGACGCGAGGTCGCGAAGCAGCTCACGGACGACTTCGGTCGAGTGTGCATCGAGGTTCGCGGTCGGCTCGTCGAAGTACAGAATCTTTGGACGGTGCATGATCTCGCGAGCGATCAGCAGCTTGCGACGCATTCCTTTTGAATAGGCACTGACAAGAACGTCTGCCGCTTCGGACAATTCCAATTTTGCCAGCGATTCGTCGACGATTGACGGTGGCATGTCATAAAGCCGCGCGAACAGTTCGAGGTTTTCCCGGCCGGTAAACTCCTCGACGTGATTCTCTGTGTCGGGCACGTATCCAAACTGCTGTTTGACGCGGTCGAACTCGGTCGGGATCTTAAATCCGGCGACGCGAATTTCTCCCGACGTTGGTCGCAGGCTGCCGATCAGAACTTTGATAGTCGTCGTTTTGCCGGCACCGTTCGGGCCGAGAAAGCCAAACAGCTCGCCTTCATTCACGGTCAAAGAAAGCCCGTCGACCGCTGTAAAGCGACCAAACCTCACGACCAGATTGTCGATTTCGATGGCTGGGGCTGACATCAGTCCGCTCGGCGTGGAAGATCGCCGCTTTCTTCGCGACAGTGAGCCCTCGGTCGCGTCCGGGATGGCCCACAGTTGTAATGTGACGAATCAGTCTGACCGGAGCTCGACGAAACAACTGCTCGGTCAACCGTTTGAACTATAGATCGAGTTTGCCACACATGCTGAACCAACTGCGTCTTCTGCGAGACGTCTCGGCGATCGTTCTGATTGCTGCGACGTGGCGGCTTTGGTTTGCTGTCTCCGATTTTCCGCCCGTTCCGTTTTTCAGTTTTCTGACATCCGTGCCACGGTTTGTTGATCCGATTCTCAGCGGAGTATTGATTTCTGCGTTGCTGGTCGATGTCTGTTTGATCGGTGCGGGAATTGTTCGCGGCTCCGTGTCACCTCGAGGCCTGTGCGTCGCGCAGGTGTGCGAATCACTGTTTGTCGTGATGGCGACTGGTCTGATTCTTCTGAATCAGCATTGCCTGCAACCCTGGATGTATCACTTGCTGATTCTTACTCCGCTGCTCTGGCAACGGTCGCCTGTACCTGTCAGCGGTGTCGGATCGTCTGGGAGTGGCGGCTTGATTCAGAATCAATCGTCCGACTTGTTTTCGCACCGTGCAATTCTGTGGCTGACTGCGTCGATCTATGTCTGGTCGGCCTGGTCGAAACTCGACGCGAGTTTCCTGCAGTCGCACGGTCCAAAATTTGTGAGCACCATTTGCGACGTCGTTGGGATTTCGACTCGATTCTGGACCGATCGAACATGGCAGATCGCCGCGGCGATGCTGCCTGTGGGCGAGTTGATTGTCGGCATCGGCCTGCTGTTTTCCCGGACGCGAAACGCGGCACTCTGGAGCAGCCTGATGATGCACGGTGTCCTGATACTCGCCGTCGGTCCGTGGGGATTGAATCATCGAGCGGGAGTACTTCTCTGGAACAGTTTTTTCATGATCCAGAATCTTGTCCTG
>CALDJX010000509.1 GCA_937899075.1 uncultured Planctomyces sp. | reverse complement strand
ATCAACGTTGCGGTTTACCTTCTGCTGTCTCGCACTTTCAGCGTTTGCCCGGCCTTCGCTCGGGCAGACTGTCGAGCTGACGTGGCCGCCTCGTCTGCCCGGCGGGCAGACCGTTGTCTCTATTCAGTCGCCCGAGACACTGAAGCCGCAGGCAAATCTACTTCCAGATGTAGAAATTGCGAAGACGCCGTCGCGAATCGATCTGCTGTACTACCCGGAGCAGAACTACCTCGGGCATCCGTGGAGCGTGTGGGGAGACGGGCTCGCCGTCGGCAACAAGTACTATTCGGCGATCGGCGATCACCTCGCGCCACAAGGCAACGCTTTCGTCTTTGAGTACAACTCCGAGACTTCCAGAATCCGCACGCTGGCCAGCACCGCGAAGACGATCAACCTGCCGGATGGTCACTACATGCCCGGCAAAATTCACAGCCGGATCGATCTCGGCAGCGATGGCTGGCTTTACTACTCGACGCATCGCGGATCAACTCGCGTGACGACGGACGAGTACCACTACAAAGGCGACTGGATTCTGCGGACGCATCCCGAGTCGGGCAAAACAGAAGTCGTCGCGCAAGGCCCTGTCCCGAAAGCCTGCATTCCAACAAGCGTGCTCGATCCTGACAGAATGATCTTTTACGGGGGCACATCGGCAGGAGACCGCACCGACAAAACGGTGACGTTCTTTGCGTACGACATCGCCCGTCAAAAGATTCTGCATACGGCGACGGGCGGCCCTGCCCGATATCTGATTTTCGCACGATCAACCGGACGCGTTTACTACATGAATGATGTCACTAACGAACTGATGCGGTACGACCCGGCGACCGGAAAACCACCTCAGCCAATTCCAGGTTCGATCGGCCTGCGGGCAGCGACTCAGGAAACGCCCGACGGATCGGTTTACACCGTCGGCAAAACAAACGGCCATCTCTGGAAGTTCAACACGAAGACTGAAGCGATTACGGATTTCGGCGAGCTGGCCGTCGCCTCGCAGACCTACACCACGACCATCGATGCTGACCCGACAGGGCGATACGTCTACTACATACCAGGAGCCCACGGCGGCAGCCAGAAAGACGGCACGCCGGTCATTCAATTCGACACGAAACTACGAACCCGAAAAGTGATCGCCTTCCTGCAACCAGGACTTCAGAAGCAGTTTGGATACGTAACGCTGGGCACGTTTGGCTCAGCGGTCAGTCCAGACGGTTCGCGACTTTTCATCACGTGGAACGGAAACCTTAGCGGTGCCGACACACGAGGGCGATTCCCGTTTGATACGTGCGCACTGACAGTGATTCATATCCCAGAGTCCGAAAGAATGATCGATTAGTGTGATCACAGACCCCGATTGCGAAAGTAGCCGATGGATCTTCGTGAGGAGCTGAACCGGTTGATCGAGTCCCTCAATGAGGAGCACATTCCGTACGCGTTGTGTGGCGGAATGGCGTTGGCCGTACACGGTCACCCGCGATTTACTCAGGATCTTGATTTGCTCATTCGGGAATCAGACGTGGAGCGGATGATCGAAGTCGCTGTACGGTTGGGTTACCTGGATATCTCGGGATGGCTGAGGTTCAAATCGGGAACGGATCGTGAAACGAAGATCTATCGAGTCGTGAAGCCACTCGGTGCCGAAAACCTGATGCTCGACCTGATCTGCGTGACACTACCTTTCGAAGAGGTCTGGAAGAGTCGAACTCAGTTTGAGATTTCCGGAAGGCAGATGACCGTTGTGTCGCGTGACGGATTGCGGACAATGAAGCAGATCAGCAACCGCGCGCAGGACCTGGTGGATCTGGAAAAACTCGATGAAACCGCAGACTGACGAATCCAGGCCGGACGAAAATCACGCCAAAGTCGACATGTCTCCCGAGGCAATCGACCAGCGGCTGGACATGGTCAGCGCACTGTATGATCTCGGCAAGTATCTACAGACGGCGCGGCCCGTTGAGGAAACAAGCGATCAGACTGGTGACTCGTGTGGGGATGAAACTGCGTAACGTTGGGCACTCACTCGCTCAATCAATCAGTCAGCGGCGTGTGCTCGCGTTTCATGATGTCGGCCATTTCGGCGACGATGTCAGGGTATGAAGCCGCTATGTTTGTCTGCTCGCCTTCGTCTTTGGAAAGATCGTACAACTCGATCGGGGAATCGGGATCGGCGTTCCAGTTGACTCGGACAGCTTTCCAGTGGTCTTTCAAAACGGCCTGCTTGCGAGTCAGCTTCATTCCTTCGCTGGCCAAGCGGTCAAGGTGCGGCGTCTTGAGCGTGCTTTGTCCGAAGCAACTCAAATCTCCGTAACCAAGATCGTCAGCCAGAATGAAAACAATTTTCGGCGGGCAATCGGCGACAGCGGCATCAGGAAGAACGGCCAATACAACAATCGAGATCGTAAGAAGCAACTTCTGAAACATAATCTCTCAGCCTATGCCCGAAGAAATCAGCGAGGCGATTTGTCGGAACGCTAATAAACGCTGATCTGCACTAATTGCTGGGGGGCCAGTTGCCGAAGTTCAAGCATCATTAGCGTTGATTAGCGGCTATTAGTGTTCCCAATCCCTGATCCGGTCATCAGAACTTCTGACCTGCAACTACGCGATCAGGTTGTGGACGACTTCGCCGTGGACGTCGGTCAGGCGGTAGTCGCGGCCCTGGAAACGGAAGGTCGTTTTCTCGTGGTCCATGCCGAGCAGATGCAGAATTGTGGCTTGCAGATCGTGGATGTGGACTTTGTTCTCGACCACTCCGAAACCAAGCTCGTCGGTCTGGCCGTATTCGTAGCCGCCTTTGACTCCCCCGCCAGCCATCCACATCGTGAAGCAGTCGGGGTAGTGGTCGCGGCCGAGCACTTTGCTCTTGGCGGTGCGGCCTTCGCGGAATGGGGTGCGACCGAATTCTCCACCCCAGACGATCAGCGTGTCTTCCAGCATGCCTCGTTGTTTGAGGTCGGCGATCAGTGCCGCGACCGGTTTGTCCATCGTCGCGCACTTGTTGGTTAAGCCTGATGTCAGGCCCGTGCCTTCGCCAGTTCCGTGGAAGTCCCAACCCCAGTCGAAGAGCTGCACGAAACGCACTCCCTGTTCGACCAGTCGTCGAGCGAGCAGACAGTTATTGGCCAGGCTGCTTGCACCCGGCTCAGCACCGTAAGCATCCAGAACGTGCTTTGGTTCTTTGGTGATGTCCATGACTTCGGGGACGGAAACCTGCATCCGGTAGGCAAGCTCGTACTGAGCGATCCTGGTCAGCGTTTCCGGGTGCCCGAGTTTGTCGGCCTGAGCTTGGTTGAGGTCCCGCAGCGCGTCGAGGCTCAGCCGTCGCATTTCGCGGTCCATCCCTTTCGGATCAGACGCGTAGAGAACCGGATCGCCTTTCGAGCGACACTGCACACCCTGGTAAACGCTCGGAAGAAAACCGCTGCCGAACGAATTCTTTCCGCCGTTCGGCTGGACGCCGCTCGAAATCAGAACGACGAAACCTGGCAGGTCTGCATTCTCAGAACCGAGTCCGTACGTCGCCCACGCTCCCATCGACGGTCGGCCTGATCTTGGCGAGCCGGTGTAAATTAAAAGCTCGGCCGGAGCGTGGTTGAACTGGTCCGTGTTCATCGAGTGGACCATGCACATTTCGTCGGAGACTTTGTGCAAATTCGGAACGGCGTCGGACATTCGCAGTCCAGCCTTACCGACTTGCGGAAACTTGCGAGGCGTTCCCAGCAGCTTCGGCACGCCAGACGTGAAGGCAAAACGGCGGCCTTCCAGAAACTCCGCCGGACAGTCTTCGTCGGTCCGCTTGATGAGTTCCGGCTTGTAATCCCACAGGTCCAGATTCGGCGGTGAGCCGGTCATGTGAAGGTAAATGACCCGCTTGGCTTTCGGTTCGTGGTGAGTCTTCTTCGGCGCGAGCGGATTGATGACCTTCGACCGGGCACTGGCACTGCCGCCGGCCATTGCGGAAAGGGCCATGCCTCCGAGGGCGAGGTTCGAATCCCGCAGGAAGTGCCGTCTGGTCAGGTTTTGAATTCGTTGAGTGAACGGGTTCATGGCTGAGTCCGGTTTTGATCACGTACAGAATTGGATTGTTCGAGCATTGCTCGGGTCACCGTTTCATAAACATTTCGTCGAGGTTCAGCAGGACGTTTCCGACGACAGTCCACGCCGCCAGATCGACGACGTCGGAGCCTTCGGGAACTGGTCCCAGCGGCATCGTCGCGATCGCCGTCGCTGCTTCTGAATTGTCGGCATAGCGGGCTCGAACGACGTCGAACAGTTTGACGAGACGCGCTTGTTCAAACGGCTCCGGCGTGCGAGCAGTTGCCAGTCGGAATCCGTAAGCCACACGCTCGGCAGTCGAGCCTTCGTGCGCGGCGATGCGTCGGGCCAGGGCCTGAGCGGCTTCGACATAAACGGGATCGTTGAGCGTGACCAGTGCTTGCAGCGGAGTGTTGGTTCGATCTCGACGCACCGTGCAGACTTCACGGTTCACCGCGTCGAACGCCATCATCGATGGATAAGGGTTCGAGCGTCGCCAGGTGGTGTAGAGGCCTCGTCGAAACTTGTCGTCGCCTTCGCTGGTTTTCCAATCGATGGCGCTGCCGAACGCCGCGTTCACTCCCTGGTTGGGCTGAAGTGGTCGGACTGGCGGACCGAACATTTTCTGAGCCAGAAGACCGCCTACGCTGAGAGCCTGGTCGCGAATCATCTCGGCCGACAGCCGGAAGCGCGGTCCGCGTGCGAGCAGTCGGTTTTGAGGATCGAGCGCGATGAGGTCGTCGGTGACGCGCGATGACTGCCGGTACGCGGCCGACGTCACGAGCAGTTTGACGAGATGTTTGATGTTCCAGTTGCTGTCGACCAGTTCGGTGGCGAGCCAGTCGAGCAGTTCTGGGTGGACTGGCAACTCGCCCTGGGAACCGAACTCTTCGCTGGTACTGACGATACCGATGCCGAAGATTGATTCCCAGTAACGGTTAGCGACGACCCGTGCCGTCAGCGGGTTCTTCTCATCGATCAGCCACTTCGCGAGTGCCAGGCGGTTTGGCGGCAGATCATCGGGTAGTGGGTGAAACGCGGCGGGGACACCTTCAGTGACTTCGTCACTCGTTTGCTGATAGTTGCCGCGAATCTGAATCTTCGTCGTGCGGTGTTTGTCAGCAGGCAGGTCTTTCATCACCGGGACAGACGTGGCCGGTTTCAGAGCAGCCAATTGCTTTTTGACGGTTGCCAGACGTTGTCGTTCTTTGACGAGTTCCGGCGCGACTTCCGCAATGAAGTAACTGGAGAGTGCCTGCTTCTGAGCGTCCGTCCGTGTGGCTTCAGGCGAGCGGATGATGGCGAGCTTGTCGTTAGGGATGCCGGCGAACTCGCGGACACGCTCGTCGCTGCTGGATGAAATACGAAAATGAGACAGCGTGTGCTTTTCGTAGTTGGAAACCTGTTCGATCGTGACGGAGATGGTCGAGCCTTCCGGAACATCGACTGCCTGCTTCGGAATCAGCGTGAGCTGATGATTCCGGTCAGCCTGCCCGCCGACCGCCCAGCCTTTGGTCTTCGGGTCCGGGTTGTTCAACACGTCCGCCGCCGAGAACGACGACTGGGCGTAATCGGCGAACGCCGAACCAAACGGAATCCCTCGCGCGGAACTGAGCGAGTATTCGGCATTCGGATTTGGTGGTTCGGCAACTTTCTGTTCCCACACGACTTCGTGTTTTTCGTCAAAGACCTGCACGACAAAGTTCGACAGACGCGACTGCAGGTTGCCGTCGGTTCGGTTCCAAAGTTGAATTCGGTCAATCGCCAGGCTGGATTTCAGATCAAGTTCCCACCACGGGTCCATTGAGACTTCAGTATGGGTCGTGGATTTGGCCTTCTGGTAGTCGCCGTTGGTGTTGCCGTCGATGGCCAGTTTGGCGAGGCCGCCGAAGCCCGTCGAACTTTGTTTGGCCTCGCCTCGCAGCGCGACATTGTCCGCTCCGCTGAAGACTTGAACCTCAGCCAACGACACCATTTTGTCTTTGCCGGGAATCGTGACTCGCACAAAGCGGCCATTCAGCAGGGTTCCGTTGGGCGGGATCAACGACGCGGAAATTCGTGAGATGACGAAGTTGTTGCCGGGGAAAGTTTCAAGCTGGATTCCGGTCAGGCGTCCGCTCTTCACGGGCAGACTAACCGTGTACGTGTCGACCTTGGCCTGTTCAGCCACTTTGATCGAACTGTCGTCCTGCGTGGTTAAAACTGCTCCGGATTTCGACGTCGCTTCAGTCGGTTTTGAAACAGACCAGTCCGGGGCGACCTTAAGACGTTCTTCCCACTTTGTCTGAGCGGCGAGCAACTCGGGCGTGGATGTTGCCAGGATTTTTTCCAGATCGGTGGACTCTGCTTCCCAGGTTGTGCGATTGTCTTTTTGCTCGTCGGTATAAATCTGGATGAGCGGGCTTTCGTCGCGGCGATCGGCATCTTCGGTACTGTTGAAGAAGGCGAAAAATTTGAAGTACTCGGCCTGCGTGATCGGGTCGAACTTGTGAGTGTGGCACTGAGCACACGCCATCGTTGTGCCCATCCAGACGGCCATCGTTGTGTTGACCCGGTCGACGATCGCGACGTTGCGGAATTCTTCGTCGTTGGTGCCGCCTTCGTTGTTCGTCAGCGTGTTTCGATGAAAGGCCGTGGCGATGAGTTGCTCTTCGGACGGGTTTGGCAGCAGGTCGCCAGCGATCTGCTCGATGGTGAACTGGTCGAACGGCTTGTTCGAATTCAACGAGCGAATGACGTAGTCGCGGTAAGCCCAGATCGTGCGAGCGGGGTCGTCGGCATAGCCCGTCGAATCCGCATACCGAGCCAGATCCAGCCACATTCTCGCCCAGTGTTCGCCGTACGCGTCCTGTCCGAGCAGCCGATCAACCAGCGTCTCGTAGGCATTCGGCGACTTGTCGGCAAGAAACTCTTCCAACTCTTTCAGACTCGGCGGCAAGCCTGTCAGGTCCAGAGTAACTCGGCGAATCAACGCCGCCCGGTCGGCTTCTTCGTTTGGCGACAACTTCTCACGATCGAGTCGCGAGAGAATGAATGCGTCAATCGCGTTTTTCTGCCACGCCTTGTTGGAAGTCTTCGGAAGCTCCGAACGGATCGGCAGTTCGTAGGACCAGTGTTTTGCGTACGCTGCTCCCTGCTTGACCCATTGTGTCAGCAGATCGATTTCTTTTTCCGACAACGGCTGATCCTTGCCTACCGGCGGCATCACGACGTCCGGATCCGAACTGGTGATTCGTTTAATCAGTTCGCTGGTATCCGGTTTGCCTGGCACGATAGCGGAGTGGTCACCCAGGTCGGCGATGGCGCCTTCGTGCGAATCGAGTCGCAGGTCAGCCTGTCGTTCCGCATCGTCCGGACCGTGGCAGGTGTAGCACCGGTTCGACAGGATGCCGCGAATGTCGCGGTTGAAGTCGATCTTCCGCGGCGCGGTTTCCGTTTGCTCATTCTGAGCGAACACCGCTTCAGCATGCACGTTCAACAAGAGAACGGTCAGTGCAGAACAGACTGCTCTCAAGAGAGCGGCAGATTTGAACCAGGATCGTCGAGACATGGCTTTCGTTCCGTTGGGAGCAAAAGGCGGATGGCGAGTTTCTGAGGCAGGACCTCCATTGTGACCGGTCGAGCTTCTCAAGGGGAAGGCTGAGAAGCGAAAACTCTCAACGAATCACCCGTGAAAAAGTTTGAACGCAGAGGATGCTGAGAAAATCAATCGCAGAGGCAAAAGGAGAACTCTCCGCGCCTCTGCGAGTCCTCTCCGTACTCTGCATTCCGTTCCCTCAGGATTGAATTCACGCCATGAAGGGCCAGGCCGAACTTACCAGCCGAATGGATATTCGATTACGCTCCCACATCCTAACTCATCCCAATTTGCTGTACGCAGAGTTCGTGTCCGAAGAGATCAAGGCAACGCTATGAGTCAAACTGCGATCATCGTCTGCTCCGCCTGGTTCGGAGTGATGAGTCTGGCAACTTTCGTTGTCTACGGCGTCGACAAGCGCCGAGCGAAGCTGGAAGGCGATCGCGTTTCCGAGAAGACACTGCACATCCTCTCGCTGCTCGGTGGCTGGCCAGGAGCAATCGCCGGCCAGAAACTCTTCCGTCATAAGACCTACAAGAAAAGTTTCCGCCTCGTCTTCTGGCTGTCCGTCCTCGGAAACCTGATCGAATCCGTACTCGTCTACGGAGCCTTCCAGCACTACCGGACCTGGTTTTCGTGACTGAATCAGCCGCAGATCGGCGCAGATAAACGCAGATTGAATCGTGAACTGATCTGCGTTTATCTGCGCCGATCTGCGGCTGATTTATTGGAAAATGACCCGAAGCTTTACGAATCAGAAATCGCAAGAGTCGCTTGCATCAGCGTTGCGATGGACGCTGCGTCTTCATCGGGGCGAGACTGCAGGCCGTCGATGATTTTCTGGCGGCGCTCTGCGGAGTGGTTCTGGTTGAGCTTCCACTTGCCTTCGATCGACGTGATTTCGATCGTGAAGCCGACGATGGCGTCCAGCAGTTTTTCGATGAATTCGGGATCGGCGGATTCAAGTTGCCACGGCTCGAGCATTGATGCCTCGTAGACGTTGACGTACCTCCGCACGATGTCGAGCAACTCAGACGTCTCTTCAACAAGCTGCACTTTTCCGGTGGCGTGAACGGCAACGTAGTTCCAGGTCGGCACGACATTCTGCTCTTTGAGCCAACCGGGAGAAATGTAAGCGTGCGGGCCGTGAAAAATGGCGAGAGCGTCGCCGTTTGTGATCTCGCGCCATTGCGGATTTGCTTTCGCCATGTGTCCAATCAATGTTCCGTTCGGGCCAGCTTTCCGATCGAGCAACAGCGGCAGGTGGCTCACAGCCGGGCCTTCGGAATCCGTTGTGACCAGTGTTGCGAAACTGTTCTCTTCGATGCACGAATGCAGAATCGACAGGTCGTTCTCGACGAAGCTGATTGGTGTGTACATGGTCGATTTTCTCGTGGAATGAGTCCGAAATGTCGTCTCGAAATTCTTGTCATGCCCGCGCAGGCGGTCACCCAGTTTACGGCAAAGTGAGTTAACAACGCCGACTGGTTTCCCGCCTGCGCGGGAATGACGGAAGCTACTCAGATTGTCCTGGCCGGTTAATCGTTGTGAGGTGAGTCGTGGTTTGGCGTGGGATCGTGACACCAGCTGATGATGAACCGTTCGCGGCAGTGCTCGGCTGAACTTAATCCAGTTCGAACTGAGCGAGGTGTGCTGCGCGGTCGGCTTCGGTCATCTTTTTCGTTTGCTGCTCTTTCCGCAGGATGTGCCGACCGAGAACCAGGACGTCCATGTCCGTCATCAGGAAGCAGTGCCACGCGTCTTCCGGCGAACAGACGATGGGTTCGCTGCGGACGTTGAAGCTCGTGTTGATCAGAACCGGGCAACCGGTCTTTGCTTTGAACTGCGAGATCAACTGGTGCAGTAGAGGATCACGTTCGGTGTCGACAGTCTGGACACGAGCCGAAAAGTCGACGTGAGTGATCGCCGGGATGCTTGATCGGGAATAGTTCAGCTTGTCGATGCCGAATGTTTTTTCGTAGTCGTCAGGCAGGGCGTTGCGGATTTCTTCCCGCACGGGAGCGACCAGCAGCATGTACGGGCTGTCCCCGTTCTCGCGCATCTGGAAGTACTCGTGCACGTGCTCTTTGAGGACGATCGGCGCGAACGGCCGGAATGATTCGCGGAACTTGATCTTCAGATTCATCACCGACTGCATCTTCTGGCTGCGAGCGTCGCCGATGATTGATCGCGAGCCCAGAGCGCGAGGCCCGAACTCCATCCGTCCCTGAAACCAGCCGATGACTTTTTCGCTGGCGATCAAGGATGCCACTTCTTCACAAAGTTGCGAGTCGGTTTCGCATGTTGCGTAAACGGCGTCGTTCTGGTCGAGGTATTTTGCGATGTCGTCGTCTGGGAATGCCGGCCCGAGTCGCGAGCCGCTCTGCGTGTCTTTGCCGTTTGTCGTGCGTTCTTTCTCAAGAAGCTGATGCCAGATGAACAACGCCGTGCCGAGCGCGCCGCCCGCGTCGCCAGCGGCGGGTTGAATCCAGATATTCTCGAACGGGCCTTCGCGCAGGATGCGGCCGTTGCCAACGCAGTTCAAAGCGACTCCGCCGGCCATGACAAGATTCTTTGATCCGGTCTGCTGGTGAATGTGCCGAGCCGTTCGAAGCATGACCTCTTCAGACACAGCCTGGACGGACGCCGCCAGATTCATTTCGCGCTGTGTGACTGTCGCTTCAGGTTCCTGTGGCGGGCCGCCGAACAGACGATGGAACTTGTCCGACGTCATCGTCAGGCCTTGGCAGTAGTTGAAATAGCTCATGTCCATGCGGAACGAGCCGTCCTCTTTCAGGTCCATGACGTGTTCGAGAACCAGGTCTTTGAATTCGGGCTCGCCATACGGAGCCAGGCCCATGACCTTGTACTCGCCGCTGTT
Organism: uncultured Planctomyces sp.; assembly: GCA_937899075.1. Lineage (GTDB taxonomy): Bacteria > Planctomycetota > Planctomycetia > Planctomycetales > Planctomycetaceae > JABMPE01. The sequence continues at coordinate 17,909 of CALDJX010000509.1, read as the reverse complement.
GACCTTGAAGCCGGTGTAGTAGGTGAACGCCGAGTAAAGCAGCCCGAGCGAATGCGGAAACCGGACGTCGTGAGTCAGCTCGATCTTGTTGCCGCGTCCAATTCCCAGGCACGTCGTTGACCACTCGCCGACGCCGTCCAGCGTCATGATGGCCGCTTCGTCGAACGGCGAGGGGAAGAACGCGCTGGCCGCGTGCGACTCGTGATGGTTCGTGAAAACGAAGCGGCCTTTGTATTGCTCGCGGAGTCCCTTTCGGATCTCACGCGGCAGATGCAGCTTCTCTTTGAGCCAGACGGGGATCGACGACCGAAACGACCGAAACCCCGCCGGTGCAAACGCCAGGTAGGTTTCCAACAGCCGCTCAAAAGTTCGCAGCGGCTTATCGTAAAACCCGACATAGTCGAGCTGGTCCGGAGTCAGCCCGGCCTCTTTCAGGCAGTAATCAACCGCGTGCTTCGGGAACCGCGCGTCATGCTTCTTCCGGGTGAACCGCTCTTCCTGGGCAGCAGCGACGATCTCGCCATCGACCACCAGCGCGGCGGCTGAGTCATGATAGAACGCAGAAATTCCAAGAATTGCAGTCATGCGGAGTGTCGAGAGGCCAGGGTTGAGAGTCGATCGCAAGCAGGCGACGCGGCAAACTATGGCACAGGCTCCCGTTCCAACAACCCCATACGCCGTACGAGTGCCGAACATTCATAGTCGCGCTGTTTGCTCGACCTGGTTCGACAGTCGCTCGGCGGTGACGAGCCCTCGGAGGCCGAGTCGTGGTTGCCAGTTAATGCTGTTGGTGAGGGTTCTGACGGCCTCTCACGGCTTCACAAGTCTAACTTGAGCAGCTCGGAGCGACAGAATCGTGCAGATTCCGTGATACAAAAGCGAACGAATCGCTACAGTTACCGAGCAGCGAGCGATGCTGCGTGAGACGTCGAAGTGATTCGTCACACCACGGAAATTGCCCCTGATAATGCGAGTGTCCACAGCCTGCTGACTCGTCTTGTCAAGTGATGCTCCATTTGGAATACGATTTCGAAGTCAAGATAGCCAACACGACGGACACCAAATCCACACCCATGTTCGACAATCCGACCTGAGGTTCGATGAAACAAAATGATGTATCCGAAAGTCCAAACGCTGCTTACTTCCTTCGCCCTCTTTGCTGTAGCGGGAGTTTGTTATGCGGCGGCTGATCCAGCTGCGCCCAACGTGATCTTTGTCCTGACAGATGATCTGGGGTATTCGGACATTGGTTGCTACGGCGCGACGAAGGTGAAGACTCCGCATATCGACCGGCTGGCGGCCGACGGCCTGATGTTTACGGACTTCCACACGGCCGCCTCGATCTGCTCACCGTCTCGAGCAGCGTTTCTGACTGGTGCGTGGCCGCAACGAGCCGGGATGTACCTGGGCATCAATCCGAACCGGACCGCTCACTGGTTTCTCGGTCTGAATCCCGCAGAGATTACCCTCGCCGAGCAGTTCAAGAAAAACGCTTACAAGACCTTTATGGTTGGTAAGTGGCATCTTGGTACAGAGCCAGAATTTCTTCCGCTGAAGCAGGGCTTCGACAGCTACTACGGGATGCCATGCAACTTCGCGCACTCGCCGAAGTTCTTTGACGGTGAACAGGAAGTCTTCTCACAAACACCGCTGGAACAACTGACCGAACTGTACACGCAGCGCGTCACGAAGATCATTCGCGATTCCGACGACGAGCCGTTCTTTCTCTATTACGCACACAACTACCCGCACACGCCATTCAAAGCCGGGAAGCGATTTGCGGGAACATCCGAAGATGGCGTCCGTGGTGACGTGATGCAGGAACTGGACTGGAGCATCGGTGAGATGATGCGGGCACTCAGCGACAAGGGCATCGCAAGGAACACAATCGTCATCTTCACATCGGACAACGGCCCCACAGAAAACGCTTATGCAAGACCGTATCGCGGGACCAAGTACGTGACGTTTGAGGGTGGACATCGCGTTCCCTTCATCGTTCACTGGCCCGCGAAGATCAAACAGGGATCAGTGTCCGACACGCCGGCCAACGCGATGGATCTGTTTCCGACGCTAAGCCAGATCATCGACCAGCCGCTTCCGAGCGACCGAATCTACGACGGTGAGAGTCTGATCCCTTTGCTCCACGACCAGCCTTTGAAGCGGAAAGTCGACCAGCCGTTCTACTATTACAACTGTGAAAACCTGCAGGCGGTGCGGCTTGGCGACTGGAAACTGCATCTGCCTCGCTCGACCGAGCAGTTGCCATTCTGGGATAAGAACAAAGCCTTCACCAAACTCAGATCGCCCGTTCTCTACAACCTGCGCACGGACCCGACCGAAAGTATTGACGTCGCCGCGGAGCAATCGGAAGTCGTCGAGCGGATTCAGAAAATTGCAGCGAGCACGCGACTCGAACTTGGCGAATTCATGCACCGCGGCACAGGCCAGCGATCGACCGGCAGCGTGGTTGCCGACGCTCCAATCGTCAGCCATGAGAAGGACTGGCCACAGGTGGATCTCGAAACTCGACAAGCGATTCACGAAGAGCGACTGCGTCGTCATCCAGAAGTCAAAGTCAGGAAGCGACGGAACAAACGATAAGACTTTCCACATTGACGGGATTGGTAATCGTCGCCTTTTCAGCTTTCGTGAAGGATCCGAACCCCTTTCGGCTAACTGCCGACGAATAGAACATTTTCATTCGGGACGAGTGGGAGCAGCTATCGTTCGATGCACCAGGTTCCGTCGGAGCCGGTTTCCAGGGGACGGTCGGCGTTTTCGGAGAATTCGTCGACGGCTTTGCGGACTCCCCATTCTCCGGAAGCGTCTCGGTTGATGGCGTAGTCGTGGCCGGTCAGCAGGCCTCCGGAACGCAGCTTTGGCCACCAGGCCGCGATGTCTGAGCAGACCGCATCGTACATGTGGTTTCCGTCGATGAAGACGAAGTCCAGGCTGCCGTCGGCAAAACGCGCTGCCGCCTGAGGGGAGCCTTCTCGCAGGATGAAGCGTCGGTTCGCCGCGAACTCGGTCCACAAGAGCGCTGACTGCATGGCCTGCTGGAAGGCTTCGGCCTTCTGGCTGCCGAGTGTGGACTCGCCTTCGTACGGTCGCCAGGGATCGACCATCCACAACTTCAGTTCAGGAAACTCTCGCAGCAGGGCCTCTGAAGTGTGGCCACCAAAGACGCCGACTTCAGCACCAGTGATCGAACCGGCCAGTCGGCGCAACCAGCGGAACAACTGACTCTGCCGCGGCGAGACCGGACGTTCCAGACGCATGACTGAAAGTTCTTCGTTGAACCACTGAAAGATCTGAGAGAAGTAGTCGGCCTGGACTTTCGGGTACCACTCCGGCCACGTTCGCATCACAACAGCCTGGTCGGAGAATTCGTAGCCGGGTACGGGAGGTTCATCGGCCAGTTGCGCGAAGTAGTCGCGGCAGAAATCCGTTCGACCGATGAACATGCCGGAGTTGATCCAGTGTCGATTTTGAGCGGCCTTCGCCAGTGGCAGTCCTTCCTGAAAACGGACCAGTTCTGGAAGTTCCGGCCAGCATCGCGAGCCCGTTGCGTTGAAGAGAAGATCGCAGGTGAACTCTTTCTGAAATCGCTCGACGGCGATCTGCGGGTTGTCGAGAAACACGACGTCACACGAATCGGCACCAATGATGAACGGCGTGTCGACGTGTTCCAGCGCCGCCGCTGTCAGCGCAAACTTGTCGCGGTTCTTCCAGTTCGACTTGCCCGCTCCCAGTACCAGAGTCTTGATACCGAGCAGTTCGAGACTTTGTTCGAAGACGCCACACGGTTTGTTCGGGCGGGCTTTTCGTTCTCCGCTGTTCCAGGTCAGAACGGTGACGTCCGGACACGACAGTTGTCGCTTCGGTTGAGCCATTACGGATCGTGCGAAATGGTGCCAGCGATCGTGCAGAGGACCGGGACAGTGTGCGGCGATCGGGTGCGTATCGAACAGTTGATTGGTGATGCGAACGGTCATCGCGCAACACCATAAGAAGCACCGTCGCGGCGTGTGTCCGAGTTCTTCCGAGCGTGCAGATTGCAGATCAGGTTTTCGTACTGCTGAGCCATCCGCATCGCGTGCAGGTGCCGCGTTGCGAAAGCCTGCCCTTCGGTGGCGATGCCTCGTGCCCAGTTTGGATGAGCCTGCAATATTCGAGCAGCTTCGGCAATGGATTCTGCAGTCGACTCAACAACGATCCCGTTGATACGGTCACGAATGACTTCCGGCACGCAGCCGACGTTCGTCGCAATGACCGGCCGTTCGCACATCATGGCTTCGGGAATGACCAGCCCGAAACCTTCGTGAGCCGACACCAGACCGAAAGCGTCCATCGCTCGGTAATAGTCGCCGAGATAATCGTGTGCGGCGATGAAGGCGTGTCGTCCTGGAATTCGTTCATTGGCCAGCCGCATGAGTTCGTCTTCTCGCCGGCCCGACCCGACCAGCAGCAGCTTGAACTGTTGCGGCAGCTGCGCGACGGCTTCGATCAGCAGGTTCATCTGCTTCTCACGAGTGAATCGGCCCACCGAACCGATCACGAAATCGTCTCGATCGAATCCAAGTTGCCGACGGACTTCGTCTGCGGGGCGAGTCTGGCCGAGGCGCGAAGAGTCGACTCCGTTGAGGATGGTCGTCGTCGGGAAACCTTCGCAAACGCGGGATCGAACGCGGGCACTGACGGCGATGACGTGATCGACTGCCTGGTCGCTTTCTTCAAGACCTTTGCGAGTCCACAGGCTTTCGCCATGAGCGAGGAAAACTCGCAACGGTCCGGAAGATTTCAGTCGGCCGTTGTAGCCTTCGCCCCAGGCGAGAATGACGTCGTACTCGGCCGTCCGCTCGGGCAGGTTTTCCATGCTGCAATATTCAACCGGCACGGGAAAGGTTCCCGGCTCCGGAAAATGTTCGGGACGCTCGCTCGTCACAAAGCATCGAGTGAGGCGAACTCGGTCAGGATTCAGAAAACGGGCGAGCCCCAGAGTGTGCTGATGCACGCCGCCCACCTGGAAACTCGGACCGACACAAACCATGTTCAGCGGCTTGTCAGGAAGTGCCGACTGTTTCAGAACGTCGTCGTCAATCTGCGACGTTGGTTGAAACTGCTGACTCTGACTTCGACCGTCTGAGGAATTTTGTCGTTGCTTCTGCTGATCCTTGTAAACAGTGCCGGGATACTCACTGGCCCCGAGCATCTGTGCGTCGTAACCGGTTCCGCCGGAACGTTGCGACTTGAGTTCCGGGTAGTCGCCATCGATGAATTCCGGATAGTCGTTCTGGATGAACGCGGCAGGTCGCCTGGGCGCTGATCCTCGCCCGGTCGCTGATCGCAGCGGAATGGGCGGTTGTGAGAACGCGTCACAGGAGAAATCGTAGTCGGTCATTTTCCGGGCCCTGTTGCACCAATGTAACGTGGAAGGTCATCACAGCAGCCCGACTCAAAGAGGATCGATCCCGGTGCAGGTCGAAGGTAGTCAGGCATCGTCGGCTCGTCTCGATTTGGAATATCTAAATTGTCTTTCAGCATGGCGACACGACCATCGCGGCCGGCATTGGCACGTGTCGCGGCAACAGGTTCCCACCAGTTCGCTTCGAAAGTCCAGGAGGTTTCGACATGTTGCCACTGATCCTCGCCGCCCTGCATGCGCTCTCCACCGAGGATCAGGTTGTTGCAAACCCGCGATGTGGTCGTGCCGGTTGGTACTGTCGTTCCTCGAAAAGAATCCATCAGACCGAACCAGTAGCGAGTCGCGACGAAAGTGTTGTTCACAATTTCGGCATGAGAATCGGCAGCCCACTCCCGGTAGCTGATGTTGATGGCGTTGTTGCCTCCAATAAAAATGTTCTCCGCCAGAGTAAAACTGCGGCACGCACCGGTCACCATGATATGAGTGCCCGGCGAAGTGAAGTGGCAATTCCTGGCTTCAGCTCGCGTTGTGCCTCCGGCGCTGCCGCCAAGAGCCAGGCACATGACGGAGCCTTCCGCGGCTGAGAACCGGCAGTTGAGAAATCTAATTCGACTCAGCGCGTCGGGCATTTCCGACTCAGCCAGCGCCAGTGACAAACGGTGAGTTTTCTGCATGTGCTCAAACGAGCAATCCTGAATCGTGACGTTGCCGGTCGTGCCTTCGAGATGAACCGCGCGGGCGTTCTCCGAATTCACTTCAAAGTCAAAACCCTGCACAAGAACATCGCTCACGTCGGCGATGTGCAACGCCCGGTGTTCATCCGCGGGCTCCGGAGTCAGCCAGCGAACTCGCGAGTCAGCAACAAGTTTCAGGCCATCGAATTCCGCCCCTTCAATCATTACAGAATCGGTGTACGGTCCTGGGCCGGTCACAGTGATCGTGCAGTTCTTCGCGGCTCGCGCGACGGCGGCGGAGATCGTCTTGAACTCGGAGTCCGGTGCTACGGTAATTTCCGTCAACTTCGGAAGGTCAAGCGTTGGTTTTGAATCTTTATCTGGTTGAGTCTGTCCGCTGGAATCAGCAGTCGAAATGCTTCCATCAGGACGAGCATCACCGGCTTGCTGCGTCTTGTCTAAAACTTCTGGTTGTTTATTTTCGATGAACTTTGGAACGACAAAGAACGCCGCAATCGAGATGACCGCCACAACAGAAATCGAGGCCATCCGACGTTTTGCTTTCGTCGACTTCTCGTCATCCGCCGATTGCAGCATGGTCGGATTGAAAGACAGCACGGCCGAAAGGTCGTCCGTCGCCGCGCGATTCAGTTGCGACAGAAACTTCGAAAGCACGTCGGCTACTTCGAATGCCGACTGGTAACGCAGATCGGGGTCCCGGTTGAGTAACCGACCGACCAGCTCCGAAAGAAAAGGGGGAATCGACGGATCGATCTCGAGCAGAGATTTTGCTTCGTCCCCGAGGATTTTATGGATCGTTTCTCCCTGAGTGCGTCCCTGAAAAGGCGGATAGCCAACCAGCATGTAGTAAATCACACAGCCCAGACTGAAGAGGTCCGCTCTGGCGTCGACCTTGCCACCGCGTAACTGCTCCGGTGGCATGTACGCAGGGGTCCCAACGTATTGTCCGTGCGAGGTGAGTTCGGAATTGTCGAACGTGATTCGAGCCAGGCCGAAGTCTGCCAGGCGAACTCGAGTGCCGCCGTCATGCAGCATGACGTTGCCCGGCTTGACGTCTCGATGAATGACCCCCTGAGCATGTGCGGCTGCCAGCCCTTGAGCAATCTGCGAAGCCAGTTGAAAAACTTCGAAGTGAGTGAGCTTGCCTTTGTCCGTCACGTATTCTTTTAAGGACTGACCAGAGACATACTCCATCACCAGGAACGGTGTATCTTCGTGTTCTTCGACGGCGTGAATCGTCAGGACGTTGGGGTGACTGATTGCTGCGGCCGCTCGCGCTTCCCTCTGAAATCGCCGACGCGCTGTCTGGCTGTGTCGAAGGTGAGGCCCCAACACTTTGATGGCCACGGTGCGTTGCAGGTCTGGGTCGTTCGCCTTCCAGACGACACCCATTCCGCCAGCACCGATGCGTCCCTGGATGGCGTACTTGCCGAGCGACTTCGGCGGCTTCTCTCCGTAGACCGCCGAATCAACTTCAAAGTTGGCGTCAGAATCCCGGTCCGTTTCCGGATCGTAGGGCCGCGTTGCTTCAAGGGACTTTTCCGAGTCCTTTGGAAGAGGCGGTAGATCACCGGGAAGCTCGTCACCGCTGCCGTCAACTGGTTCATCGCCCGAATTCGACATGATCAGTCCGTTAAGTCTGGAATTATCCCGTCACATCTCAACCATCAGTCAAGATGCTCCCCTGCACAACTGCCGGAACGACGCCCCTGGCAGAGGAATCTAACGATCAGGCAGACACGTGATCGTACGGGCGTGACTGTCCGAAAAAGCATACCCGAATTCTGTCAGAAAATGACATCGACCCGTTGCTAAAAGGTTGCGATAGAGATGGCATTTTCTGGTTGCACTCCCACAAAACTCGCCAGCATTACTTCCTGCGAGTATTCAGACTCGAAACGAGTCCAAAACGAAAACGCCTCTGAGTCACACTTTGCGAATCAGAGGCGTCACTGGTTACAGCGGGTTTTCACGACTACAACAAGCGGGTTTTCACGACTACAATAGATGAACAACCCGGTCGGCCAGTCCCTTCTCGCTGAGGACGACGTTCAGGTTTCCGGTCGTTGCGATTATCTCCAAAACTTCCAGTTCACGAAGCCGCATCAGAGTCGGGTTGTCGACCAGCACCTTGGCAGGACGACCCTGCGGGCGGTGCCCGCCCTGACTTCGCATCGCGGCCGTCTCTTCGCGACGTGAATTGAGGTTCGGGTAACCACACAGCACGAGTTCAACTTTCTGGCGTCTTTATGAAGAACACTGTTCTGTATTCGTTGTTCATGATTCTGCTTTCGGGAAGTTCCCTCGAAGCCGCGGAGGGGACGACGTTCAACGAGAGCATCCAGCCGCTGATCCAGAAGTACTGCCAGCGTTGCCACAACGTCGACAAGATGACGTCGGGCATTCGCGTGGATCAGTTGGATGGTTCGCTTGAGGATCGGCATCTGTTTCTGTGGAAAGACATTCTGAAGCAGATCAAAGACGAGGCGATGCCGCCGGAAGACGAACCTCAGCCGACGACTGAAGAACGGAAGTTGCTCGTTGACTGGGTTCGACAGGCGTTGGTCACGGCGCGATCTCGAAATGCCGCCAAGAACGGTTCCGTTCGTCGGCTGACGGTCGCTCAGTATCGAAACACGCTACGGGATTTACTGGGCCTCGAAGACAACCTTGCTGATGTCCTGCCGGCTGACGGCGTCTCGAAAGACGGGTTCCTCAACAACGGCCAGACCATGGAGTTGTCGCCTCTGCTGATCGAGGCGTACTTCGATGTTGCCGAGAAGGCTCTCGACCGGTGCATTGTCGATGAGCGTGCAAAGCCATCGATACAGAAGTTCCGCATGGATCTGGGAGCGGGCATCAACCCGAAACCGTTTCCTGAGAATCTGATTCTGGGCGCGCTGAATCATCTGCTGCCGAATCAGGACTTCGTGGTCACTCAGTTGACGGCGGAGAAGCCGTTCGCCTTTGATCCGTTTTTTATGAGGACGAAGTATCGGTTCAACGAAGGTTACCAGGGCAACTCGACAGTTCGCGGCTGGAGAGACTACGACAGCATTTATCACTCGGTCTTTGCCTGCCTGCGAGGCAAGCCGGGGTATCCCAAAGGGCTTGCGTATCAAACCGTTCCGGAAGGTCTGCTGTTGAGACCTTCGGTTCCGAGTGCTGAACTCTTTCAGGTCGAAAGCACGTACGGCCCGCAGGCGAACTTCAAAATTTCGCTGCGAGAGTTGCCGGACCACGGACGATTTCGCGTGACGGTGAAAGCGGCAAAGTACGATGACGGACTGCTGTTTGATCCCGGAATGAAAGCTGCCGACGTCTCGGCTGCGGAATCGCTGACGGTCAGCAATCTCGAATCAACGCAAACTTTGAATGTTAAAGACGCTGGCGTTTATCAGGCCGACGTTTACCTGGAAGCGCCTCGCGAAAAATCAGTTCCTTCCGATGCTTCGAAGCTATCGGAGCAGCTTGCCGGATCCTGGTCATTCAACGGCGACACAAGTTCATTCCCGAAAAGCATCGAGCGGGAAGGCCGCCTGGAGGGCGATGCGAAGTTTGTGGACTCGCCGTTCGGTCAGGCGATTTCGCTGAATGGAAATGGAGATTCCGTCGTCGTTCCACGCGACGAATCCATGAACGTCGGCGAGGGCGACTTCACAATCGCCGCCTGGATCCGTCCGCACGAACTGCGACAGAGCGGAATTTTCTGTCTCGGAAAATACAGCTGGACTCACGGCTGGTATTTCGACATGCCGAACAACCAGGGCGTCCTGCGAATCGAAACGGTCAACCCGGCGAACCAGTCGAACGGCACTGTCGCTACGCGGCCGGGGATTATTCGAAAGAACAAGTGGCAACACGTGGCGGCGGTCGTCCGGCGAGGGTCGCAACAGACTGAACTGTTTGTGAACGGCTACAAAGTGGCTGCCGGGACGGTTGCTCAAACTAACCTCGACAACCCCGCGGTCAGCTTACACATCGGTCGGATCCAGGACGCGCAACAATTTAAGGGCGAGATTGACGAAGTGTATTTCTTCCGCCGTGCTTTGGGGATTGCCGAACTGCAGGCGTTGATCGAGCCGGGGCGAAAGTTCGTTCAACCACCTCCACCAGAGAAACCTAAGTCACTCAACCTGGAGATTGGTAAGAGGCATTTTGCAGGCACTCTGCATCAGCCAGCGTTTCTGGCAGTTCGCCTGCCGGCCGGGCCGTTTCAAGTAGCAACGAAATATGGCGGGGCTGCGAATCCTGACCGGATCGTCTTCAGCCGTGTTGATGCCGCTTCTGAACTCGGGAAACAATTCGCAACGTTCGAGCAACGCGTTCCTCGAATGGGAGTTCATGTCGGATTGCGTCGAGATTGTGGGAGCACGCTGACTCAGGTGGGGAAGGCACAGTCCGTTTCGAACACTAACCTGACCAGTTACGTCTTTGAAGGAGCGATCGGCAACTTCCCCAGCCCGGACGTGCAGAAAGAAAACGACAACTACCTGGCCGGCGTCCGCGAGATCGGACTCCGCAGTGAGTACACAGACGGTCGCGAAATGCCACGAATGCTTGTCCGGTCAGTCGAGTTTGAAGGCCCCTACTACGAGACCTGGCCGCCAGCGACTCATCAGCAGATCTTCATCGAGTCGAACCGCGAAGACGACAAGCCTGCTTACGCGAGAGAAGTAATCCGAAACTTTTCAACTCGTGCATTTCGTCGACCCGTTACAGACGCGGAAGCCGCCTCGCTGTTCGCTGTGTTTGAAAGCTCATTTTCGGAATCGCAGGATTTCACGAGAAGCGTGAAAGACGCACTCCTGGTCGCGCTGACGTCTCCACAGTTTCTGTTTCTGATCGAAAACAGCAGCAGTCCGGACGGCGAACCTCTTGACGAGTATGAGCTGGCTTCGAAGTTGTCGTACTTTTTATGGAACGCCGCACCGGATGAGCGACTGCGACAACTGGCTGCGAGCAACAAACTCCACGGATCGATTGATGCGGAAGTTGAGCGGATGATCGACGATCGACAGTTCGAGCAGTTTACGAGCGAGTTCGTTGCTCAGTGGCTGCAGCTCGACAAGTTCGAAGTCGTCGAGATTGATCGCAAGCGATATCCAAAGCTGACTCGCGACACGAAGAGGCAGTTGCGCGACGAGCCTGTCCAGCTTGTTCAATATCTCATGCGAGAGAATCTTCCGTTGCAGAATCTCGTTCAGGCAGACTTCATTGTCGCCAACGAAGTCGTTGCCAGTTACTACGACCTTGGAAACAGGACGGAGCATGGGTTCGACTTTGTCGCCATTCCACACGGTCGAAAAAATCTCGGAGGTGTTTTGACCAATGCTGGAATCCTCGCCGGTTTATCAGACGGTCGGGAATCGAACCCGGTGAAGCGAGGTGCCTGGCTGGCTCGCAAGATCATTGCCGAACCGCCCGACGATCCTCCGCCGAACGTCCCGGCCTTGTCCGAGGAGAATTCGAATCTGACGCTTCGTCAAAAACTCGAGCAGCACCGCAATCAGGAAGGCTGTGCCAAATGCCACAGGGGTATTGACCCGTGGGGTGTTCCGTTTGAGCAGTTCGATGCGGGAGGTTTGTTCAAACGCGATAAAAAGGTCGATGCCAGTTCGACGTTGCCTGATGAGACCGAGATTGCAGATTTGAACGCGTTGAAGGCGTATCTCGCGCACGATCGGATTGACCAGGTTGCGTTCAGTTTTCTGAAACATCTGTCGGTATACGCGATCGGCCGCAGCCTGACCTACAACGAGATTGAGTTCCTGAAGGAACAAGGTGTAGGATTGAGGGCCGACGGCTACCGAATGCAGGACATGATTCAGTTTGTCGTGAACAGCGAGATGTTTCTTGAGAAGTAGATCGCTGCCTGTCGACAATCCTGCCGATGATCAATAAGTCGCACCTTCCTCGCGAGTTCCACCTCACACCCACCCCGGAATTCACTATGGCCAACTCCGCTCAACTTGACCGCCGTGCCGTTCTTAAAGGTCTTGCGGGAGCCGCGCTCGCTCTGCCGGTTCTGGATGCGATGGGCTCTGAAGTGGCGGAGCAGACCCCACGCCGATTTTGTGCGCTCTACACGGCCAACGGCATGTCGTTGCCCAATCAGAACAACGCGATTCCCGAGTGGCACTGGTTTCCGACTGCGGAAGAAGATGGCAAGTTTGTATTCGGAAAATCGACCGAACCGCTGGCCGGCTTCCGAGACCACTTGAGCTTTATGGGCGGGCTTTACCACCCAAGCGGACCGAAGGCCGATCCGCACGTCTGCTCAGACATGTGGCTGACCGGTGCTCCGCTGCACGATTCGAAACCGGGCAAATACAACTCGGTGGGACTCGACCAGATCATTGCTCTGCACACAAAGCAATACTGCCGCCAGCCATCGCTGATTCTGTCGATCGATGCGGGCACGGGCTTCCTGTCGAGAACCGGGACGATTTCGTACAGCCTCGAAGGCAAGCCGATCCCGGCTGAGAATAATCCTCGCCGAGTCTTCGATCGACTCTTCCGCGGCGACCGAGCGTCGCTGGAATCAAAACGCGACACTCTGACAAAGCGGCTCAAACTGGTGGACGCCGTTCTGGAAAACGCGAAGGCGTTCAATCGAAAGCTTGGCAAGTCTGACAAGCAGAAGATGGATCAGTACCTGACTTCGCTGAACGAGGTCGAATCACGACTGATCGCGTCCGAAAAATGGATCGACATTCCGATCAAGGAGCAGGATTACTCGCACCTCAATCTGGATATAACTTCGGAAGGCGAACCAGCCGAATACTATCGCAACATGTTCGACCTGATCGCGCTGGCGTTTGATGCAGACATCACTCGGTCGGTTGCGTTCATGCTGAATCGTGAAGACGGGATGGGGATCAGCGATACGTTCCCGCTGAAGCTCGGTTTAAGCCGGACTCACCACAGCCTGTCGCACGCTGGCGACAAAGACGGACAGCTTGATTTCGCGAAGTACGACCGTTTCCTCAGCGAGCAACTGGCGTACTTCTTCGAGCGTCTGCAGTCTTACGAAGACCGCGATGGCAGCGTGCTTGATAACAGCATCGTTCTGTTCGGCAGTGGCGCCAGCACGACTCACAATCCTCGAAATCTCCCGACGCTACTCGCCGGTGGTTCAAACATGGGACTGAAACACGGTTCGTACTGGCGTGATGGCGAGACGCTGATGTCAAACGTTCACCTCAGCATTCTGCGATCGATGAAAATTGAGCAGGACTCGTTCGCGGACAGCACCGGTGTGCTTCAAAATTCGATTTTCTCTGCGGTGTAGTTTCGATGTGAATTCTGGCGAGGTCTGTGAGCCGAAGGCGCTAGCCTCGGGCCTCCGCCTGTTTCTAAATCCGGCCCGACGCTAGCGCGTTCGGCTTACTTTAGTTTTCTGGCATTTGATCTTCGTATGACGAATCCCAAAACGCTTTCAACTCTTCTCCTGGTCTTCTCTGCGACCTGCTGCGTTTCCGCTGCGGATGGCGAGATCAATTTCAGTCGCGACATTCTGCCGCTGCTGTCTGAGAACTGTTTCAAATGCCACGGACCTGACAAAGCCCATCGTGAATCCGACTTGAGGCTGGACAGGCACGAGACGGCAATCGCCAAACTTGAATCCGGTCAGACTGCGGTCGTCCCCGGCAAGAGTGGTCAGAGCGAACTCTTCAAGCGGATCGTCACCGGCGATGCCGACATCAAGATGCCGCCACCTGATTCCGGGAAGAAGCTGACGGATGCTCAGATTGAGTTGATCAGGAAGTGGATCGACGGCGGTGCTCAATGGACCGGTCACTGGGCGTTTCAGCCTCCGACAGTGCCAAAGACTCCCTCGCCGGTCAAAGAGTGGCGGGCCAACAATCCGATCGACCATTTCGTGAACACTCGAATGGCCGCAGCCAACCTGATGCCGGAAGCTAAAGCGGCAAAGGAAACGTTGATTCGGCGAGCGACGCTCGACCTGACGGGACTGCCAGCGACGATCAAAGAGATCGATAAGTTTCTGGCAGACGATTCGGAGCAGGCCTTCGAACGCGTCGTGGATCGGCTGCTGGCTTCTTCAAAATATGGCGAACACATGGCGAGATACTGGCTGGATGCGGCCAGGTATGGAGATACGCACGGGCTGCATCTTGATAATGAGCGGTCGATCTGGCTGTACCGAAGCTGGGTGATTGAATCGTTTAATCGCAATCAGCGGTTCAACGAATTTACGATCGAGCAACTCGCCGGCGACCTTCTGCCGGACCCCACACTGCAGCAGCGAGTCGCTACCGGTTTCAATCGGTGCAACGTGACGACCAGCGAAGGCGGCTCGATCGACGACGAGTATTACATGCGGTACGCCGTCGATCGCGTCGAGACAACCGCGACCGTCTGGCTGGGGCTGACGGCCGGCTGCGCGGCGTGTCACGATCACAAGTTTGACCCGCTGACGCAGAAGGAGTTTTACCAGCTCTTCTCGTACTACTTCAGCCTGACCGAGCGGGCGATGGACGGCAACGCATTGTTGCCTCCGCCAAGTGTGCAGGTCCCGTCCGATGAGCAGGTTGCTCAAAAGAAGCAGTACACCACGGACCTCGCCGCAACGAACGAACAAATCGAGAAGATACTCGCCGACTTCAAATACACCGATCCGAAACCAGCGGAACCGCTCGGCGAACTGAGTGAAGAAACGCTCGTCTGGATTGACGATGAACTTCCGACGGGAGCAAACGCTCAAGGCACCGGCAATCCGCCCTGGCAATTTGTGCAAGCTCCCGACCACCCCGTTCACAGCGGCAAGAAGTCGACGGTTCGCACTGGCGTCGGTGAGGCAATCACTCAGCACTTTTTCACCGGCGCGAATCCCAAGCTGAAGCTCGGCGAGAATGCCAAACTGGTTGCCTGGGTGTTCCTTGATCCGAAGAATCCGCCTCAGACGGTGCAGTTGCAGTTCAACGATGGCTCGTGGGAGCACCGTGCATCGTGGGGGGCTGACAAGGCATTCGGAGCGGGCCGAAACAACACGTCGAACCGACTCATCGGAAAGTTGCCGGAACTCGGAAAGTGGGTACGTCTTGAAGTCGACGCGGCACTGGTCGGTCTGAAGGCTGATTCTGAGTTGAACGGCTGGGCGTTCACTCAAGTTGGCGGCACGGTTCACTGGGATGCCGCAGGCGCGACGTCGCGATCATTGTCGGACGAGCAGAAGCGATCACTGTTCGCCTGGGAACAGTTTCGCGCAAAGGTGAAGCAGCCTGCGCTCCCGGCCGAGATTCAGAAACTGCTCGACGTCGAAAAAACAAAACGGACCGAAGATCAGACGAAGCAGTTGACTCGCTACTACATTGAGAATGTGCATCCTGATTCGCGAGCGATGCTGGCCGAACCGTTGAAGGCTCAGGCAACGCTCAAGCAACAACTGACTGACCTTGAAAAGGCAATTCCGGCGACGCTCGTCATGGAAGATCGCAAGGAGCCGCGGCAGGCCCACATTCTCGAACGTGGACAGTACACCGAGAAACGCGACAAGGTTTCGTCGGCCGTGCCGGAGTGGATCGCCCCGCCGGTGAAAGACGCTCCTGCCAATCGACTGGGCCTCGCACAGTGGCTCGTTCAGCCGAATCATCCACTGACCTCGCGAGTCACCGTCAACCGATTCTGGCAGCAGTTCTTTGGTACCGGCCTGGTCAAGACGTCTGGGGATTTCGGTGTGCAGGGTGAACAGCCTTCGCATCCGGAACTGCTCGACTGGCTCGCCATCGACTTCGTCGAATCGGGCTGGGACGTTAAGCGGTGCCTGAAACAGATTGTGATGTCGGCAACGTATCAACAGTCTTCGCGGGTGAATCCCGACAAGCTGGCGGTCGACCCGGAAAATCGATTGCTCGCTCGCGGTCCTAGATTTCGGCTCGATGCTGAGACGATTCGGGACCAGGCTCTGGCGGTCAGCGGTTTGCTGATCGAAAAAATCGGCGGCAAAAGTGTGAAGCCTTACCAGCCGGCCGGCCTGTGGAAGCCCGTCGGTTTCGG
The DNA here is from genome assembly GCA_937899075.1 of uncultured Planctomyces sp. GTDB lineage: Bacteria > Planctomycetota > Planctomycetia > Planctomycetales > Planctomycetaceae > JABMPE01. The sequence goes on along the minus strand of CALDJX010000509.1, from coordinate 1,766 downwards.
AGGAAGCAACACGTCAGTCTTCGTGCAGGACAAGGGCGACAAACTCTTTCGCCGCAGCATGTACACCTTCTGGAAACGGACCGTCCCGCCGCCATCGATGGCAACGTTCGACGCTCCTGATCGCGAGACGTGTGCCGTCCGCCGAGCCCGCACGAACACTCCGCTGCAGGCACTCGTCCTGATGAACGATGTGCAGTTCGTCGAAGCCGCCAGGAAGTTTGCGGAACGAGTCATCACCGAAGGCGGCAGCAGTGTCGAAGAACGAGTCACGTTCGCGTTTCGTTCGGTCGTTGCCCGGAAGCCGAACGCCGCAGAGTTGCAGTCTTTGACGACGCTGTTGACCGAGTATCTCAGCGAATTCAGAAAGAGTCCGGATTCCGCAACAAAGCTGTTATCAGCCGGCGAGTCTCCTCGTGGCGAACAGTTCGAAGCCAACGAACTGGCGGCATGGACAATGGTGACTCACTTGCTGCTGAACTTGAGCGAGTCAGTCACCAAAGGCTGAACCAGTCTGTTAAGGACGTGTGCCACTGGCTTTGCCAGTGTTATCTGGAATCGGAGCTTACTGTCGTTTTCGCACTGGCAGAGCCAGTGGCACACGAAAAAAAAGAACTGCGTGGGAATCGTTTGATCTCCACTTTCTAAGAATGAACGATCATGAATCCATTTCGTGAAGCAGCACTCGTTGAAACACGTCGTCACTTTTTTGGACGCTCGGCGACCGGCATTGGTGCGGCCGCGTTGGCGTCAATCGTTAATCCGGACCTGTTCGCCAGAAGGTCATCCGGCGCGGCAGCGCAAGGCAACGGAATTCCCGGCATCCCGCACTTCGCTCCTAAGGCGAAGCGAGTGATCTACCTGTTCATGTCCGGAGCGCCGTCGCAGCTCGACATGTGGGATTACAAGCCGAAGATGCAGGACTGGTTTGACAAAGACCTGCCGGACTCTGTCCGCAATGGTCAGCGAATCACGACGATGACTTCCGGCCAAAAGCGTTTCCCCATCGCTCCATCGATGTTCAAGTTCGGACAGCACGGTGACAACGGCACGCGAGTCAGCGAGATTCTGCCTTACACCGCAAAGATGGTCGACGACCTGGCCGTCATCAAGACGGTCCATACCGAAGCGATCAACCACGACCCAGCCATCACGTTCATTCAAACGGGCAGTCAATTACCCGGCCGACCGAGCACCGGCGCGTGGATGTCGTACGGTCTGGGAAGCATGAATCAGAACCTGCCGGCGTTCGTCGTGCTCCATTCGACGGTCAACGGAAACTTCGGCGGACAGGCACTCTATTCACGGTTGTGGGGAGCGGGCTTTCTGTCGACGAGGCATCAGGGAGTCAGTCTGCGGTCAACCGGCGATCCGGTGCTCTACCTGTCGAACCCCGATGGAATGTCGACCGCCATGCGTCGACGAATGCTGGACGAGCTGAGCAAATTAAACAGCGAACGATTCAACGAAGTCGGCGATCCGGAAATCCAATCCCGCATTGCTCAGTACGAGATGGCGTATCGGATGCAAACGTCTGTTCCTGAACTGACGGACATTTCCGGCGAGACCAAAGAGACTCTCGACATGTACGGGCCGGACGTGACGAAGCCGGGCACGTTTGCTGCAAACTGTCTTCTCGCCCGACGGTTAGCCGAACGCGGCGTCAGATTCTCACAGGTCTTCATCCGCCAGTGGGATCAGCACGGCAATCTGCCGCGCGATATTCGACGGCAATGCGGGATTATCGACCAGCCGTGCTATGCGCTGAT
>CALDJX010000508.1 GCA_937899075.1 uncultured Planctomyces sp. | reverse complement strand
TTTCAGCGCGACATCACGAGCTTCCAGGCTTTTGTACTTCGCATTGAGCGTTTTCAGTTCCAGCTCCGACATCTCCTCTTCGAGCTGCCCGTAACGTTTTTCAATTTCCTGCTTCGCGTTATTCATGATCGACATGACTGTCTCCATTCGTTGTTCGGGTGAAGTCGAGCCGCGTGGTTCCAGCAACTTGCCGGTCGCAGCTCTCAAAGTCTGGAAGACCTCAACGCAACCACCGTGCCGAATGTTCGGAACCGAGGAATTGCCGGGTCAGGAGCACGATTGATTGCCTGATCCGGTAGCTGAGAGAGCAACCTGGCGGCTTTTCTTCCGTCTCACCGAGCGATCGCACCGCACCGGCTTGCCTCGCCGAATCAACGTAGCCCGGCAACGATTCACAACGAGTCGCTCGGTTTAGACAAAGAGTTCGTGCAGCCCGCGACTTCGGAACATCGACAACACCACAACGCTGCTATTCGTCGTCGGACGGGATTTCGACGGTTCGGTCGAGATTGATTCCGAATTGCTTCACTCGGTCTCGAACCTTGCCGCGAGTGATGCCAAGGATCTCGGAGGTTCGCGTCTGGTTGCCGCCCGTTTCCTGCAGCACGCGAGTCATCACGTAACGTTCCATGAATTCGCTCGCCTCGGCATAGAGGTCGGTTGACTCGGCGGTCAGACGCCCGTCGATAAACGGCTTCAAGTCAGATGATGGTCCAGCGGACGTTGCCGTGGTTGTGGTTTCGGTGGTATTCGGAGTTTGCGAATCGGATCGCGGTTTGGCCTGTCGCACTTCGGGCGGAAGGAAATCAGGAACGACCACCGGCCCCGTTGTGTTGAGCAATGCTCGCCGCACGACGGCCTGAAGCTCCCGCACATTTCCCGGCCAGTCATGAGCCTGCAGAATCTGCAGCGCTTCCGGCGAGATGCCTTCCAGGTTGGTTCGATGCAGTTCACGAGTAAGCTGGTTGAGGTAATGTTGAATCAGCAGCGCAACGTCGCCCTGACGCTCCCGCAACGGCGGCAGTTGAACCATCACTCCGTTCAGCCGGTAAAGCAGATCTTCGCGAAACTGCCCGGCCTCAACCATGTCTTCCAATGGTCGATTGGTGGCTGAGATGATGCGGACGTCTGTCTTAATTGTCTCGTTGCCGCCGACCCGCTCAAACGTCTGGTCTTGCAGCAGTCGTAACACTTTGCCCTGCACGACACCCGACATGTCCCCCACTTCGTCGAGGAACAGAGTGCCTCCGTTGCACTGCTCGAATTTGCCGATGCGCTTGCGATCGGCTCCGGTGAAAGAACCTTTCTCGTGTCCGAAGAGTTCGCTTTCCAGCAGCGTGTCCGGCAGGGCTGCACAATTGACAGCGAGGAACGGCATCCCGACGCGTTCGCTGTGCTGGTAAAGCGAGCGGGCCACCAGCTCCTTCCCGGTTCCACTCTCGCCACGGATCAACACAGGGACGTTCTGCTTCGCCACTCGACCGACCGTCTTAAAGACTTCCAGCATCTGAGGACTGCGGCCCACAAAGCTGTCGCCTTTCTGGTCCGTTGCCGGGGCCGTTTCGAGCGCAACCGGTACGCTGGCCATGCGGCGAGTTTCGAGTGCCCGCCCGACCAGAGCATTCAGCGCTGGAAGATCGAGCGGCTTGTTGACGTAATCGTACGCGCCAAGCTGCATGGCTTCGATGGCCGTCGAGCTGTCTCCACCGCCGGTGATCATGATGACGGGAATCTTCGAATCGATCTGGTGGATGTCCCGCAGGATATCCAGCCCCGTCACGCCGCCAGGCAGCATCACATCGAGGAGCACGCAGTCTGGTTTAAACGACCTCACCAGTGAAACGGCCGCGTCCGCGTCGCCGCACGATTCAACCGTTGGAGCGTCAGCCATTTTTTCGAGCGACCGCTTGATCATCAAATGAACCGAACGGTCGTCATCAACAACTAATACGCGTGCCATGAAATCGCCTGCATTTCGTTCTTGTTCCGCGCAAGGCCAGCTACCGCGTCGGTCGCCGATCAATCCGACTGATAGAAAATGGCGTGCCGCAGTCTAATCAAGACGAGTTCCTGCCGCTCGACCGGTCGGTAGTCGCCCGCGCTGGCCGATCGCCGACCGACTCGATTGGCAGCCGACCAGTTCAAGTGCATGCGGCCTGACGCCGACTCCACGCCGACGAGAATTGCCATGTCCTTCTCCACAACTAACTTGCAGAGTTGTCGCGAGATCAGCAGCGTCGGTCACGGCACAGCGAATGCTTTTCTGCCGGACGACGCGCGACCTGCCAGGTCACCGCCAGCCATCGTGATACTTCTTTCCGGAGTCACGACGTTTTCAAGGACGAATGATGACACAATTCTCTTCGGAGCCAGGCAATTCGGAACCACATCTCGTTCTGCCTGATGGAACTCCGGCAAACATGTATGATGTAGCGATGGGCGTTCACGGGAACGAGTGGCTACACCAAAGGTCTCCTTCGCATGAGCGTTCACAGCGTCAGGCATTCGCAAATCATCGACGACTCGAACAACTTGCCGCTCGCTGACATCTGCCTCAAATCGTTCACCACCACATGGCGAATACTGCGAATCCAGGCCTTTATCGGTTTCAGACATTTGATGTCGGACGTGAATGCCCCGAAACGCGGTGCGACTGAAAAATGGTGACTAATCCGAAGTTGCGGGGCAAATGCACTTTTGATTGCGTTATTTACCTGGGTCGTTGATTGGCCACGGTACAAACAGGGCTCCTCTCGTTACGCTCCACGTGCGTGTAAATTCTGAACGTACTGACGGTTAAGGCTTTTCTCGATCGACACTCTGAAGCTGGCATCGTCTATGAAATTTGCATTCTTAATTCACCCACTGTCGGAATCGACCGATTCGGCGCTCGAATTCGATCCCGCCGGGCTATTGCGAGAGGTCTGGGGAACTCGTCCACTGCAGACAGTTCGGGTGCTTGAGCAGCTGGTCCAACAGCGGGCGATGACCGCATCGGACCCGAATTGCAGTCACCTGGAAGAAACGCGACTGCAGATTCCGCAGCTGGCCGTGGAACTCGGCTCTCTTGTTTTTCCAGGAGGACACCGGGCAGAAGGTCGCATCTATCAGATTCCTCTGCAGCCGCATGAGTTTATCGAAGAGCCCGAACGAGCACTTGAACTTCTCGATCTGGCTCTCGACCAGGCTACTGACTGGGGTGCCGAACTCGTCGGACTGGGATCGCTCACGGGGATCGTCGGCGGCAGAGGCACGCATCTTGCCGAACGAAACCTGTGCGCCGTGACGACCGGGAACTCGCTGACGACTTATGCCGCATTGCAGAATGTGTTTCAGGTTTGCGAAGAATTCGATCTCGACCTGAGTCAACAGACGGTCGCCGTTGTTGGAGTGCCGGGCAGCATTGCGTCATGCGTAGCGACATTGCTGGCACCACATGTTGGTCGCTTGCTGCTGGTCGGCCGTCGCGCTTCCAGGGTCAGCCAGCGACTGGCGGACGAACTGAACGCTGAACTTGTCACAAGTATCGACGACGCGTTGCCGGAAGCCGGGATTTTCGTGACGGCGACGTCGTCGGGAGGCTGTTTGAATCCAGATCGTCTTCTGCCTGGCGCGATTGTCGTCGACGTCGGAGTCCCCACCGACGTGCAGGATTCGAAGTTACTGCGTGACGACGTTCTGATACTGACCGGCGGCCTGACGCGGCTGCCCGAAAGCGTCGACCGCGAGTCGACCTTTTTATGGTTTCACGACGGAGTCATCCCGAGCTGCCTTGGCGAGACGATGGTGCTGGCTCTGGAAGGCCGCGCCGAAAATTATTCGCTGGGCCGCGAACTCACTCCGGACCAGGTTCAGGAAATCGGCGGTGTGGCGAAGTCACTCGGCTTCGATTTCAGCGGGCTCCGATCACACGGCTATCCGGTCACTTCGTCTCAGTTGACTGCCTTTCGGAAGACGTTGACTCGAAAGTCGACCGCGGTATCAACCACCCGATCCGGCGACGCACTCCAGTCAGGCCCTGGATATCGTCGACCAGCTCAACCTGGTGACCGCGAGGCGACACGGGCAAAACAGGCAGAGAATGCCCGCCGCCGATACGAGCGACATATCAATCCCGTGCTGGCGGCTTTAGCGGATGACAGCGGACTGATCCCCACATTCGTTCGCGGCACCGGCACGACGTTAGTCCGGGATGACGGAGAACGGTTTCTCGACTTCGTTGCAGGATTCGGGTCACTGAACCTGGGACACAACCATCCGCGAATCACGGCCGCGCTCCAGCAGGTGCTGCAGGATCAGCCGGCGGGATTCACGCCGTCCGCCATTCATCCACTGACGGCGGAACTCGCCGAGCGTCTGACAGCTCTGGCACCGGACGGTCTGGAAATGGCAACGTTCGTCAACAGCGGGGCCGAAGCCGTTGAAGCGGCTCTCAAGCTCGCTCGCGCAGCAACCGGGCGTCGGGCGTTCCTGAGTTGTCGAGGCAGCTTTCATGGCAAGACACTCGGAGCGCTGTCAGTCACCGGAAATCTAGAGTACCAGAAACTGTTTCATCCGCTTGTGCCTGAAGCCGAGCTGGTGATCCCTGGCGACGTCGAGCAACTTGAACGCCAGTTGCGATCGCGTCGTTTCGCGGCTTTCCTGGTCGAGCCCGTTCAGGCGGAAGGTGGGATGCACGTCTTCCCGGACGG
>CALDJX010000507.1 GCA_937899075.1 uncultured Planctomyces sp. | reverse complement strand
TCATGGATGAATCGCCGACGAAGCAGGCGAACCAGAAAGCCTGGCTGTGGACGGCGGTGGCTTCCAGCACGACATCGAACTGGGTTACCGCTGCCATCGTGGTGCGAATCGTGGTCAGCTGGAGTGGCGTCGCGCTGAGCCGCAGCGTGTCATGCGGATTCTGCGTCATCCGATGTATGCCGGCTCGTACGCCTACGGAATGCACACCACGGGAAATTCCTTCCGCTCACCGGAAGACATCAGAGTGCTGATTCATGACCGTTTTCCCGCGTACATCAGCAGGGAACAGTATCTCGCGAATCAAAATCGGCTGCACCAGAATCAATCTTCTGCCGCCACGCCGGGAGTGACTCGCCGCGGGAACGGGCTGTTGTCGGGGTTGATCTGCTGTGGTCGATGTGGTTACCGCCTGCAAACGACTCACAAGAAGAGAAGCCGGTGCCAGTATGCCTGTGGCAGTCATCTGAACAAGGGGATTCCGCAGACATGCCACAGCGTCGGCGCCGCAGAATTGGATCAGCTGGTATCGGAGAAGATCCTGCAGGCTCTGGAACCAGCAGCACTGGAGCTCAGTCTGAGTGCTGCGGCCGACGTTGATCGCGAACGGCAGCAACTGCACGGTCACTGGCAACGCAAGCTCGACCAGGCACGATACGAAGCCGAACGCATCGAGCGGCAGTATCAGGAAGTGGAACCGGAAAACCGCCGAGTCGCCCGCACTCTGGAAACGCGTTGGGATCAGGCACTGCAGGCCGAACAGAAGTTGCGTGAAGACTACGATCGCTTTCTGAAGACGACTCCACCGGAAATCACTGCAGACGAACGCGCAAAGATTGAGTCTCTGTCAGTCAATATTCAAAAACTGTGGGCTGCGGCTGGCACGACAAACGCCGATCGGAAAGACATCATTCGTTGCCTGGTTGAGCGAGTTGATGTGACGGCTCAAAGTGACAGTGAGTTCATGGACGTGACGATCCACTGGAAGGAACACTTTACCAGCCATCACGAGATCGTGCGTTCTGTGGGAACGTACCAGCAGCTCAGAGACTACGACCAGCTGGTGCAGCGATTGCAGCAGCTTCACTCAGCAGGACTGACGATTTCGCAGATGGCTGATCGATTGAACGAGGAGGGCTTCATTCCCCCGCGACGGCGCGGGGTCTACTCCGAACACGTGCTTGGTCCGCTGCTGCTACAGCTTGGTCTGGTCTGCGAACATCGCCGGAAAGATGTTCTGCAGGTCGACGAATGGTGGGTGAGCGATCTGGCGAGAAAACTCGGCATCGGCACGCAGAAAGTCTACTACTGGATTAACCAGCAGTGGATTCACTCGCGGCGATCTCCAGTAAGAAAATACTGGATCGTGTGGGCGGACACCGACGAATTACAGAGGCTCGAACAATTGAAAACGCACCGATCGTCCTGGACTGGAGCCCGCGTCCCAGAACTCACAACTCCGAAACTTCGCCCGGAGCGTGAGTCACAATAACGCTCTGAAATCTGACAAATCTCAACGACAAATTCTCTACAGCCCCTGTAAAGGATGTACCGCGATGCCAGCTTCAAGCGCTTGGAGTCCAGCGTATTCACAAACTGGACGACTCAAAGATTCCCGAGCACCTCCACGATGACGCTGGCCGCCGGTTCCTGAAGAAGATCGGCGAGTACGTTGAGTGGGAACCGCCTCGACTGACGGTCGCCGAAGAGTTTGTCGAGATGCTGGCCATCGATAACGAAGACGCCACGGAAACAACGATGCTGGCCGCCACTCGCCCGCCGCGAATCATCAGCTGTTTCGCAGGCCCGTCGCTGCTGGCCGGGCTGGCCGTGAATCACTTTGCCGACCACCTGCCCTATTATCGGCTGGAGGAAATCCTCGGTCGTAGTCATCTGACGATCGACCGCAGCACGCAGTGCCGCTGGATGATCCGTCTGTCGAAAGCGTTGTCTCCGTTGACAGATCTGATGCGGACGCTCGCGTTGAGATCGTCCGTCGTGCAGGCCGACGAAACGCCGATCAAAATGCTGACTCCGGGCCAGGGGAAGACGTCGACGACTTACCTGTGGGCGGTGCTCGGAAATTCGCAGCATCCTTTCACGACGTTCTCGTTCACCGAAAGTCGGTCGCGTGCCGGCCCTGCCGAGTTCTTTGCGGACTTCGAGGGCACGCTCGTCTCCGGTGCGTACATCGGCTACGAACTGTTAGATTCCCATTCGCAAGGCCGGATTCGGATCGCCGGCTGTCATGCGCGGGCACCGACACCCAGTGTTGGTCCGTCGCAAGTTCGAGGAACTGCATGCGCTCGGCCCAACCGAACAAACCGCGACAGCGATGGGCTACTTCTGGCGGCTGTTCGAGATCGAAGACGAACTGCGTGAACTCTCCGACGACGAACGTCACGTGCAACGGCAGTTGCGATCACGACCACTGCTCAACGAATTCAAAAGCTGGATGGATGAGCAACTCAAAACGCTGCGTCCGAAACACGACCTGCGAGGAGCGATCAACTACATGACCACCCGCTGGGAATGCTTCGAACGATTCCTCGAAGCCGGCAATATTCCGTTTGACAACAACGCCAGCGAACAAGCGGTGAAAAATCCCGTCATCGGAAAAAAGAACTGGATGTTTTTCGGAAGTCCCGCAGGAGGCCATGCGGCGGCGATCCTCTACACGCTCACCGCCTCGTGCCGTCGCCTGCAGATCGATCCCTGCGCGTACCTGAAAGACGTGTTCGAGCGATTGCCCATCCTGATGCAACACGAATTCAATCCAGACGCCTTGTTCGATCTTCCCACCCCACCGAATCTCAAGTACCCGGCATCGCTGGCGCCGCTACTTCCTGACAACTGGCTGGCCGACCATCCTGAGTCCCAACTGCAAATCCGCACCACCGAAGCAAACAAGAAATCCGCCCGCCGCCGCTCACGACGAACACAACGCCGCAAAGCCTTCAATCACCAGCAAAACCGCTAATAACACGGCCCCGTTTGCAACGCTCACGATAGAGCAACATTCAGAGAAGGCTTTGGAGTGTTCTGTCGCTGCTGAGGCGTAGTGAGGTGGTGACAGTTTCAGGGACACCCGAATCTCTTGTTTTGGGGCACTCGAAAGGTGTAGGCGCTGGTCAGAAAGTGTAGCGCCGGGCGGTGAGTGGCGGCCGGATGAAAAGCGTATCGCCCAGGTGATCACCTGTGGCGGCCATTTCAGACGTTCGGCGAATCGGAATTCGTCTCAACTGGCCTGCTATGGCGGCAAGGGTATACGCCGATATTGCGATAGCCTATTCGCCGCGGACTGGGCGGTCGGTGAGGTCGACCTGAATGGTGACTTTTCGGCCGCCTCGCCAGACGACGACTTCGGCCATTTTACCGGTGTCCGACAGGCTGACTTTGTTGATCAGGTGGCTTTCGTCGAGCACTTCTGTCCCGTTGAATTCGAGGATGATGTCGTTGTATCGAAGGTCCGCCTCGGCTGCCGGTGTGTCCGGGTAGACTTCCAGAATTCTGGCGCCGCGGACGCGGTAGAGCAAAAGTTGCTCGGCGGCTTCGTAGTCGAATTCGGAATCGAGCTTCACGCCGAGGTACGCTCGTTTGACCGATCCGTACTCTAACAGATGGTCAACGACTCGTTTAACCAGGTTGCTCGGAATGCTGAATCCGATGCCCTCGTTTCCACCGTGAGTTGACGCGATGGCCGTGTTGATGCCGATCAGTTTGCCCTGCAGATCGATCAGCGGTCCGCCGCTGTTACCTGGGTTGATGGCCGCGTCGGTCTGAATGAAGTCCTGATTCAGAACTCCCGATCGATTTCCGATGCCCAGCGAGCTTCGGCCGCGAGCACTGACGATTCCCATCGTGACCGACTGGCTGAGGCCGAACGGGCTGCCGCAGGCGAGGACGATGTTTCCGATATTAAGCTTGTCCGAATCGCCCCACCGCAGCGGTTCCAGGTTCGTCGCTTCAACTTCCATGATGGCGATGTCGCTGTACGGGTCGTTCCAGACTTTACGCGGGTTGATGACTCGGCCGTCGGGTAGATGAATCGCGATTGAGTCGAGGTTCGGCAACGCATCGTTGATAACGTGCCGGTTGGTGACGATGTACTTTCCCGGCCGTTTAGAACTGGTCATGACGACGCCGGAGCCCGTTTCTTCGACTCGGCCTCGCCCCGACACTTTGCGGAAGCTGTTGATGTGAACAACGCTCGGCATCACAACGCGGGCGATTTTCGAAAGCACCTTGCTGGTGTCGGTGAGCGATGATCCGCCAGCGTCGAGTTCGCGGTAAAACTTCTCGGCCTCGCCGGCTGTCAGCGATTCGGCCTGGACGGTGGCGGCGGGGCCGTGCATGTGGAAGCCCGCGCCAAAGCCGAAGCCCAGAGCGATGCCAAAGCAGCACAACAGTGTCGAGCGAGTCATTTTCATCCTGCAGCTCCGTTCGTAGGCTGGCCCGGTTGCTGGCTGTTTGTCAGGCCGCGTCGTCAATCACTGAGTAATCCCAAGTTGATGACGATTTGAATATCGAATATCGAACAAGGAATTTCGAAGGGCGAAATTTTTCTCACTTCTGATTTCGACATTCCTTGTTCGATATTCGTTATTCAGTTTCCGCGACTGTATTCTCGTCAACGATCAAATTTCAGATCGTCGAATGTTATCTCCTGCTCGCTGAATCTGTTTTCGTAGTCACACGCTTTGTCCCAGTCGACTTCTTCCGCCGCTTCCGTGCCAAGTTCTTCCAGTGAACGCTGACAGGCAACGCACATGATCGAGTAAGGCAGAGCTTGAAGTCGGGCGATGGGAATCGGACCGTCGCAACCTTCGCAAGTGCCGTATCGGCCTTCGCGGATCATCACGATCGCTCGCTGAATGAAGAACAGCTCACGAGTTTCGATCGAGGCGAGTTGAGAGTTCAACTCGTTGACCGCTCCTTCGCTGGCAACGTCGCCCAGGTCTCCGACGTTAATTCTCGATTCGTCGGTGATCTCGCCCTCAGATTCGAGAGACAGTTTTTTGCGCAGCTCGTCGCACCGTGCAGTGAGGCGCTCGTGAAGACGAAGGAGTGCATCTGATCGAGACATTTCGGCCGTCCTGGAATGTCGACTCAAAGGTGGATCACAAACTTCCGCTGTCTGAACAGGCCCGTAGACAGATACGCCGACGGAGCCTGAACCCTGTGCGGATCGAACGGGCAAACATACAACAGTCCGGCGATCCCCCTGACGATTCCGCAGAGTTTCTGTCAGCAATCAGGTCGGCGTGGTTGGCCCGAACCGCAGGAGCCGCAGAACCGGCTTGCCGGGAACAGCCGAACCCGTCGCGAAACCGGCAGAAAAGATGCACTCCGCGAGACCGCTTTTCGACGAATTTTCGACAGAATCACGGAAATCGTCGAAATCGTCATGTGCTTTTCGCAGGCTTCCGCACTAGATATAGTGAGTCGCTTCCTGCCGGATGCAGATTCGATCGAAACTGCTGTCTCGTCAGGAGTTGAGTCGTTTGAGAGGGCTGCTGGCAGAATCGAACTGACCGCCTGCCATGTGGCCTGACCACAAACCTCAGAGTCCCGCCCCGTTTATCCCACCTCGCTGTTTTGTTTCCGGCTGCCCAGTTTACTTCGAGTGCCTGCTGGCTGTTTCTGAAAGATGGCGATCCGACTTTACCCGTCGGAGCTCACCGACTGGCTCAGCACGCGACACACTTTCCGAAAGCGATCACACAATGACTCCACGCCGGGACACCGCGTTTTCGAAATCGTTGTTCTCGACATCGCCGCTGTCGACTTTGACCGTTGCGCCGATGCTCGCCGCTGCGGCGCTGTTGATCTTTGCTGGTGGCTGCACGGAAGAACCCGAGATCACCAGACGGTTCGTACCGAAACCGTCGATCGCCTCAAGCAATGCTCTGGCAGTCCCGACAGCTTCCGTTGTACCGACCGCCCCCGAACGGCCAGCGGCTCCGAAATCAACTGAAAAAGTTGACGGCCGAATGCTGGCCGCGATTGTTCCGGCGGGCGGGCAAGGCTGGTTCTTCAAGATCTCTGATGTCGACGCAGCCGTCGTCGGTCAGGTTGAGAAGTTTGAATCGTTGCTCAAGACGCTGAAGATCAAAGACGGCAAGGCGGTCTGGAAAACGCCGGAAGGGTGGACGGAACAAGGGCAGTCGGGCATGAGAGCCGAGACGTTTGCGATTGGTGCCGGAGAGGCAAAGACCGAGTGTTCCGTCATCGCGTTGCCAAACGACGACCCCGCTTCGGACGAGTACATCCTGCCCAACGTGAATCGTTGGCGAGGGCAGCTTGGTCTGGCAAAACAATCGATCGATGAATTGAAAGCGTCTGACGAATTCCACCAGTTCGATCTGGAAGACGGCACGACAATCACCTGGGTCAACCTTGCCGGAAAAGTGCCGGCGCCACCCGGCAGCGAATCAGCCGGCCCGAGCCAGCCAGCCACTACCGGAACTTCAGCCGCAGCCGGCCCATCGCTGCCTCCGGGGCACCCGCCAACTGGCGGAGCAGCTGCTTCCAGACCGGCCACTGGCGGGGCAAGCTCGCCAACCTCGATCCCTGAACTGGGTTTCGAAGTTCCCGACGGCTGGGTCACCGGCAGCCTGAAACCCTTCCGGAAAATCTCGTGGGACATCGACCACGGCGGCAAGACGGCCGAGTTTTACGTTTCGTCTCTGGCTGCGGCAGGGTCGGACGTTGCTCAAAACGTCAACCGCTGGCGAGGTCAGGCCGGGATGAAAAGCCTCAGCAAGAGCGAACTGTCGAACGAAGTCGACGAGATTTCCATCGGCGGAGAGACCGGTAGTCTCATCGAGATCTCCGGAGTCAAGCAATCGATCATCGGAGCGATCGTCGTGAAGGGAGACACCGGCTGGTTCTTCAAACTTGTCGGCGATCCAGACGCGGTCTCGCACGAAAAAGACAATGTCCGAGCGTTCCTGAAGTCAGTGAAGTTCCGCTAAGGAACTTCGCACCGTTCGGATGAAGATTCGTAGGGTGCGTCTTGACGCACCACATAAAGGGTGGCACTGGTTGCTCGCAACCAGTGTCGCGCAGCGACCAGAGGAATCGAAAACAGAATTCAAATGACCTCTTGCGGCTTCGCCGCACAGGTTGCAAGCAACCTGTGTCACCCATTGACTGATCGCTCAACCGACTGAATTACTACTTTAAAGCTAACTTAATCCTCACCGCTGCTTCGGCAGCCGGAGAAAATCATGTCCAGCCAGGCCAACCCTGACGAGACGTTTTCCGCTGACAATGCCAAAGACCTTTCGTTCGGAGACGACATCCGAAAGGCTTTGAAGCCGCTGGCGTCGCTCAAACTGACCGTCGCTCTGTTCGGGTTTTCGATCTTTCTGATCCTGGCCGGCACGCTGGCTCAGGTCGAACTCGACATCTGGGACGTCGTCAGAGACTACTTCAGATGCTGGTTTGCGTGGGTGCCCGTTCGAGTATTCCACCCGTTGTTTGCACCGTATCTAGATTTAAGCGGGATCAGCACCGGCGTCGGTATGTGGTTTCCGGGTGGGTATCTGATCGGCACGCTGATGGCGATGAATCTTGTGTCAGCGCACTCGCTGAAGTTCAAGATCCAGGCGAAAGGCCCTCGCCTGACTGGCGGACTGGTCGTGACGGCGATCGGTGCCGTCGCTACGTGGCTCGTGATTGAAAGCGGTCACGGCAGCAACTCAGTCCAGTCGGCAACGATCGGGTGGGACACGCTTTGGAGCCTGCTGCAGTTTCTGGTGGTCAGCCTGCTGCTGGTGACGGCCTGGGGAGTCATCAGTAAGTGGAGCGAAAACCGCACTGAATCTTTCAGCCTGTGCGGAGTCTCCGTCGGGCTGCTCATCGCGGCTTACTTCCTGTTCAACCCGCGCGAAGCGTTGATTGACGATTCCGGCATGAGAATTCTCTGGCAGCTGGTCAAAGGCTGCGGCGCGTCGGTCATTCTTCTGGCCGGCTGCATGATGCTGTTCCGAAAGCGCGCGGGAGTCGTCCTGCTGCACGCTGGCGTCGGCCTGATGATGTTGAACGAGGTCGTTGTTGACACGTCACACGTCGAAACTCAGATGAGGATTAACGAAGGCGAGTCGGTCAACTACTCGGACGACATTCGCGAGTTTGAACTGGTCTTCGTCAACCGGGGCCGAGACGATCAGAACGAAGAAATCATCATCCCGAAATCGATGATCGTCGCCGCCGGAAGTCCCGAAGCTCCTGAGGGAAGGAAGCTGTCCGACGACGAGATGCCGTTTGACGTCGAAATTGTTCGGTTCATGCAGAACTCAAACCCGGTCGAACGTCGGCAACTGCAAATTGAAATTGCATCGACGCTGGGCGTGCCGCCGTTCCAGGTCAACACGGCCGACGACCTGACAGACCTGTGTGACGACGCTGCGAAAATCGCAAAAGTCTACGAGGATCTCGAGAAGACGCTGGGAACCTCGTTGCCAGCCGACATCCGCAAGCAGTTAGTCTCGATCGATGATGTGGTCAACTACGCCTTTGAAGACTGGAACCCGGCGACGACCGGCCCCGGCGAAACGATGATTGCTGCTGAAGTTCGTCCGGGAGCCGGTACCGATTCCGGCGGAGCTGTTGACTTAACCGCGGCTTACGTCCGAGTGACCGAAAAGGAAACCGGCAAAGAGCTGGGAACATTCCTGACGGGCGTCTTTTTCGAACTGGTGAAGCGATCGTCCTGGACTCCGAACCAGGTCGAAGTGGCCGGTCAAACCTGGGACGTTTACCTGCGTTTCAAACGCTACTACAAGCCCTACACCGTCGAGTTGAAAGATGTCAGCAAGACGGACTACGTCGGCACGAACACGCCTCGCGATTATCGGTCTGTCGTTCAGGTGTCAGACCCAGTTGCGGACGAAGACTTCGAGCAGCACATCTGGATGAACAATCCGCTGCGGTACGCTGGCGAAACTTTTTACCAGAGCAACTACGGCCCACCGGACGCGGTCACCGGCAAAGAGTCAACAACGCTGGCCGTCGTGTCCAACACCGGCTGGCTGATTCCGTACGTCTCGTGCATGATCGTCGCAACGGGCATGCTGGCCCATTTCTGGATCGTGATGATGCGATTCCTGCGCCGCCGGGATGCTGCCCGCACGCTACAGACGGGAGCAATTGTTCTGGCATTTAGCGGCGCATTCATTCCAGCATTGTTGACTCTGCTAATGGGGCGGGCGCTATCAAATCGCGGTTCGGACAGTGATCAGCCGAAACCGATTCTTACGGCGGAGCCGCAGTCGTGGTTCGCCTGCGCTGTTCCCTGGATCGTCATGCTGCTGTGTGCAGGCTGGCTGGTCAGCAAGTCTCGCATGCCGAGTTATGAATCGACCGAAGCCAACCTTCACGAATTTGGCAAACTCCCACTCGTTTACGAAGGACGCGTCAAGCCGTTCGACACGCTGGCTCGAAACAGTCTGCGAATTCTTTCCAACCGGGAAACGTTCAAGGACAAAAATGGCGACACGCAGCCTGCTATTCGGTGGCTGCTCGACGTGATCGCCAATCCGGCAGCCGCTCGTGAGCACCGCGTCTTCAGAATCGACCATCCGCAGCTGCTTCAGAAGCTGGAGCTGGAGCGGCGCAAAAAGCATCTTTATTCGCTCGACGATTTCTTTGACAAGATTCCGGTACTGATCGAGGCAGCGAACGACGCACGCAAGAAAGACAGCAAAGAGAGGACTGCCGACGAACGGAAGTTTGTCGAGTTACAGAGCAAACTCGGCCAGTTCGATTTACTCGTCACAACATTCCAGCCGCCGGACATCCAGATCGATGGACTTGGGCAGAATGAAGTGCGGCAGCAGGTTCAAACGGCCATGCGGGTTCTGCAACAGATCGACGAGCGTCAGCCACCATTGGCTATCCCTCCGGTCAAGAGTGATGACGAACGCGATTTTACGGCGAGTGAAGATTGGGAAACATTCGCCAGAGGTTGGACGAAATCGTACTTCAGCGTGAATCTGCTCGGAGCAGACACCAGCAAGCCGGTTCAGTTTTTGACCGAGATCATGGTCGCTCATGCCAACGACAAGGCCGACGACTTCAACAAGAAGGTCGAAGACTACCACCGCTGGCTGTCGAAGAATCGGCCAAAGGAACTCGACGCTGACCGAGTCAGCTTCGAAACGTTCTTCAACAACTTCGCGCCGTTCTACTACTCAGCATTCAGCTACCTGTTTGCGTTTGTGTTTGCGGTTGCAGCGTTAATGTCCTGGTCAAAACCGCTGAACCGAACCGCTTTCCTGATCATCCTGGCGACGTTCTTCGTCCACACGTTTGCGCTTGTCGCTCGGGTCTACATTTCAGGGCGGCCGCCAGTCACGAACCTCTATTCGTCGGCCGTATTCATCGGATGGGGCTGCGTCGTTCTCGGCATGATCTTTGAATCGATCTACCGGCTTGGGATTGGCAATATCATCGGTGCAGCACTGGGAGCAATCACGCTGGGAATTTCCCATCTGCTGGCTGGAGACGGTGACACGTTCAAAGTTCTGCAGGCTGTGCTCGACACTCAGTTCTGGCTGGCAACCCACGTTGTCTGCATCACGCTCGGATACTCAACAACATTACTGGCAGGAACGCTCGGGCTTTATTACGTGCTGGCCGGATTTGTGACGACCAGGGTAACGCCTGAAGCCAGCAAAGATCTTTCGCGGATGATCTACGGAACGGTCTGTTTCGGCATCTTCTTCAGCTTTGTCGGAACAGTTCTGGGAGGCCTTTGGGCAGACGATTCCTGGGGACGCTTCTGGGGTTGGGACCCGAAAGAGAACGGCGCATTGCTGATCGTTCTTTGGAACGCGATTCTGCTGCACGCTCACTGGGACAAGATGGTCGGCCCTCGCGGGCTGGCCGTGCTGGCTGTCGGCGGAAACGTTGTGACGAGCTGGTCATGGTTCGGCGTCAACGAGCTGAGCGTCGGTCTTCACGCTTACGGATTCACCGAAGGCGTCTGGGCAACTCTGTGGGCGTTCTGGCTGAGTCAGGCCGTCGTCATGGGCATCGGCCTGCTGCCAACGAGATTCTGGCGAAGCGAACTGAGTGCCTCGCCAGTCGTTGCGACTTCGGCAGGAGAGCCTTCAACCGAGCAGACAGAATCGTAGGGTGCATCGCGGGTGGCCTTCTGAAGGCTTGTGCTTCCGGGGGCTGACAATCGGCGGTACGGTAAGTTCGGTCTTAATCGCCGTGAGGCCTTCGAGAAGACCGGACAACGAGAAATACGCCGAAGGCGTTACATCCAACAGCCTGGGGTAAGCGAAGCGCCACCCCTGGATCAGGTGTTCGTTTGGCCGTACGCTGAAAGCGTTCCACACGGTCAGGGCACGATTGTGAAACCCTTTCAGGGTACGTTCTTCCGGGACTGAAACCTGGGGTGCGCCGCTGTGCGGCGACCCCAGGCTATTGGATATAACGCCTTCGGCGTACTCATACAAAGTTGCCACCAGGCTCTCACACTGAGTGTCACCATGAAAATTGGTGGTGCGTCGAGAAGCAACCAGCGCGGGTGGCC
>CALDJX010000506.1 GCA_937899075.1 uncultured Planctomyces sp. | reverse complement strand
CAAAACGAAATTCTCCTCGCCCACATCGCGTAACTTTCCAGATGCCCTCTAAGAGGGATCAAGAGGAAGCTCGAAGAAGAATGGATGAACCCGTCCGAGGACTTCGTCAAGCACTTCATCCTCGCGGTCTACGACGGACGTCTAACACAAGCCACCAAGGATCAATTTACTCCACTTGTCCGACAAGCTTTTCACGGGTTTATCAGTAACCACGTCAATCGCCGACTTAATGCCGCTCTCCGTTCTTCAGATTCGTCAGTCGCCATCGCTCCATCGTCATTCGAGCCAGAGGAAACCACGGAAGAACCTCAATCGGGAATCGAAACAACAGACGACGAAATTGAGGGTTTCATGATTGTGAAAGCGATCTGCCGGGAAGCCGTTGACGTCTCGCGGATCATCATGCGGGACACTCTGTCGTACTGCGGCGTCCTCCTTGACGACAACAACCGCAAACCAATCTGCCGGCTGCGTTTTAACAGTGCAAGATCTCGATCCGTGTCACTTTTTGACGCAGACAAGACAGAATCCCGCCACCGTATCGAAAAGATTGATGATCTCTGGCAGTTTGCTGATCAGCTCAAGTCGACTTGCCTGGCTTATGACCAGGACAAATTACCAGGCGACTCTCCGCCAGTGAATTTGACTGATCAGCCGACTGTGCCAGCCGAAGCCGACGGCTCCACAACAGATCCCAACGTAGCCGGCTGAAAGCTTCCACGTAGAGCCGACAGAAATCGTTTCGGAAACCATTCGACACGCGTAGCGGGCCAAGTAGAATCCGCTTCTTGCAAACGCCAAAGCGAAGTTAAGGCTTCCGAACCATCAATGGGTTTGTTGAGCCAGGAGTTTCCCCGGAGTTCGTCTCCGATTTTCTGAACGGTGAGATCGCTATGAAATCAATGATCCATCAGGTGACGCTTGCGTCCCTGTTCGCAGTTATCAGCGGCGTCGGAGTGGCTGCCCAGGATGAGCCAGCAGCCGAACCTGCTCAGCCAGCGCCGGCAGTTGAAAGTCCTCCGCCGGTTGTCGAAAGCCCGCCGCCAGTGGTTGAAAGCCCTCCCCCGGTTGTGGAAAGTCCGCCGCCAGCGGTCGAAAGCGTGCCGCAGCCAGTCGTGGAAAGTCCACAGCCGCAACCAGTGGAAACGGCTCCTGCTCCTGCTCCTGTATCAACGCCTGCAGAACCGGTGGAGAGTCCACGTTCCGGTCGGCCCGGACCATCACCGTCAACCGAAGGTGGTCAGCGTGACGAGCGTCCGGCTCGTGGCGAATCACTTCTCGATGCCGTCATTGGCGGAAACCGAGACACATCTCCCCAGGAAAGAACAGCCCCCTCTCCAGGCAGCGTCGCTCAGTCTGGACGGTCGGGGTCGGGACGCGGCCCGGATCGCCCGTCACAGGGCGGTCAGCCTCAGCGGAATGACGGGGGACGTTCTCAACTCGGCATCAGCATCGGCCCTGGTGGAGTGCAGGTATTTCGCGGAAATCCTGGCGGCATCGGCCCTGGCGGCATCGGCCCTGGAGGCATCGGCCCTGGTCATTCCCGCCAGCAACAGAACTATTATGGGGGGGATCGGGGTCGTGGCTCCGGATCGCTCTATTCGCCGCAGTGGTATCAGAGTCGAGGCTGGGGCATCGCCATCGACACTCGCCCGCAGGTGTTCGTTCCGTCTAACCCGGTATATGTCACGCAGCCACAAGCTGTGCAACCGGCTGCTCCTCTGCCTCCAGAAGAACCACCGGTCCCGACTCAGGAAGAACTGTCCGGCATGCCGGGCATCGAACTGCGAGGGTTGCTGTTGTACGCGGTCGATCGGCTCGACGAGCAACTGAACGGGCTCTCAACCGGCAGCGGCTGGAAGTCGTTCCTGAAAATCGACGAACTGCGACGGGCCGTTCCTCCGCCAACACTCGCTCCGCCACCGCCGGAATCAGGTGCGGAAACGCTGACCGAAGACGAGCCGCTCATGTCTGAATCGGTCCGCCGTCAACTGGCCGACGTCCTGAAAAAATTCGACAGCGTCAAGCAGAACCCGGACTACCGACAGATCAGCCAGCTCTGGGGATTTCAGACGACGCATGTGGTGTTGCGAGAACTGCTCGTTCCACCGATTCAAAGGCTTCGTAAACAGCTCACGCTTTCCGTCGACTTTCTTGAGCAGGAGCTGCAGCAGTTCGAAACAAGTTCGAGTTGGGCAAAGCATCTCAAACTCGACGATGCAAAACGAATTGCCGCGGTCCGTACGGAAGACATTTCAGCAGCCGACCGCAAGCAGTTGCAGTCCATTGTTTCTAATTTCGATTCCGTCGCGGCCAAACCGTCATACCGCATGATCTCGGACCTGCTCGGTTTCCGCCTGGCACAGCATGGGGCACGGTCCTACCTGGCACAGCTCAAAGTTCCAGCTCCACCAGCGCCTCCGTCGAGACCATAATCTCGATCAGCGAGAATCGTCCGCAAAAAAACGCAGCCCGTGGAAACCAAAACTGGTCTCCGCGGGCTGCGTTATTATTGGCCGCCGACGTCGCTGCGAGTTGATGCCAACTTCGGCGAAATTCAACTCAAGCCGTTAATTGGCAGTGAATGATAAATCGAAGACGGGCCCGAGTCGCTTAGTACGCCCGGAATCCGTCGGCGTCTGTTTCGTGCTCCGAATCCCGGACCCAACACAACGCTCGAAGCGACGGCGAAGTCGGGCTCTTACGCCTCGAACAGGCCACCTGAAAACACGGTCGACTCGTCCACAAAACACAGTGGATTGCCGAATGGGTCTTTCGCATAAAAGCTGCGCTCGCCCCAGGGGCGAATCTCGATGGCCGGCTCAAGCCACTCGCACGCCAGTCGCTGAATCCGTTCGAACAAGGTCTCAAGATCCGAGACTGCGAGGTAGACGTGATCCGGATTTGATCGCGAAACGTGGTCGTCGCCATCGGCAGCGGGATCAACGCAGGCCAGGATGACGCCGCCGCAGTTGAAATAGTGTCTTCCCGAACTGACTCGCTCGCCGTCCTGTTCGAAGAGTTGACCGTAAAAGTTCACGGCGGCTTCGATGTCCGAAACCTGAATGATCACTCGATACAGCTTTGTGTTCATCCCGCACTCCATCATCGTTGACGACGTCTCAATCGAATTGGCTATCCGCCGAGTTTCTCCCGATGCTTCGCCTGGTTCAAGACCCACTTTCGCAGAATCAGATAACCGTCGTCCATCGGCTGGTAGCGACGACCGCCCTGGTGACCTTCTTCCTGGCCGGTTTGCACGTTGAGCGGCTTCCGTAACAGGAAGCTCTTTTCGACATCGTTATGGTCGACTCGCTTCTGAAGTTTCCGGTAGTTCTCCAGCAGCTTTCCGACTGGCAGGTAACCGGCATCGTCGGGACGATTCAGTTCGAGCGGCGGCACTCGACCGGGCACCCCGTGACAGGCGAAGCAGCTTCGTTGATCGCCGCGAAGAACGCGGTTCATCTCGGGCGTGACGTAGTCCCTGAAGTAGGCAAAGTCGTCTACAAAATCCTTCGCGAGCCCGTCGGAACCGATATCAATCTTCGCCGGTTTCTCAGCCTTCACCGCGTCCGTCAGTTCCTTCACAAAATTGTCACGGTTCTGAGACAGCACATTCTTCGCGTTCCTCACGACGTCCTCACGCTTTTCGAATTTCAACATCGCTTCCAAAGCCGTCAGCACTTCCGGATTTCGACGCAGCGCCGTCCTTTGAGCCAGCGTCACTGCCGTCTTCCGAGTGTCGGCGTTTGCGGTTTCCTTCAACTGGTCGAGAAACAGTCGGATCGCCCGTGTCCTCACCTCTTCTAACGGATCAATTGGCGGAAGTTTCCCTTGAACAACGTCGGGCAACTTCGTCTTGTGAGTCAACAGCCACTCGACACTCGGTAGCCAGAAGCGAGCGATCTGAGGGTGCGATAAATTACTCGGCAGGTACTCGATCATGGAGTCACGGTGCAGGTCAGGGTTTGCTCCGATCGCGTCGCCCAATTTCTGCGCGAGGTACCAGTTCGATTCCTGACTTCGCTCCAGTTTGCCTCGCTCTCCTGCATCAGACACTGCCTTCAGTTCCGCCTCCGTCAGAAGCTTGTCCGGCTTGATCATCAGATAACTGAAGACTTCTCGCTGCTGCTCAAGATTGTCCGGAATCACCCAGGTGATCGTCGCAAACATTTTCAGAATCGGCTCTGACAACTGCGGCCTGCGAGCGGGTTCGGCAGCACCGCGATGAACCTGCTGCATCAACGGTTCGATTCTTTCCGGCACGGCCACAAGTTGAGCCGACCGAGGATCCGACACACTGGCCGCCGCGATCGGACGCAAGTCTTCCGGACCTTCCAGTGAATACTGAATCAGACGCTGCTGAAGATCGTCGAACGTCACGTTTGCCGAACCTTCCAGCCCGACTCGCAACGGCCCGGTCGAAGTCAGATGGTCCGGGTTCAGCTCCACCTCTGAAAAGTAATCCATCGCCGCTTCGCCAAAGAGTTCTGACGCACGCTTCGTGACATACCCCATCTGTCCCGGCCCGCCATCGCCGCCCGAGTTGTTGTAATAGGTCGCTCCGATACCGACGAGACGCCTCGCCAAACGATGCGCCGACAACGGCTCGCCTTTGCTCAAGTCGTTCAGCTTTGCTTCCAATCGCGCGATCAGCTCTGCCAAGTCTTTGTACTGATGAGTGCCGCTGGAGTTTGCTTTGTGCCCGTTCGCGATGAACAAAGCCTGCGACTGATACCGGATCGAATTCTCAACGAGCGAGTTTGTTTCCGGACGCTGCAGAAGATCGATCCACGCCTGGTTAATGTCCTGTCGAACCGGAGGATTCCAGATCCACCAGTTCCACGCGGCTCGGATCGCCGTCGCCCGAACTGCCGCATGTGAGTCAGCATTCATCCCGTTAGCGAGTGCTGCCGTCAGGTCACCCCACCCGACGGACATTTCAGGCATCACGCCGTCGACTCGCATGATCAGTACTCTGGCAGCAGCTTCCCGCACGAAATCATCTTTCGATTCGCACGCGGCAAGAACTTCCTGCCAGCCTCGGTCATCGATCAGTGTCTGGCGAAGTCCCCAATGTGCGGCCTCGCGAACCGGTTTGGCCATGTCTCCCAATCCGGCAATCAGCGGCTTCACTCCAGCGTCCGCATGACGCACTCCGAGCCCGATCATCGCCCAGAATCGAACAAGCGGACTTTCGTGGCCGGCCGCCTCAACGAGAATCGGCAGCAGGCTCGGCTCATCAACAATCGCCGCTCGGCGAACTCGATCAATTGCATCCGGCAGAGACTCTTCTGACTTCGCAGCAAAGTCTTTCACCTCGAACATTGGCGGTTCGACAGGAAACAAACGCGAGAGAGCATGCAGCGCGTAACTCGTCGAAACAAATCCCGTTTGCGATTGCCCCTTCCAGTAACCACTCGGATGTTGCAGACCGAGCAGCCCTTTCACGCCCTTTGCGACAGTTGGATCGTCAGCTCCAAATCCAGCCGCCTGAAACGCGATCAACGCCAGAGCGGTCGGCGACGGCTCGGACTTGTTGTCGCCGTCGACTTTCCAGGAGTCTGCGGCGGCGACGCCGGGATTGAATCCCCAGGTTCCGTCGGGCTTCTGAATCGTTCGAAGTCGGGCGATGTCGGCCGCGACCTGTTGATCGATTCGCTCCTTCAATTTCGTGGCGTCATCAACACTGCCACCGGGCTTCGTGTTGCTGGGAACTCTCGGCTTTGCTGAACCCTGCTCCGCTTCGAGCTTCAAGACCGTCTCAACCTGAGCGACGTAGTCCTTCGGAAAATAGCGGCACAACAGCTCAACTCGATGAGCCATGTCGTCGGTGTATTTCGGATCGACGTCGAGCGTCTTGCGAGCCTTGTCTTCTAACGCTCGGAAGAACTGCGGATTGCCCGTCTTCTTCCACGCCTCAAACAGAATTTCACCGGCGTAGTTAAAGACGACTCCCTTGCCGACATTGGCTCCCGGTCCGGCCGCGTTGATTCCACCGGGGTCGGCTGTTTGCAGGATGAAGTTTGACGCTCGCAGATGTTGTTTGCTTTGCAGCTTCCGCGGCGGCATGAATCTTTCCAGAGAGACAACGCTGTGCCCGGCAACTCGAGTTCCCGCAGGGCCGTCTCCGATATCAAGCGGAGCAAGGCTGGTGTTGTTGGCGGCGTCGACCAGTTCGTTCGTCGGCCGCAACGACTGGTAGCAGATATTTGTCAGATTTCGAAACAGGTGCGAATTCGACGTTCGATATCCCTGTGCAAACGGAATCGCCGGCCCCCACACTCCCGATTGAGTGTGGCAACTCATGCAGTGGCTGCCGAGCAGATTTCCGGTGTCACGAATTCGGCGTTCAACACTCGCGCCGCGCGGACGATTGTTAAGCCATGAACTCACCTGCCCGAGATGATCGTACAAACCGAAACGCACGGCGTTTTGCGGATCGTCAAACGGCGCCGGCTTAACCACGCGAAGTTCGAGGCCGTATCCAGGAGCGTTCGCTTCGACGCGCAGGAAGTAAATATGGCCGGGCTTCAGATTCCGGTTGATAGCGATTCGGTGCTGCTCGGCCTGCTGATGAACTCGTTCGTTCGAGTTCTTTCCCTCTTCGTACTCCGCTCCGACGTCGAGTGCCTCGCCGGGCTTGACCGTCGCTTTATCCTTCGGCAGTGCGTAGCAACGAACCCGCGCAGCCACCATCTGATCGGGAATCGTCAAACACGCCGTCAGCAGACGAGGCTCTGGACCGTTGAATTCAAGCCGCAGCCAGTCATCACCGGAACCCGTTCCGACTTCGCCGTTGTCGAAGTATTCGATGTCGTCGCTCGTCCCGACAATCTGAATCGAATAGTCATCTGCGGTGTCGCGAAGACGAATCAGTTGGGCATCCGTCGCTGAGTTGTTCGGCTCCGACTCGACGAACAACGAGCCATCTCGCGATGCAGTGGACGAAATTTTGCGAGCGGAGATCGAAGCCTCCACCGATTGCCCGTCTTTCCATTTGACCTGTCGCGGTGCAGCGAGCAGCTCATCGACATAGCCAGTCTCGCGCCAACGATCGCCTTCAAAGAGAGTGATCGCACTTTCTTCCGGAGTCATCTCGAGCCGGTAGCTGGCCGCCACTTTTGCGGTGAAGACGGTAAAGAAGTCGCCGTCCAAAGCGTGCAGCACTTTGCTCAGTACAACGTCGCGAGCCGACACGTCCTGCGAACGGACGGCGACGATCGAGACTCTGACGCGTGCATTGTCCGGCAACGTGCTCGGGCGAGTGATCCGCGCCGAAATCTCTGCCGACTCTCCAACACTCAGGTCGAGTGACTGAGAATGCTCGACGACTTTGCCGGCCTCACGCCCCACGACTCCAGTGGTGCCAGCCGCAAAGGTCCACGCCTGGCCGATAAACACAGCCAGACTCGCGAGAACGATCCTTCGTAACCCCAAAGCAAACATCGCGTCATCCTCGATTAACCGATCAGTGAGTGCCAACATTCGAGGCGACGGTATTCTCGTCATCGCAGATTGGCAACCGTCCGGAAATCACCGGATGATCGAAATCGAAAAAGCAAATTGGCGGGCGGCGAGATCAGAATCAGTCCGAATTCGCTGACGGCCTCAATCGTTCCGCAACTCTTCGTCGAGTCTCTCAACTTCGGAACGGAGAGCGACAAAGTTATCCAGCAAGTCCGGGTCGAAATGTTTGCCTCGACCTTCGAGCATGATCTCGAAACTACGATCAAACGAGAACGGCTCCTTGTATGGCCGCTTGGATCGTAGAGCATCGAAGACATCAGCGATCGCGGTGATGCGACCTTCTATCGGAATATCAGTTCCTGAAAGACCGTTCGGATAACCCGAGCCATCCCACTTCTCGTGATGAGTCAGAGCGATGCTGGCCGCGAGTTCCGTCAGCGGTGATCGTGACGACGCTGGAAGTCGCGTACCGAGCTCCTCATGGCGGACCATCGCATTCTGCAACATATCGTTGTGCGCGTTCAGCACGTCCGCACCGACCTGAGCATGCACTTCCATCGAAGCCCGTTCTTCATCAGTCAGTCGGCCAGGTTTCAAAAGAATCGTGTCGGAGATCCCAATCTTGCCGACATCGTGCAACTGAGCAGCCAGTTCGAGCATCTCAATGAACGGCCCCGGCAACCCCGCTTCTCGAGCAATCAAAGCCGCATAACGACCAACTCGCAGAATGTGTTTTCCCGTGTCGTCGTCACGATGCTCTGCCGCACGAGCCAGACAATGAACCAGCTCCAGACGCGCCGCACATAAATCGCGAGTTCGGTGCCGAACGGTTTCTTCCAGAGTTTCCGCGTGCCCGCGTAGATGGTTTTCGTACGTGCGCATCAGCAGAGCGTTGCGAATTCGAGGAGCGAGCTCCTCGGGATCAAGCGGCTTGGCCAGAAAGTCCGTTGCACCAAGCTCTAACGCTTGCAGTCGCGTTCCGCGGTCCGACGACGCCGTCAAAACAATGACGGGAATCCGTTTCAATTTCGCGTCCGACTGCATCTCTTCCAGAATGTCCAGACCGCTCACGTTGGGCATCATCAGATCGAGCAGAAGGACATCCGGCTTCTCGGCCTTCAGTTCTTCCACAACCAGGGTCGAATCAGTCTGCGTCACGAAATTCGAATAACCCAGCGTCTCGACAAACTTACGAGCCACCTTCACGTTGATCGGCTCGTCGTCAACGATCATCACTCGCGATGAAAGAAGATCGCTGGCAGAAGTCGATAGTCCCTGAGAACTTTCGCCACTCAGTGACTGGTGTGTTGCGGATTCACCAACAGGACTGACGCCGTCAACGTGAGCCTGTCCCACGATGGCGGAAAGCAGCTCGTCCAGCGAACCGCTGCCGCTTGCCTGTTTCTGTCCTGCCTGGTTTTCGTCGAGTAATTGCATGATCGCACCTGTCGGACTACCGGCCTCGTGTCGTTTTCCACGTTGAACGTCTCGTCAAGAAGTCGAGGCGAGGACGAGGATGAATTCGTGACATGCCGCAGCTCTGGCAACTCCGATGAACCTCAGCCCTGCCGCACTGTTTCACGGTGCAACTTCATGAGTACACCTATGGCTGCCAAAGCTTAGGTCCGAATCGGCTCGCCACTGTACATAAGCGTGCGGTATCACCCTTTTCAGGTATCTACCAACGCCTTTGAGGCCTATCCCGCATCGACAGGCAGCACCAGACGGTCAGCCAGATCTCGAAGTACCTCAATCAGGGTCTGCGAGCCGACGACACTGTGGCTTTTCGCGTGAGAGATCAACGCCTGTGATGGGTCGACAAAACACCGAAAACCGGCAGTGCCCCCAACGCCCTTCAGCCAGTGAGCCCGCTCGGCAAGGTAATCCCAATCGCCTTCAGCCAAAGCCAGCTCAAGTTCGCTCAGACGCTCATTCAGTTGTTCGATAAAATCAACAACGACTTCGCAGAAGTCTGAATCGTCTGTGGGAAGTGACGACTCGATCGGAGAATCGTCCTTGTCCTGTGTCTCTGCCATCTCGTCGAGTGGCCCGACATTTTCTGTTTCTGATGCATCCACCTGACCAGAAAGCATCCTGCTTACCACTGAAACCAATTCGCCTGGATCAATCGGTTTCGAAAGATAGCCGCTGCAACCAGACTCAAGGCACTTCTCCATGTCGCCTCGCATAGCGTTGGCAGTCAACGCAATGATTGGCCCGGTGTACCCAGCATCGCGCAGCTTTCTCGTCGCGGTGTAGCCATCCATGACCGGCATCTGCATGTCCATCAGCACGAGATCGAAGTCACCTGCCAATGCCGCATCGAAACCAGCCTGGCCATCGATGGCGACTTCAACATGAGCGCCCTTCTTCTGCAGTGCCAATCGAACAAGTTTTCGATTGATGTCGCCATCATCCACAACCAGAATCCGGCCACGAAGCTCTGCAACCTCGTCCGTCGCCGTGACACTGACGGTCAGACACTCCGCAGTCCGTTCAGAATCTGACGGTGTGACCAGCTCAACAGGTCCAGTCTTGACCCGGACAGTAAATGTGCTTCCTTCACCGAGCGAACTGTTGACGGACAATGCCCCGCCTAGAAGCTGGGCCACGCGTTGCGAAATGCTGAGTCCCAGGCCAGTTCCACCGAAACGCCGAGTCACCGAGTTGTCAGCCTGTCGGAACGCTTCAAAAACCGCGGTCTGCTTGTCTTCTGGAATCCCGATTCCCGTGTCGGTCACCGCGACAACCAACTGAGACTCAGAGCCCGACTCATCGATTCTAGCGGCGACTCGAACAGCACCACACTCCGTGAATTTGATCGCGTTGCCGACGAGATTGATCAGAATCTGCCGAAGCCGTGAAGGGTCGGTTCGAACTGTCACTGGCATCGGACCATGCCATTGATAACTAAGATCCAGCCCCTTTTCCGTCGCCCGAACTCGCAGAACCGACATCACTTCAGCGATCAGTTGGTGCGCCGAACAGTCGATCTTTTCGACTTCCATGTGCCCGGCTTCAATCTTTGATAGATCAAGAATGTCATTGATCAACGAAAGTAAATGCTGGCCACTGCGGTGAATAATCTCCAGATATTCCTGACGTTCGGACTCGTCACCGCCATCAGCACCTCGCCGAAGAAGCTCGGTAAAGCCAAGTATGCCGTTGAGCGGTGTGCGAATCTCATGACTCATGTTGGCCAGCCACTCGCTCTTTGCAGAGTTTGCCGCTTCGGCTGAATCACGAGCGACCTCCAGTTCTACATTCGCCGCACCCAAGGCCGCCTTCCACTCCTGAATCTGGTCAAGCATGTTATTGAACGCTGAATACAAGGTGCCGAGCTCACCACTTGCCCGCCCTTCGACACGCAGCGAATAATCATCTTCTTCAGTTATCCGACGAGAGACGGCAGCGAGGTTCTGAACAGGCCGCGCGATCCCTGACTGCAACGTCAGTGCTAACACCAGAGAGACCAGCAACGAGATCGCCACAACGACGACCATGACAGACTGATACTCATCCATCTGCTGGGCCAGAACTTCTGTGCCAACCTGCAGGTAGAGTGTCCCGACAAGATCAGTTCCTTCCTTAACCGGCATCACAAGTTCAAGACGATCGTCAGTCGAGAATCGATGCTCCTGGCCGTCAAATTCCGGCACATCGACAACGACGTTCTCGTCTTCATTGCCCTGCCTCACAAACCTGGCAAGTGCGCGACCATCGCCCGTAAAAAGGACTGCCTGGCGGATATCAGGAGTGCTGCTGAGCGATGCCAGAAGTTCATTACCAGCTGCGGCGTCATCAAACAGCAAAACTGCCGCACTGTTAAACGCCAGCACTTCGGCCTGAGTTCGCAACTGAGCAACGCGTGCCTCCCGCATCACGCGCATTCCGTGGATCGTAAATGCTCCACAAGCTACGAGAATCGCAACCGCGCTCGAGATAATTGCCAGCAGTGTCAGCCGGACACGGATGGAAAGGTTCTGATTGGAAAGTCGCATGTGTCACCGGTTCTCGGCGGTTGAAACTGGGCGACGACGATCCGTGTCTCGTACTGTCAG
>CALDJX010000505.1 GCA_937899075.1 uncultured Planctomyces sp. | reverse complement strand
CGAGTGCCTGAAATCCCCGTAGTTTCTGTTCAGCCCGAGCCAGCTCGTCGCGCACGGTCGAATCCGACTGCTGCGCTGCGGAGATCTGCGCCAATAGATCGTCGGGATGCGGACCACTGTTGATCTCTGCTTCCTCGCCCAGAAGCGCCGCCGCCTTCTCGAGTGCCTCGTCTGCCTGACGTACGAAGACTTCGGTCTCCGATGGTGTGTGCAGGTTGGGATTAATCCGCAGAGCCAGCGCTTCGATCTTCTCCGCCAGACCATTTACCGAGTCGACTTCTGCGGCGAACCGACTGGCCGCGAGACCGGCTTCTGAATCTTCACGCGGTTGCAGCGCGGCGACCTGGTTCTCGAACCCGTCCGCCAGTTGCCGGAACTGGTCGCCCAGCTTGTGAGCCAGTTTTCCGTCTTCGTTGCTGGCGGCTATTGCGGCCGCGACCGCATCGAGAGCCGCCTTAGTCTGTTCGACTTTGCCTTTGTGCTCGGCCGTCATCCGCTCGGCCTGCTTCGAGAGGTCCGCCGCGCGTTTGCCGGCGACTTCCGCTTCCTGCAGCTTCTGCTTCAATTCGTCGTCCGGGAGCGTGCTCCTGCCTCGCGGCCGAGTCGCCGCGATTGCCCGGGCCTGCAGATCTCTCTGCAGTCGAGCCTGGTGCTCGACCCGCCTGATGTTGTCCTGCGTTGTCCGTGCAGTGTTGTAAGCGACTCTTGCCGGACCTTCGACTTGCACGCTCATCGCACGAGCGGCACGGATCATTTCAGCCCCCGCCTCCCGAACATGAACGCCAAGTTGATCAAGGTTCTGCGAGAGGATCAGCAGGGTGGGTTCCCACCCTGTATCACCAGCAGCGGGGACGGTGTCTGTCGCGTAGCTGGATTCGTGAGAATTCAGACATTACGGACGGCTGAATTCTCACGAATCCAGCTACATAGTGGTAACTATAAAGGTCGCCAATGATTTTGACTGCCGCCCATCTGCTTGCCGGCGCGGCAGCTCTGGTGATCCCGCTGATCATCCATCTGCTCAACCGCAGCCGACATCGCAAAGTTCGCTGGGGAGCGATGCATTTGCTGCAGCGCGTCGTCCGCACGAACCAGCGACGACTGCGAATTCAGCAACTCATTCTGCTGGCGTTGCGATGCGCTTTTCCGGCCATTCTGACCGTCGCACTGGCTGGTCCCGTTCTGACCGAGTTCAACTTCCTGCCCGGAGACGCTCCGGGACGCACAGTGATCCTGGTCGACAACTCGTACTCGCTCCGCACGGAAATCAGCCGGAACGCGTTAGCGTCCGGTTCCGGGGATGATCAGGAACCGCGGGCTAACGCCCGGCGGCTGATCTACGCGGACAGCTCGAACACCGCCTTCAAATCCGTAGCCCGCGCACTGGACGAGGTTCTCGAAACCCAGGCTGATGCCACTGAAATCGCGCTGGTCTCGATCGGCGGACATCCAACATTGATCGAACCAGCGGTTCTCGACCGCCGACGCATTCGCCAGCAGTTCGAAGCCAACGTCCATCCAGACGCCGACCCGGCAAACATTCCCGCTGCTTTCCAAATGGCCCGGGAGATCCTTGAGCAGTCCAGTCGCCCCCGCCGCACGACTATCGTCATCAGCGATTTTCAGGATGCTGATTGGAAGCAGTTTCGCGAACCTCGTAGCTGGATTCGTGAGAATTCAGCCGGTGAGGCTTCCGACTCGACGACTGAACTCTCACGAGTTCAGCTACTCAAAAGCGGCAACACCGCCATCGCGTTTTATCGAGTCGGCCAACAACACGCAGGCAACGTCGCCGTCGAGAACATCCGGCTTCCACCAATCGCCCTCGCTGTCGGTCAGCAGATTGAAATCACAGCGACCGTTCGCAACTTTGGCCCCGCTCTTTCCGAGACACCGGTCTTCCTGCGAGTGAATGGTGATCGAGTCGCCGCAACACAGGTCGATCTGCCTTCCGGTGGAACAGCCGAGGTCTCGTTCCAGCGGGCCTTTGATGACCGTGGCTCACACCTCGTCCAGATCGAAGTCGATGTTGTCGATCCGCTGCCTTTCGACAATCGCCAGGCCGCGGCGATCGAGGTTCCCGAGCGACTGCCCGTACTCGTCGTCGATTCCGCAGCAGATGCCGAGGTCAATTTCCTCAAGGCAGCCCTCGCGCCGTTCGAACTCGACGGTATCGGCATCGAGGATCTGATCCGGGCCACGTTTGTCACGCCGGAAGAATTCGCTCCCGTCCAGCTCTTCGGTAATCGGGCGGTGATTCTGACCAATGTGACCCGACTGACGGAGCCGCAACTGCTCGCCCTGGACAAATTCGTTCGCAATGGCGGCGGGCTCGTGCTGTTTCCCGGTCCCAATACAAACCTCACATGGTTCAACGAGGAACTGTTTCCGTCACTCGCGCCAACGGTTTCGTGGCAGCAGATCATCCCCGCTCCCGATCAGCCCACGAAGATTCTCCGCGAACGTTCCGACCATCCGGTGTTCGAGATTTTCAATCAGACCGACAACGGCGATCCGGCCACTGCATCAATCCAGTCGTGGCTGAGCCTTGGAAGTGGTTTCAGAACCGATCAGCCGGAACGCGTTAGCGTCCGGTTTGGCGAGAAACCGGGGGCTAACGCCCTGCGGCTGATGAACTCCAAAACACAAACTCTCAGCCGCTTCGCCAGCCACCCGTTCATCGTCGAATCCACTCATCACCGCGGCCGCGTTCTGATCTCTTCGACTGATGCAGCCAACGAGTGGTCAGACATGGCAAATCAAGCATTCTTCGTCCCGCTGGTGCAGCGTCTTGTGGTGTACGCGGCGACGAACACGGTTCCGCCACGCAACGTCACAGTCGGCCAGCCGCTTGTCGCGCTGCTCCATCCGAAGACGGCTGGCGAAACTCTTGAGTTCACGGACGCTGCCGGGCACACGCACACCGTCACGGCACAAACGGAAGGCGGAGTTGCCAAAGCGGTGTTTCCCAGTGCGACAAGGCCGGGCCCGTGGACACTGGCCAATCCGCACGGCTCCGGGCCGATTCGTTTCGCGGTTCAGTCCAACCGTGCCGAGTCCGACCTCAAACTGCTCAGCAAAGCCGAGCTCGGCACGATGGCAGGTGACCTCGGCGCAACGCTCGTGCAGTCGCGCACCGATCTCGAGTCATTTGAACGCGCCAGTCGGTTCGGTACGGAAATCTGGCGACCGTTCCTCATCCTCGCGCTGTTCCTGTTGTTTGCCGACGTCTTTCTGGCCCAACGTTTCGTCCGAGCAAGAAGTAGCTGGACTCGTGAGAGTTCAGCCGAGTCATCTAATGCCGTCTGAAGTCTCACGACTTCAGCTACGAAGAACCCAACCGTGATTATCCTCGCACCACAATCGATTCTGATTCTCCTGCTCGCACTCGCTGCCGCTGCCGGCATGTGGGCGATGTATCGTCACGGGCATCCGCATCTGCGACGACCATTCTTGTGGCTGCTGCCGCTGCTGCGTGCGATGGCGGTGTTTCTTGTTGTGTTGACGCTGACCGAACCGATGCTGCAGCGAGACGTCGAACAGCAGCTTCTCAGCCGTCTGCGGTTCGTGGTCGATGAATCGGCCAGCATGCTTGTTACTGATCAAGATATGCCGGTCGATCAGAAAGTGGAGATCGCGCTGGCTCACGGATGGCTCGACGAATCCGACATCGACCGTAGCCGGATTCGTGAGAATTCGGAGGCTGTGCCAACCTCTGAAGTCTCACGACTTCAACTACCGGGATCTGGCCTGAGCGAAATTCACAGGATCTCCGAGCTGCGTGAGACGCTGCAGGATGCCACTCGATCGAACGCTTCACTGGAGCAGGCTCGCGATACCGCAACGCGACTGGCCGACGCGGACCTCGGTGAACTGTCACTCCAGGCCCAGGCGTTGTTGCGAGAAGACTGGGTGCCCGCGGTTGCCCGTCGGCGACAGATGCAGATCAACGCGTTCGCTCAGCAACTTAATGAACTCGAATCAAAACTGCGGGCGGAGTTCCGCAACGAGTTCAAAGGCAGCATTCCGGAGTTTGACCAGAGTAGCCGGCTCGATCGCGTCAGACATCTGCTGGAAGCAGTCGAGTCGCTGAAGGCGGAGCACGAAGTCAGCATTGAATTGCTCGGCCAGTCCGGACCACTGACCGACCTGACCTCGATCTCGCCGCCCGGTTCCAGTTCCGGCCAGGCCGAATCAATCGTCCTGTTGTCCGACGGACGGCATCACGCCGAATCGACCGAACCCGGAGACGCAGCCTCTTTGTGGGCCAGTGCCGGGGCTCAACTTTTCACCGTTCGATTCGGCTCGACCGAACCACGAACCGACCTGATCCTGATGAATACGCATCAGCCACGGCGGCTTGCTCCGGGTGACATGATCTCGGGGTAGCTGTCTATTCTGTGCGCAGCGTGAAGTGTGAGCTGGATTCGACAGCCG
>CALDJX010000504.1 GCA_937899075.1 uncultured Planctomyces sp. | reverse complement strand
ACGCTGTCCTGGAACGTGTCGGCCTTCACGTCCACTCGTTGCAGCATGGTGAGCAGCAAATTGCTGACGCGCGCATCGGTGTCGACGGGGCGAGAGCAGATCTGATAGTGGGCCGTCGCATCGGCGACGTTGTATTGGCCGATCTTGGGAAGATTGAAATCGAGATGCGTGCCGTGCTTGTAACCGAGCGATTTTCCTCCCGCGAGGATGGTTGGCAGGTTGGCGTTGCCGTGGCTGTGACCGTAGGCCATGCCGCTGCCCCAGAGGACTTGCGTGGTATCGAGCAAGGGCGTTTCCCCTTCCTTGTGTTCCTTTAACTGGTCAAGGAAGTAGCTGAACTGGCCAACGAGGAAGGTGTCGGTCTCGGTGAGACGCCGCAGTTGCTCGGGATCGCCGTTGTGATGACTGAGTCCGTGGCGTGTCTGCAGGATGCCGATCTCCGGGATTCCGCTGGTGTTACCTTCACTGCCGATGCCGCAAGTGATGACGCGAGTGGAGTCGGTGCGCAGCGCCATGACCATGAGATCGTAGAACAGGCGGTAGTACTCGCCCGCCTCAGCCATGCTGAGCTTACGCTGGAGGCGTGCGGCTTCACTCGCTGGCACGGCGGGCTTGGCGACGTTGAGCCATTCATCGGCGCGGCGAGTGCGTTCTTCGACTTGCCGCACGGCGGTGAGATATTCGTCCAGCTTGCTGCGATCCTCGCTGCCGAGCTTGTTGTTCACGCGTTTCGCGTCATCGGCCACAATATCGAGGATGCTGCCGCGGCGACTGAGCCGGCGTCGAACCGTCTCCTTGCTGTCCCTTTCGACGCCAAAGAGCATGTTGAAAATCTGCTGCGTGTTGCGCTCGGCGGGAATCTGAATGCCGTCCTTTGACCATGCCAGCGATGTCCCCTCGATCGCCATCTCCAGCGACGAGAACCGCGTTGCGTTCCCTTGCACTTCGGCGATGAGTTGGTCGGCGGACACCGTGTTGCGGAAGGCGCCGCCGTCGCCCGGCACGTTGGCGCCCGTCAGCCAGACCTTTTCGCAATTGTGATGCTTGCCCAGCACCATCGGATGATGCAGGCCGCTGATCGGCGTGATGTCCGCCCGATGCTTTTCCAGCGACTTCAGCGGCTTCGTGAACTCGTAGTCCGCGCCTGCCTTTTCGATCTGCCACGTCAGTGTGTTGACGCCGTTGGGGATATAAAGAAACACGCTGCGTTTCGGCTTCGCGATCGCCTCGGCAGCACGCGCACTGGTGGGCAGCATGGCGTCGAGGAATGGCAGGGCGATCGTGGCTCCGAGTCCGCGCAGAACCTCGCGACGGCCAAGTTGCCAGCGTTTCAGATTCAGGTTGCTCATGGGGTGTTCCTGGTTAGGTGTTAGCGTTTCTGGAAAAGGTCGGAGGTCACGAGTGCGGTGACGATGTCGGTCACTCGGTAGTCTTTGGCCTTGCTGGCGGCGGCGATGGCTTCCAGGTGATCGTGGTCGTCGAACGACATGCTGCGGCGCAGTGCATAGGTGGCGAGCTTCTCAATGAAGGTGTCATTGAAGGCGTCGAGGTCCTCAACGAGCAGCTTCTTGAATTCGTCGGCGGTCTGATAGGTGCGACCATCGGGGAGTTTTCCCGCGGCGGTAACTTTCGGATTCTCGCCGACGCCGTCGGTCACTTCCTCGGTGCGCCAGCGGCCAATGGCGTCATAGTTCTCGAAGGCCAGACCGAGCGGATCGATCTTGGCGTGACAGACAGCACAGTTGGCATCGTGGATGTGCGCTTCAAGTTTCTGCCGCAGCGTGGCCTTCGGGCCGGTCGGGTTCGTAGGAATCGGATTCACGTTCGCAGGCGGGGGCGGCGGCGATTTGCCAAAGATCGACTCCATGACCCACACGCCGCGATGCACGGGGCGATGCCGCACGCCATCGCTGGTGAGCGAGAGAATCGCCGCCTGCGTGAGTAAGCCGCCGCGATGGCTGTCGGCGGGCAAAGAGACGCGCTGGAAATCGTCGTCGGTGACCAGCCCCTCGGGCAGACCGTAGAACTGCGCGAGCCGAAGATTCAACATGCTCCAGTCCGAGTGCAGGAACTCGCGCAGTGTCAGGCCGCTGCTGAGTACTTCACGGAAAAAGGCTTTCGTCTCGCCGACCATGCTGCTTTCCAGCGCCTTGTCGTAGTCCGGGTACAGCTTCTTGTCGGGCTGAAACATGCCGACTCTTTTCAATCGCAGCCATTGCGTGGCAAACGAGTCCGTGAAGCGCTGCGATCGCGCATCGGCCAGCAAACGTGCGACCTGCTGTTCGAGCACCGCTTTGTCGCGGAGTTTGCCTTGCTCGGCGAGCGTGAATAACTCGGCATCGGGCATCGTATTCCAGAGCAGATAGGACAAACGCGAGGCGATCTCCCAATCATTAAGCGTCTGCCGCGATGCGTTCTCATCTCCCTCCGCAATGAATAAAAAGCTCTTCGAGTTCAGGATGGCCAGCATCCCGGCTTTCATTGCATTGCGGAACGTCTCCTTCGCCTCGAGTTCGCTCTGCACGATCCGCATGTACTGAGCGATCTCCTCGTCGGTGACGGGACGGCGAAAGGCACGCCCGGCCAGCCTGGCGAGACACTCGCGCGCCTGCTGCATGTTACCTTCTTCGCGCGGCATGTAATCGTCGCGAAGCTGCTTCTCATGCTCCTCGACTATGGGCCCCTTCCACGAGACCGTGTCCAAGATCAGGAAGGGATAGCGCGCATGACCGGCTTCATCGGTGAGCTTCATTTGCCAGGGAATGCGACCGATCTTCGTGCTGATGAACGGCACCTCGCCATGCCGACCCGAGCGCGGAGTATTCGATGGTCCGGGCACATCGTTATAAACGAAGATGCTTTGGTGGCCTTTCGGAAGATGCGCGCGGAACGTCACCGTAATCGGTTTGTCCTCGTCCGCGACGATATCCTGCTCAAACAACACGCGGTCGAGCAGTTCGTGATAGACCTTGATTCGCGGCGCGCGGCCTTGCGGAGGACGCAGGCCGCTGAGCTTGTAGCTGATCTCATAAACGCCTGCCTCAGGGAGCTGGCCGATTGACGAGCCGCGGAAGATGTCGCCCGGCCACATCTCGAACCGCACCTTGTCGAGCAGCCCCAACTCCCGCAGTCGTTCGCGATGTCGCTCGTTGATCTGTTCTTCCACGATCGCCGGCTTCGAGCCACCGAAAGGCGGTGCGGGTTTCGCGTTCGCCGGTAGCGGATCGGGATACGCTTCCGCGAGAATGGTTTCGGCCGCCGTGAGATACTTCTCGATGTTCGAGGGCGAGAGCGTCAGCACGGAACCAATGCGTTCAAAGCCGTGCCACTCCGGATCATCGAGTAGTGCGCCGGGGTCCTTCGCGTCATACTCCACGCCGATCAGATCACGCACCGTGTTGACGTACTCGTCACGCGTCAGGCGGTTGAAACTGACTCGACCGCGCGCGGCCATGCGGGCCGCTTCGCCTTCCTTCATCCGCGCGGCGATCCACTCGACAATCCTGGCGCTTTCCTCGGCCTTAGGACGCACCTTCGCATCCTCCGGCGGCATCTCGCCGGAGTTGATGCGCTCCATGATCTCCAGCCATTGCGGTGTGTTCTCGGTCCCAACCTTCGGCGAGAGATTGTCCACGCGAAAGTCCCCCTTCTGCACATCCGCGCTGTGACACTCCACGCAGTATTTCTTGAGAAAAGGCTGCATGACCTGCTCCAGGTCCCGCGGTTGTTCCGCCTGCAATGAAGCCGACGCCAACAAGGCGAAAGCAGCAATGACGGCTGTGACTCCGAGCCTGTTATTCATACAAAAACCTCCTTCACTTCCGAGCCATACAGATTGGTGGGACGGCCGTTGTGAAGCCAGTGGCGGGGTTGGATGTTGCTCATGGTTGTGGGTGTGGCCAAGGGCTGTTGTTCAGGGATTATGATACCTTCACCGCGAGGAGAAGGCGTTGTTCAGTTGGGATCATTTTGCGGCGGGAACGAACTTGAGAGACTGCGGATCACTTGGCCGGAATGATCTCCCACTCGCCCCACAGCCCCGGGGTGAGCTCGGCCTCGCCAGGTACGTCGGCCAGCAGGCCGGTCGCCTTGTTCGACCAGTAAACCCGCTGCCGCGTCTGGAAGCCGTCTCCCCGAAGGATCCCGACGTCGGCCTTGATCCGGTAGCCGGCGGCCGGCGCGAGGCCGACCAGCTTCAGTGGAACGGCCAACTCGTAGTCACCGTCTGCCTGGGCAAGTTTCACGATGTCACTCACGTCTTGGACCACATCGAAATGGATGGTCCGCCACGGAGATGAGAAGGGAACGCGGTCGCGATCGGCCGTGCCGGGAACGACCGCCCGATAGAGTGTCGCGGCGGTCTTGCCGTTGACTTGCGTGACGAGCAGTCGCACGTCGCCCGGCACCGGCTTTGTCCGCTTCGGGTCGGCTGCGG
>CALDJX010000503.1 GCA_937899075.1 uncultured Planctomyces sp. | reverse complement strand
TGCGTGTGGATACTCTGCTGCTGCATGAACATCGTCCCTGACTGGGTGAATGGCTAACTCGGCGGAGTATGGCACACGCCGAAACAGCTCACAACCAGCGGCACGCCAGCCCACAGGACCGGCACAGCAAGGACTCATCGGCAAGCGAAATCCTGCGAAAGGAGCCCGTCGATGCCCACGATGCAAAGCGGTGCGTCGAGGCGCAGTCGACGATTACATCGACCAAGGAGTGCATCCACGACCGAACCCGTTTATACAGGAGCTGAGCAGACATCCGAGTCTTCGCTCTGCGGAATGTCGGCTACGGTCGTCCAGTACAAAGCGAATTGCCTCGCCACCGACTTCATCGTGTCGAAGCTGACTGGCTTCGCAATGAACGAGCACGCACCGCCCTCGTAGGCTCGCAGAATATCGGACTCCTGCTTGCTCGTGGTGAGCATGACTACCGGGACATTCGAAAGCAGCGGATCGGAACGCATTTCAGTAAGCACTTCGAAGCCGTTTTTCCGAGGCATGTTAATGTCCATCAGAACGAGCCCCGGACGCCGGGCATTCTCAAATCCCTCTTCACGACGGAGAAATTTCAGAGCATCCTCGCCGTCTTCGACCGCTCCGACGAATTCGACCATCGGGCAATCTCTAAATGCTTCTTTCAGCAAGACGACATCGTCTTCGCTGTCATCGACGATCAAGACCTCGATTGGTCGTCCGCCACTGTTGCGAAATTCTTCGGCCAGATCCTCGAAAGTTCGCACCGGCAACGCCGCTGGATCTGGATTCGCCCACGGCAACTCGGCGACCTGCGCCCAGTATTGCGAGAATCGTGAGATCAACGTCCGCCGCTCGGCCACGGTTTCGGGCTTGCAGACAAAAGAGCTGGCTCCGTGGCTGTAGGCGTTGAGCACGTCCGCCTGAACCGTGTTCGAAGTCGTAATCACGACAGGAATCGAGCGTAAGGCGTCATCGCCCTTCAACTCGCCGAGGGCTTCTAGAGATTGAGCCAGCCCAAAGTCGTCCGAACCATCTGCTCCCTGGATGTCCAGAATGATCAGCGACGGACTGACCCGGTCAGGACCTCGTAGTAACTTCAGAGCCGCCTGAACGTGAGGCACCACCTGGACGACATGAATCAGTCCGGTTTCCTCGAACGCATCGCTTAGCCATTGTGATTCCTGGTCGTCACCTTCGACGAGCAGAATCTCCACCTGTTGAGATCTGACCACCTCAATTAGCCCCTTGCTGGATTCTTCCGACTGCCAAGGATGAATATCGCAGCGCTGTGACACCACATCTAAAACTCGATCTTCAGTTCTTAACCACGAAACAAACAGGCGTCATTCTGGCATCAACGAGTCAGAATTAACGTTTCCTACATTACAAAACGAGGTTAAGGCTTCTTCCCGGACTTGCGGCCTCCTGAAATTACCTCTGAAAAGTAATCACGAACTCTGCCCCGCCTCCGATATGAGGTTTGTACCACGCCTCACCACCATACCGATTTGATATCTGGCGAACAATTGCGAGACCCGCTCCTGTTCCCTCCACCTTACGCCCGACAGCTCGCTGGAACAATTGAAACACTCGTTCTTCATGTTCCGCCGCGATCCCAGGCCCTCGATCCCGCACAACGAGGCCAACAACCGAGTCGCAGTCGGACTTGTAGGCTTCAATTTCGACCTGTGGCGGCTCTCCGTCGTTATGAAACTTCAACGCATTGCCGACCAGATTGAACAAAGACTGCCGCAGCCACCGCGGATCCACGCGAAATTCGAGCAAATCACCAACAATTTTGACACTTCCCTGAGTTTCGGCAATTCGAACATCAAACTGGCGAATTACGTCGCGAGCGACGATTTTCGCATCGACGAGCTGAGTCCCCTCACTGGCCCTCTGCGCACGGGACATCATGAGCACGTCTTCGAGCAGCTTGTTCAGTCGGTCAGCCCCGTCGACCACCCGGGTCAGGAATCCCTGCTCGACATCGTTCAGTTTGTCCCCCGCCCGATCAGACAACAGCTGCGTGAAACTCCGGATCGCACGCAGCGGTTCTCTGAGGTCGTGCGAGGTCACATAAAGGAGGGTCTCAAGATCCTTATTTTTCTGAGCGATCTCTTCCTCGGCCCGCTTCCGCTCGGTGATATCGTGCAGAAAAATGGCAAAAACGGTTCGTCCTTCGTACGGAATCGGCTGCATGGCCATCTCGACGTCGAAGACTCGCCCGTCTTTGTGTTGGGCGGGAATCTCGGCACGCTTTCCGAGCATTGATCCGCCTTCAGAATCGGATTCGTAGTTCTCGCGGTTCCGTTGCGACCGGCTCCTGGCCGACGGCGGAAGCAGCGTGACATCCATGTTGCACCCGATCAGCTCGTTACGCTGAAAACCGAAAACCCGCTCCGTACTCCGATTAACGTCCAGAATGACGCCGTCCTGATCGGCCAGCAAAATGCAATCCAGAGCGGAATCGAAAATGGCTCTCTTCAGAGCGGTCGATTCTTTCAACGCCGTTTCCGCAACATGTTTCTCGGTCACATCCCAGAACAGAACCTGAGTACCGATCACGTTTCGAGCAGAGTCAAAAACCGGAGTCTTCAAAATCTGAACGTAGCGAAGCTGGCCACCACCGCCCGGCACCTGGTGACTTTCGACCTTGTCGAGCACTTCGCCATTGGCGATTACCGTCTGATCATCCGCCTGATACTTGCGAGCAAGCTCTTCCGGAAACAGGTCGAAGTCCGTTCGGCCAATCACCTCGTCGGATGACTTACCTGAAAACTCAAAAAACTGAGA
Organism: uncultured Planctomyces sp.; assembly: GCA_937899075.1. Classification (GTDB taxonomy): domain Bacteria; phylum Planctomycetota; class Planctomycetia; order Planctomycetales; family Planctomycetaceae; genus JABMPE01. The sequence goes on along the minus strand of CALDJX010000503.1, from coordinate 10,988 downwards.
ATTCGCGAAGATGAACTGACCGTCAAGGTTTTTCCGCAGCAGGCACATCGGAAGCTGATCAACCAGCGAATGGTAGAGCGCCTCCGAATCGCGCAGCGCAGCCCGCGACTGTCGAATTTCACTGATTGGTAAATCGAGGGTCATGAGATTTGCCCGTTCTCTCGAAGACACGATTTCCGCAGAGACTGCCCCTGTTCAAGGAATGATTGTGCCCGACCTTGACTGACTTGCCAACGATGCACCGTCGATTTCATCAACGACCAGGCCGAACAGTGAACAACCATCCCTAACGTCATCCAGGTTTCCACAATCGACACCCCCTTGAATTCTGAGTCCCCCATTCGACATGCTTCCTCTCGATAAAAGAGACCCAGCGATAAAGAGCCCCAGGAACGAAGTCGCCGTACGAACACGCCTCACTGATGCAGGTCCGACTTCGCATTACGACTTCAGCATCACCGACGCCTCGATCAGTAACCGGAGCCAAACAAAATGAACATCGAAGCCAGAATCGCCGAACTCGGACTCGAACTTCCAGAAGCACCAGCTCCCGGCGGCAACTACACGCCGGTCGTCCGAGTCCACGACATGTGCTACGTCTCCGGCCACGGCCCTCTGAAACCGGACGGCGAAATGCTGCGAGGCCGAGTCGGTTCGGACGTCTCCGAAGAAGAAGGCTACGCGGCGGCACGACAGGTCGGACTCGCGATGATCGCGACGCTCAAAGCCAACCTCGGCGACCTGGACCGAGTCGTGCATATCGTCAAAGTTCTGGGCATGGTTAACGCGGCACCGGACTTTCAGAATCATCCGAAAGTCATGAACGGGTTCAGCGACCTGATGGTCGAAGTCTTCGGCGACCCCGGTCGAGCAGCACGCAGCGCCATCGGCATGGGCTCACTCCCCGGCAACATCTCGGTCGAAGTGGAAGCCATCGTGCAGGTCCGCGACTGATGCTCTGTTACTGAGCAAAGCGTTTGCCAATCATCCTGATTGTGGGTGTCATGCCCGCGCAGGCGGGCACCCAGTTGCAGAGTTGAAGAGGACTGGATTCCCTCCTTCGAGGGAATGACAAATTGGCGATTAAGCGGCCTACTTGCCGATGCAGAAGCGGCTGAATATCTGATCGAGCAGATCGTCGGTATAAATCGTGCCCACGATCTCGCCGAGAGTCTCGATGCCCGCCCGAGTTTCGAACGCAACCAGCTCGTCGCCGAACCGACCATCCGCTGCTTCGTGGGCTCGCTGAAGCGACTCTCGACTTCGGCGCAAACTGTCGCGACTTCGCGCCGCGGTCGAACCCACGAACTGCCGCTCTCCCTGAGAACTTCGGGAAAGAGTTTCCGCAATCAACTCGCGAAGTTCGGCCAGCCCCTCGCCACCCACCGCGCTGACAGTCAGCGTCTCTTCGAATGGCTGGTGACAGGTCTCGCCCAGCAAGTCGCCTCGAGTCTTGATCACGACGACTCGATCGTGTTTCGCCTTCAAATTATCAAGAGCCAATTCGTCAGCAGCGTGATCCACTTCCTGGCCGTCAATTGCCGAACACCACAGAACCAGATCCGCCTCTCCGACCTGTCCGCCACCAAGCTGCTGAGCCACTCCGTCGACTCCCGATTCCGACTCGTCGAGGCCCGCGGTATCAACAAGTTCAACGCTCAAATCGCCGCAGCTGACTTTGGCCGAGAGATAATCGCGAGTCGTGCCGGCGACCGACGAAACGAGCGCGTCATCAGTTTTCGACAGAGCATTGAACAGCGTGCTCTTGCCCGCGTTCGGGAGCCCGGCCAGCACGACTCGAAGCTGATCGTCAGCCAGCATGCGACCATCAGCCTGCTCTTCCAGTTGCCGCACGACGTCGATCCCGTGCTGAAGACGTCGCATGACTTCCTCACGAGAAACAAACTCGATGTCTTCCTCAACAAAGTCGAGTCCCGCTTCCAGATCGGCGAGCAGTTCCAGCAAGTCGCCTCGCAACTGAAGAAGTTTTCCGGACAAGCCACCGGCAAGCTGATTCAAAGCGGCCGTCAACTCTTCGTGATCGTCCGCGTCGATGACTCCAAGCACCGCCTCGGCCTGAGCAAGATCCATTCGCCCAGCCAGAAACGCTCGCAGCGTGAATTCACCTGCCCGAGCCGGTCGCACTCCGTGTTGAAAGAGTGACTCAAGGACACTTTCGAGCAACGGAGGACTGCCCGGCAAATGCAGTTCGACCATCGGCTGCCCCGTATAACTTCGAGCAGTCGGCCACACCCAGGCATCGCTCAACACCGGCGGAAAATTTGGCAGCCGGACAGTACCACTCTCTCGGTACGAGATCTGGCTTGCACGTTCGGCGCCGTCTTTACTCGCGTCAAATATCTGGCCGACCAGAGCCACGGCGTCGACACCGCTGACTCGAACGATCCCACGCTCACCACCTCCAGGAGCCGACGCAACGGCAGCGATTGTCTGGTCAAGCTCCGCAGTGAACATCGCAATTTTCCGATGAGAAGATCAGCCAGGTAGGCTGGGTCTCGACCCAGCTTTGTCCATGACGCAATTGCTGGGTCAAGACCCAGCCTACGCCTGACCACGACTCGACTTTCGGGAAATTATTCAGGACGCGCCCCTTAGTTTTCCGTCAGCTCAAGGCACGGATCGAGCCCCATTCTGCGGTACGACTCCGAGCGATGCTTGTCCTGCTTCATCATGTCTTTGCGCTGCTTGTAGTGAAGCTTTTCGAGTTGACGTTGCGTCTTCGTAAAGAAACTCAACCAGCTCCCGCTCAGTTCGCCGTGCGCGTTCGCGCTGGCCTGCTTTTTCTTCTTCGCCATCTTTTCCGGCGTATGGCATCTCATGAGTTCATCCTCAAGTGAGAGGAAAAACTGGTAGCCACCAGGATCACCCTGACGAGCAGCGCGACCAATCAACTGCTGATCGATCCGCTTGGAAGAATGCATCTCCGTCGCGATGACCTGCAAACCGCCGGCCGCTTTCAGCGCTTCCGAAAGCTTAATGTCAGTACCTCGTCCAGCCATGTTTGTCGCGACGATCACTCGCCCTGGCTCGCCAGCGTTGCCGACAATTTCCGCTTCCTGTTCGAGGTACCGCGCGTTCAGAATTTCGTGCTTGATACTCTTGTCCTTGAGCATCCGGCCAAGCGCTTCGGACGCGTCGACCGATGGGGTACCGACAAGCACGGCTCGGTCATTGTTGACAAGCCGCTCAATTTCGTCGGTAACAGCTCGCCATTTTGCTTCCATCGTGGCGAAGACTCGCGGCTTGTTAAGACGTCGGATGCACGGTCGGTGAGTCGGAATCGCTGTCACTTTAAGACTGTAAACTCGGCGAATCTCGCTGGCACATTGCACCGCCGTACCAGTCATGCCGCCGATGTGTGAGTACAGTCGGAAGAAGTTTTGAACGGTGACTCGAGCAGCTTCGCCCGACGCCGCAGTAATCGGCACCAGCTCTTTGGCCTCGATCGACTGATGCAGTCCGTCCTGCCACTTTCGGCCGTCCATGATTCGGCCGGTGCCTTCGTCAACGATGCTGATCTCATTGTCGACAACGACGTAGTCGCGGTCTCTCACGAAGGCAAACTTCGACGTCAGCGCCTGCTCGACGTGTTTGTAGATTCGCTCGGTGTCGATCGAGTCGATCAGCGCCGGCTTACCCAGCAGCAAAACCTTCCGGCATCCCTGATCAGTCAGATAAGCAGAGCGGCGTTCCGGCTCGTAAACAAAATCGACGTTCGCTTCGAGATGTGAAACGGCACGGTGGCACCATCGAAACAGGCTGACCGTGCCCGCGTCATTCGGCATCGTCAGGCCGATGATCAACGGCGTTCGAGCTTCGTCGATCAGAATACTGTCTGCCTCGTCGATCAGGACGGCATAATGGCCGCGTTGAACCGGAGCCTCGCCACCTGATTGATCGGAAAACAAAGTTCGGCGTTTTTCGCCGCCAGCCGCAACTCCTTGACGAAGACGGTCTCGCAGCAGATCGAAACCGAACTCCTTCGCCGTGCCATAGGTGATGTCTTTGGCGTAGCTCTCTCGCCGCTCGTCAGTTTCCATCGGCGTGAGAATCCCGCCAACGGACATTCCCAGAGCCTCATAGACTGGTGCCATCTCAGCAGCATCACGCTCAGCGAGATAGTCGTTGACCGTGACGACGTGTGCGCCTTTGCCGGGCAATGCTCGCAAGAGTGTCGGCAAGGTCGCTGTCAGAGTCTTTCCTTCTCCGGTCTGTAATTCCGCGATACCGCCTTCGAAGATCGCGATGCCGCCCATGATCTGGACTGCGTAATGCTCCATGCCGAGCTTGCGGCGCGACGCCTCGACGCCCATCGCGAAGACTTCGACCAGCAGACTCTTCAGCGGAACGCCGGTCTTCGCTCGCCACCGAGCATCGAGTGCCTGGTTGAGCAATTCTTCGTCGCTGAAAGACGCGTACTTCTGAGACTCTTTGAGAACCCGATGAGCCGTCGCTCGCCAGCGCGACAACCGCGACTTCGACGGAACCCCGGCCCCTTTTGCGTAATGAAATGCCTGCCCGATCATGATGCTTGCTCCTTGTCGCCCTTTCCCGCTCCAACGCTGCAGCAACCAGTGCCACCCACGGATTCTGACAAACCGAGGAAGATTAGCCACAGAGAGCACAGAGGGCACGGAGATCAATGCTCGCCTGATTCCTCAGTGATCTCTGTGTCCCCTGTGGCTGAAAACTCTAACTTCTCCACTCGTTTTAGTCGGTAACCGCAGGTGTGAGGTTCCCGGTTCTTTTCGCTCGCCCAATCGCGGCCTTTGATAACCGAACAGAACAGCCTCCGACAAGATCGATGACGGCCGGACCTCTACTGTTTTCCTCACAGCCCCAAATGTCCATTAACTAAGTGTCCTGCTCAATCCGCACTTTCGTCATAGACCAATATCGTTGCAGGAGTTGGGGCGGCGGCGTAATCTGCCTCGACTTTTCCGATCGAATGCGACCTGCGCGATTTCGAAAACTCTGAAGTTATTTACTGATATGACTTTAGACAGCCACCAGTCAGCGTAACCTTGCGAAAGAATTCTTGATCATTGAGAGGCGCGGTGTAGAATTGCAATGTTCGGCCCAGCTGTCAGGAAGCCTTGGGAGTGTTAAGCCAGGAAGGCTGCCGAACCTGCAGAATTGTCACTGCCGGACCTTGAGACTCAGATTGTCAAGCGGTTCACCAGTTCAGTCCTGTGAGAGATTCCGGTCGAGGCTCGTCGCGAGTCGGCCGGTTCGGTTCATTCAGGTTTCCTTTTTCAGGCACGGGATGCCTCTCGCACTGCAGCCGGGTCCGCGTGACTCGTTATCCAGAACGGATTTGGCAGTTTTGAGAACATCCAGGCTCAGGGGTCGCAAGCTGTGGAGTTGAGCAGCGATTTCAAAGAGCTTGTCCGATCGAGGACCGAGATCGTCAGTCTCATTGGCGAATCCACGACGCTCATCCCCGAGCGGGGCGGAGCGGAATACAAGTGCCTGTGCCCGTTCCACGACGACTCAAATCCCTCGATGAGGGTCTATCCAGACCGACAGAGTTTTCGCTGCTGGGTCTGCGACGAAGGCGGAGACGTTTTCACGTGGGTCATGAAGCGAGAAGCTCTTAGTTTCCCGGAAACGATGCGATTTCTCGCCGAGCGTGCTCACCTGGAGATGCCGGAGCAGTCAAAACACCAGTCAGACCAGTTTGCTAAGAAGGAAGAATTGCACGCCGTTCTGAAATGGGCCGAGCTGCAGTTTCACGAATGCTTTCTGAAGAGTACCGACGCGAAGGACGCGAGAGACTACATCTCCGGCCGCGGATACAGCCAGCAGACCGTCGACGAGTTTCGACTCGGCTACCACCCGGAAGATTGGGACTGGTTGCAGCGAAAAGCCAAATCCCATTTCTCGATCGACGCACTTCAGCAATCACAACTGATCCGCAAACAGGACGACCGGCCTGGATATTCCGATTATTTCGTTGATCGGGTTCTGTTTCCGATTCACGACGAACGTAAACGAACTGTGGCATTCGGGGGACGTCTTATCCCCGGCCACAAAGAACGGGGCGGCAAATATTTCAACAGTAAGGAATCAACCGTTTTTCATAAGAGCCGTGTCCTCTACGGCTTGCCGAACGCCCGCGACGGGATTCGCGACACAAACACGGTGCTCGTCGTCGAGGGGTATGCCGATTGCGTCGCTTGTCACCAGTTCGGAGTCCGCAACGTGGTTGCCACTTTGGGAACCGCTCTGACAGAACTGCACTGCACCCGTCTGAAAGCGTTCGCTCAGAAGGTGGTGATGGTTTACGACGGCGACGATGCCGGACAAAACGCGGCGGCCAAAGCGGTCGGAATGTTGATCGGACAGAGTGTCGACCTTCGAGTCCTATCCCTGCCCCAGGGCGCCGACCCGGATGACTACCTCAAGGAAAACGGAACGGAGGCGTTTCAGACTCTGGTCAACAAAGCTCCGGAAGCCTGGGAGTTTCGGTTCAACTACGAAGTGAAGAAGCACGGGCTGGAGTCGATCAACTCTCGCGAAACAGTCGTGACAGAAATGCTGAATTTGTTAGCCAAAGCTTCTGACCTCAGAGGCACGGCTCGCGAGGATATTATCCTCAGCAGATTGGCACAGCGTCTGCAATTGTCTGAGGGAGCTGTTAGGAACCAACTAAGTCGTGCTCGTTCAAATGCACCAATGGCACCGACTCTATCAGTCGGAACGATAAATGTTCTCGCCAATCCGATTGGTGGAGGAGCAACAGAACAGCCGGCAATCGTGCAGGAAGAACGGATCGAAGTTCATCGGCGTCCTCTTACAAAGAACGACCGAATGGAATGCGAACTGCTGGAGATTCTGCTGACTGAGCCGGAACTGGCTGAGCAGACTCGGCAGGAAATTGGAGTTGATGATTTTCTGAATCCGCACTTACGTGAGTTACTCCAGATTGTCTACGACGTAGTCGAACTTGGCGAAGTACCCTCATTTGAACGTGTGACTTTAGAAATGGAGCGGAACGAGCTGAAAGGAATGACCGTCTGGCTGGCGGATCAGGCTCGCGAGAAGGGAATCGAGCAAAAGCTCCGAGAGAACTCGGATGGAGGCACGTCGATCCTGTTTCGAAAGGTAATCGACGTCTTGAAGTGGAGACGGGAAGTCCTGTCTCACAATGCAGATTTCCAGAAGCAGGCGATGAGTGGCGAGAGCACCGATGCCCTTTCCATGCTGCAGAAAGCGATGGCTTTCAGCCAGAAGAAGCAGCAATTCATCGCAAGAGAGCATTGAACCAGCGGTAGGTCAGGCTTTGTCTGACGAAGTTGCGGAACGGCCGAGCCGTACGCGTTTCTGCAGTGTCATCTGACGGGCAACCATCAAACGACACTGCACTGCAGTCTTCTTTCAAAGGAATAGCTCGTGCATACAGTCGACGAAACTCTCAACGAACTGATCACCGCCGGTACCCGTCAGGGGCACCTGAAGTTCTCGCAGATTTTCAACTATCTGCCGAACGAAGCAGTCAGTCCGGAGAAGCTCGACAACCTTCTCATGGCGATTGACGATCTCAACATGGAGATCGTGGCCGATGAAGAATCGCTCACCACCTACGCGAAAAAGAAGAAGCAGAAGGTCAAGCCGATCGACGGCGTCGACTTCGAAGCGGACGAAGGCAGCCGCAAGATCGACGATCCGATCCGCATGTATCTCACCCAGATGGGCGAGATCCCGCTGCTGACTCGCGAAGAAGAAATCGCGCTGGCCAAGAAAATCGAAATCACTCGTAAGCGGTTCCGTCGCGAACTCATGGAGAGTGACTACGCGATGAAGTCGACCATCGACGTGCTGTCGATGGTCCACACTTCCGACCTCCCCTTTGACCGAACCATCAAGGTCTCTGTCACCGAGGGTCTCGAGAAGACGCAAATTCAAGCTCGCATGCCACACAACCTGCGAACGCTTGAAAACATGCGACGCGCTTACGTGCAGGAAGCCGAGACTCTGATTCTTGATCTTTCGATCCCAATCGAAGATCGGCGAGAACGCGAACGAAAACTTAAAGCTCGACGTCGTAAGATGGTCATCCTTGTCGAAGAGCTCAGCATCCGCACGCAACGGCTCGCTCCAATCATGAAGCGGATCGAGCAGATCAGTCAGCGAATGACCGAGCTGGAACGACGGCTAAGTCGTATCCGAAATCTGCCGTCGGCGGCTTCAGAAAAAACGAACATCCAGAACGAGCTTCGAGACATGATGCTCATCACCCTGGAAACTCCCCAGGCGTTGCGTGAACGAGTTCGGCGAATCAAAGCGAGATTTTCCGAGTACGAACTGGCGATGCAGGACCTCTCCGGCGGCAACCTGCGACTCGTCGTGTCGATTGCTAAGAAGTACCGCAACCGCGGTCTCAGCTTCCTTGACTTAATCCAGGAAGGTAACAGCGGCCTGATGCGGGCAGTCGATAAGTACGAGTACCGTCGAGGCTATAAGTTTTCGACGTACGCTACCTGGTGGATTCGCCAGGCGATCACCCGAGCGATCGCGGATCAGGCACGAACAATCCGCATCCCGGTCCACATGATTGAGACCATGTCGGCTCTTCGCCGAGTCAGCAAAGACCTGCTTCAGGAACTCGGTCGCGAACCGACGGTCGAAGAAACCGCAGCCGCAGCCGACATTTCGGTCGAAGAAGCTCGTCGCGTGCTGAAAATTTCACGACACCCGGTCAGCCTCGACCGACCAGTCGGCGAAAGCGAAGACAGCTTCTTCGGTGACTTCATCGAGGACCAGTCCACCGATAGCCCGGTCAGTTCGGCGACGCAGGAGATGCTCAAAGACAAAATCGACTATGTTCTGAAAACGTTGACGTATCGCGAGCGAGAGATCATCAAACTGCGATACGGTCTCGGCGACGGCTACACCTACACTCTCGAAGAAGTCGGCAAAATCTTCAAAGTCACTCGCGAGCGAGTTCGACAGATCGAAGCCAAAGCCGTCCGCAAGCTGCAACACCCAGTCCGCAGCCGCCAACTGAAAGGCTTCCTCGAAAGTCTGACAACGGCCTACTAATCAAAGCTGCTCGACCAAATGAAGAAACGCCGGCTCCGCATATTGCGAAGCCGGCGTTTTTTCCATTCACATTGCTGAATCGTAGGGTGCGTCTCGACGCACCACCGAATTTGCTTCCGTTGATAAAGGTGCGTCAAGACGCACCCTACGATTCTCAAAGAGACTCCTGCTCAAAGTCCGGCAAGCGTTCCGGTGCTGTCGGCAAACTCGTCGACTTCCAGACCGACGGCCTGCATCATCGAGACAAAGAGGTTGGACATCGGAGTCTTCTCGGTGAATCGCAAGTACTGGTTATGGCTCAATCCAAGTTGACCACCACCCGCCAGGAGCAACGGGTAATTGTGATTCTGGTGAGTCCTGCTGTTGCTGCTTCCGTAAAGCACGAGCGTGCGATCCAGCATGCTGCCATCGCCTTCGGGTGTTTCCTGCAGGCGTGTCAGGAAACGAGCAAGGTTCTGAGCCAGAAACTGATCGAACTTGCCCAACTGCTCGGCGCCGCCTTTCTTCCCCGCTCCGTGAGCCAGGCCGTGCCAGTTGCCTGGCAAGCCAATACATGCCGGGAACGTTCGAGCGACCGTCGGCCCGTAACTGCCGACCTGGTAAGTCGCAACGCGAGTCATGTCCGTCTGAAATGCCAGGAACATCAGATCGTAAATCGCTCGGATGTAATCCTTCGGGCCGTCGTGGTTGGCTTCCAGCGCGATTGAAGCCGGATCGACATCGGGCAGCGGAACGGACAACCATCGCTGCGAACGTTCAACGCGCTCTTCGACTTCACGAACCGACGTTTCGAACTCGTCGAGCTTGCGTTGGTCGGGCTTACCAAGATTCTTACGAAGCGACTTCGACTGGTCGCGGACCAGATCCAGAATGCTCGCTGAATTCTGCAGTCGGCGACGGTCCGTCTGACTCGCGTCGTCCTGCCCGAACAGCCGCTGAAAGATCAGCTTCGGCTCAGACAAAGCAGGAATCGGCTGACCTTTTGGCGTGTAAGAAAGAGTCGTCGATCGAGTCCGCGGCCCGATGCCTCCATCGGTTGAAAGCGTCAACGATCGAATTCGAGTGGCATCACCAAGTCGCTGGGCCACAAACTGGTCGAGAGAAATTTTGTTGCGGTACGAACCCGCTTCGAGATTGTTGGCCGTCAGAAATGTGTCGCCCGTGTCGTGCCCGTTCATGGCTCGGCAGTTGGGGTGCGACAGTCCGCCGAAGATCGACACGTGATCCATCAACGGCTCAAGCGGTTTCAGCACGTTCGTTAGCTGGAAATCTTTGCCTTCGCCCCGAGGAAACCATCCCCAGTCGCGTTCCGGATGATCATCGTTCGGTACGGCAATCCCGTACGGAAACATGACCGAGCAAATTCGCTTCGGTTGCGAATCTGCTTTCACATTGGCGCTCCGGCTCATCCCCTCAAAGAAAGGCAGAGCCATCGCAACGCCAGCACCTTTAAGGACGGTTCGGCGATCAAGATGCCATGACTTATTCATCGTGCTGCAATCTGCGGAAGTTTTATTTCGTCAGAAACGACTCGCTCTTGACGAGCGAAACGATCAATTGATTTAACCGAAAGTCTGATTCAATGAAAACAGAAGTAAGTTCATCGATCGTTTTTCGGTCACCCAGATCAAGCGAACGACCGAGTGCGTAGGCGGTGAGCCTGGTGACGACGGCTCGAGCAAATAGCTCTCGACGATGCTCACGAAGATACTTCTTCAGCTCGTCCAGTCCGTCGATTTTCGTTCCATCCGGCAAAACACTGGAAGCGTCTACTGGAACTCCGGCCGTTTGCTTGCCGCCTTTGGCCTTGCCGCCTCGCCGCACGGCAGAAGTTTCCTGCCACAGACCAACGGCGTTGAAATTTTCGAGCGGCACGCCCCACGGATCGATGCCTCGATGACAATTCCCACACGATTCTTTGT
>CALDJX010000502.1 GCA_937899075.1 uncultured Planctomyces sp. | reverse complement strand
GACGTCGGTCATCACGACGCTGAACACGATGGTCGAGAAGGCCTACCTGAAGCGTCAGAAGCGGGGGAATACCTACCTGTTCTCGCCGCGGATCAGTGAGGACGAAGTCGGGAACCGCGTGCTCGGGGATGTCGTGGATCGAGTCTTTGATGGCTCCACAGCTTCGGTCATGATGAAGCTGTTCGACGTGCGCGACATCGATGACGACGAGTTGAAGGAACTGCGACGGGCGATCAACCGCAAACTAAAAGAATCGTAAAGACGCTGCCGGCAGTCTTTCATTGAACGGGAGCAAACGATGTCTGGACTCACCTGGCTTGGTGATGCCTTCGCATTGCGAGTGGCAGCGACCCTTCTCCATTTCGTGTGGCAGGGACTGATTCTTACGATTGTTGCCGTTGTGATCAGCAGCTTGCTGCGTCACGCGTCAGCACGTACCCGGTATTCGGTTAATGTCGGAACGTTACTGTTGATGGTGGCTTGTTTGCCGGTCACGTTTGCACTTCAGGGAACTTCCTTGGATGGCATGTCCGGAGCAAAGTCCGAATCAGGTGTCGGGTCGGAAACTCACGCTACTGAAACGTCGCCACCTGCCGGCAACATGATCGACTCCATTGCGCCGTCACCGGACGTTTCAGAGTTGGGCAGCGATCAGTTGGTCGTTCGGGCTGAGACTCTCCACGATTCCCCCGCATCGTTGTCGCACGAGACGTCCGCGGTGACTGTCGCCTCAAGGGGCGGAGCGTCGAGTGACGACGAAGTTTTAGCAGCCTTCGCTTCACTGGCGCCGTTCGTAGTTTGGGCCTACTTCGCGGGGGTGCTTTTGATGATGGCTCGCCTGTCGATTGGGCTGTGGGGCGGTCGGAGTCTCCGACGACTCTCAAACCCAATGGAAGATGCCGGACTGCTCGGGATGGTGCAGCAGCAAGCGGTCAGAGTTGGACTGAAATGCGCCCCGGCCGTCGCGTTTTGCGAACGGATTTCTGTTCCGATCGTGATTGGAATCGTGCGGCCGATGATTCTGCTGCCGGGAACACTCATCAGCGGCCTTTCGCCGGACCAGTTGCAGGCTCTGGTGACTCACGAACTGTCACATATTCGGCGTTACGACCTGGTTGTAAATCTTCTACAGCGAGTCGTAGAGGCCGTGCTTTTCTTTCATCCGGCGGTCTGGTTCATCAGCCGACAGATCAGCATGGAACGTGAAAACGTCGCCGATGACGCGGTGCTGGCAGCCGGCTGGCCTGCCGTTCGATATGCGGATGCTCTGGTGCGAATGGCCGAGTTGTCGTCGAGTCTTCGATCGCCCGGTGTCGCGGTCGACATTGTCGCTCTGGCAGCTTCGGGAAATACGCCGTCGGAATTCAAGAGACGCGTCGTTCGGTTGTTGGACGGTCCATCGTCGTCTCAGTTGCGACTTTCGGGAACGGGATTTCTGGCGATGATGCTGATCGCCGCGTCGTTGCTGATGACTCCGTTTGTTGTTCGATTGTCGGCAGGCGATTCGCAAGTCGAATCCGCTGAGGCGTCGGGGCCGGATGACTCCGACGCGCCGACTGCGGCTGACGAAGTTGCGGAAGACCAGTCACCGGATGCCGAGCCCACCGCTCAAGCTCAAACAGCAGAGCCGCCTCGAATTGTCAAAGGGTTTGTTACCGGACCATCAGGTGCCATCGCTGGTGCAAAGGCAACGGTGACTCTGTCTTTGGTCGATGATGACACGAAAGCCTTCTACGGACTTCCGGTGGGGAAGCCGGTCAAGATTCTTGAGTACACGACCGACGAGAATGGTCGGTACGAGATTGAAATTCCCTTTGACCTGGCCATGGACCCGTTGGCTCGAGTGACCGTAAAGCTGTCGCATTCCAATTACCTAGACCGACAGATCGGCCCCGTGCCCGTTTCCGACTTCGATGGCAAGCGAATCGGAAACGGTCAGCCTTACTGGATGGGGCGGCAAATGGCTCAGCAGGCGATTAAGCAGTCCCGCCTTCGCAAAGCGAACCAACTGACTGGCCGGATTCTGCTTCCCGACGGGACGCCGGCTGTGGGAGCCAAAGTAAAAACCGCGACTAAGTACCGAGCTTATTCCTGGAAACATCACAGCCCCGACGACTATGGCGCATCTGACGAAGCCTTTACCGATAGCGCTGGCAAATTCTCAATTGAGACTGACGAATCGGCGTCGTTTACCGCGATGATGCCGGGGCAGGCTCCGCTGATCGTCGACGACCTGGCAAAACGGATTCAACTTGCGAACGGTGACGCGCCGAACGACTTTCGATTGCCGGCCGCAAACCGAATCAAGGGTCGGGTGTTGACTGCTGAAGGGAAGCCCGTTCCGCGAGCGATCGTGACCGTCAAACGCGAATTCAAATGGAACGAGTTTGACATGCCGCTTTCGTTCAGCACTTCCTGCGCAGCCGATGAGCTGGGCTATTACGAGCTGCCGCCACTTCCCGCCGATAAGTACACAGTTATTGTCGCTGCACAGTTGGGACCAAACGGCGACGCCGCGGCTTACAACAAGGTCATGGCAACACGTACGAGCCGTTTTGTGCTTGGGAGCACGCCTGGCCTCGAATCTCAACCGCTCGATCTGGTCTTCGTTCAGCAGAGCGTCACGCTGAAATCGTTGTCACCGTTCACCACGCTCGATCTGCAAGCTTCGCCGATGGTCACGCTCAAAGTGAACGTCCAATTTCCCGACGGGACGCCCGACCCGAATCGTCAAACGGATGTTGGCATTTCGGGAACAATCAACGGTCAGGAATGGAATGGTCAATACGCCAAAGCTGACGAGAACGGTGTTGCGACATTGCGAGCTCCAAAAGGGCTTGAGCGAGCATTCATTAAGACAGGACTCGCGAAGCATCGCCGCAGCAGCGAATCGGAAATCGAGATCGGCAAGGCCATTCACTTCAGACAACTCGACAAGGACATTTCCGGCGTCACGGTGATCAAACCGGAATTCGCAAAGTTGGAAGTTGACGTGACACTTACTGGTGATGCGTCTTCGTCCGGCGTTGGCTTGTCAGGACGCGTCTCGATCTCCGCGAGTTACGTCAGGAAAGGGTTCGCCGAGCAGTCTTCCGATCGGCAGAAAATCGGTCTGACCGGCGCGACGCAGACAGGCCAGGCTGATTACCAGGCAACAGCTCTGCCAGACGAGCCGATCCTGCTGACCATCAGTCTTTCGCAGGATGGTGATCGTCGCACAATTCATGAAGAGCAGCTCACCTTAGTCCCAGGCGAAAAGCGTTTGCGAAAAATCAGCATCCGTAACGGGAAGGTCGACACACGGGGCGAGGAATTGCAGGCTGCCAGAGATCGAGCAATCGACTTTCTCTTGAAACAGCAACGGGCAGACGGTTCGTGGACAGGCGATACCGAAGGGCGAGGGTACGCCGCGGGAACAACAGCCATGATCGGCCTCACGTTATTCGAAAGCGGCGTCAAGTCAGACGAGGCTGTGCAAAAGGCGATGCAGTTCTTGTTGAAAGCGTCACCGAGCATGACGAAAGAGATCGCGTTGCAGACGATGTTTTTACACACGCTCGGTAAATCGGGGGCAGCCCTGCGTCGAAGAAACCTTCAATGGCTGATCGAATCGCAGATCAAAGAAGGCTCCGATGCCGGCGGATGGGGATACCAGCGTGACCCTGTCGGAGCACGTGCAGATGGTGCGAATTCCGCATACGCCATCCTGGCGCTGACGACGGTCGCGTCGCGGATCGAGTCCAACCCGGATGCAATTCCGGATGAGGTCTGGCAGCGGTCGTTGGACTGGCTGCTGAGCATGCAGCGTCAAGACGGAAGCTGGGGATACACATCGCGAGGTGGTCAAACATCGGGCACGATGACAGCGTGCGGACTGGCTGGCCTGAAAGGACTTAAAGAAAGGGTTGAGGCGAATCCGAAAGTCGATCATGCAATCCAGAAAGCAGAAAGCTGGTTGAAGGCGAACTGGGATACCAAAGCAAATCCAAACGGTTCGGCCTGGCCGCTTTTCTATCTCGAATGGGCTTGTCGGGCTCTTCGAAACAAGCCACTCCTGGGCGAGCGAGACTGGTATCCTGAAGTTCTCAGGACGGTGTTGCAGGGGCAGCAGTCGGATGGATCGATTTCGCACTCTTCATCCAAGGCTTCGCCTATAATCACAACCGCCTTCGCTTTGGAAATTCTGCGAAGTCGCCCCGTGGAAGAGCTTTCAAGATAACCACGGGCTCATTCCTGCAGATCAATTCCGAAGTCGCATCACACCAACTCAGCGATCGCGTCGTGATGATCGACGAGGTACTGGGGGCGGCCGTTGTTGTCCGGGATCGTGGTGCTCGCAACGTTGATACCCAGGTTCTGGTACACCGTCGCGAAGACTTCCTGCATGTGGACCGGTCGGTCTGCCGCATCTTCGGCAAGCTTGTTCGTTGACCCAATGACCTGCCCTGTTTTCATTCCGCCGCCCGCCATCAGTGCAGCGTGGACTCGAGGCCAATGGTCGCGGCCAGCACGTTCATTGATCTTTGGTGTGCGGCCGAATTCGCCCCAGACCAGAACCGTGACGTCCTTGTCGAGACCTCGTTCGTGCAGGTCTTCAACCAGCGCGGCCACACCCTGGTCAAGCAGCGGGATGACCTTGCGAGCGTTGCGGAAATTCTGCCCGTGCCAGTCGAAGTGAGCGAAGCTGCAGGTGACACAACGGGCTCCCGCTTCGACCAGCCGTCGAGCCTGCAGGAACCGCGACATGACCGCCTGATAGCCCTTGTCGTGTGAGTATCCCAGGACGTCGAGATTGTCGGTGCCGTAGCGTGCTCGCCCGGCCGGATCTTCTTTTTCCAGATCCATGGCTTCGACGAGCTTTGACGACGTCAGAACGCCCAGCGCCTGCTCGGTGAAATCATCGTAGAGGCCGGACGAAAGTTTCTGATCAGCTGCTCGGCGAAAGCGATCAAGCTCGCTCAACAGCGCCGCTCGATTGCCGAGTCGGTCGGCAGAGATTTCCTGCAGAGTCATGTCCTGCATTGACTCGCCGTCCGGACGGAACGGGGCGTGATTCATTCCGACGAACCCCGGCCCTTTGATGTTCCAGGGATCGTGCGCCATTTTGTGCGACAGATCGACGTAAGGCGGCACCGATGGATCAACTGGCCCCATCAATCGCGACAGCGACGAGCCCATCGCTGGCCAGCCACCCTGAGGTTGATTGCCTCGGAAGTGATGCCCGGTGCAACATTCAAACGCGTCGTGTCGGCCCTCGGCTCCGACGAGCGAACGGATGATGGCGAAGCGGTCCATCATGCTGGCCACTCGCGGCATCAGCTCGCTGATCTGAATTCCGGGAACGTTCGTGCTGATCGGATCAAACTCGCCACGGACTTCACTCGGTGCTTCCGGTTTCAGATCCAGCATGTCCTGATGTGGTGGGCCGCCTGCCAGGAAAATCATAATCACAGCTTTATGCTGCGATGTTTCTCCGGCTGCTGCCTGAGCTTTCAGAATCTGAGGAAGCGACAACCCACCCATCGCCAGGCCGCCGACCTGTAAGAACGATCGTCGCGAAACTCCGTCGCACATTCGCTGTTGATTTCCGGCGAGTTTCAGCATCGTGACATTCCCTCTGTGCGTTCGTCGCTGCCCAAATTTTGTCAGCCTCTACGTTACCGGGCACGCCATCGTTTTACATCGGACAGACGATGGCTGCCAGTTCATTCGTTCTTCTTCGTTAAGCCTCGGAGAGCTGCATAATTCGGGTCGGACCTGTCAGAATGCTCGTTGTCGACGTGGCCGAAAAGTACGAGCGTTGAGACTCTTCCTCTCGTTTTGCGATGGAGCGAGCAAGGTAGAGTAAAATCTCTCCGAACTCGAGATTCTTGCCAGGAACAGTTCGGCTCACGGTGTCTAAGATAAGGTTACAACCGTACGTGGCGAGAGTGCGCGCGTCAGTCTGGTTCTTGACTCTTTGCTCATTGGAATATCCGGCATGTCATCGCTTTTGAGATCGACCTTGTTCTTGTCCGTGGCTTCTTTGCTGATCGGCTGCGGCGACTCTGACGACGGAGCGGCTCCCAACTCACCGACTGATAGCGACGCTACCGGCGAAAGCCAATCCATTGTTCGAGCATCAGAACCTTTGCCGCCAATCGTCCCGGATGAAGAGCGAGGTTTCGAATCGCCCGAAGCCGCGTTTGCCGCTTATGCGAAAGCAAAGAAGGACGACGACTACGCTGCCTTTATGAACTCGATGACCCAGAAGTCGCAGAAGGCGACTGCAGGGGCAACGATCTTCGGTCTCGGGATAATGGGTGCATTCGACGAAAGCCTCAAAGACGCCGTGATGGCATTGTTCAAGAAACATGGCAGCCTGATCAGGGCGAGATGCATGGCCCGCCGCCGGGGATCACTGACGACTCAACTCAGATCGAACGAATGGCCGCGATGGGTTCGCTTTTCGAAAACCCCGTCGCGTTTGTTGTCGAGGCAAAAACGTTTATCGAACAACAGCCAAATACGAACAGCAGCTCGAACAGCAGCTCGAACGAAGCAACCGGCGAACTTGGAGAAATCACCGTTGATGGCGATTCCGCATCGGCGACCGTCAGTCATCGTCGAGGGCGTCAGCGAATCGAGTTTCGCCGTACGGCAGCGGGGTGGCTGGTTCAACTGACCAATGATCAGTTTGAAATGAACTCTGGAACGACTGCCAGCGGGTCCGGAATGAAAGATCGATTTTCAATGCGGGATCGAAACCCGCCTGATCTCCTGCCGGTCGAGCCGATCACCCTCGACGAGGTGCAGAACTCATGGAAAGTTTCCGTTGATTATCAGCAGCAGTCGGCCATGTCGGCTCTGCAGGATATTACACAAAAATGCGGGCTCACGATTTTTGATCAACCGAAGTTTGCCGAGACGCTGGCTCAGGGCGTGACCGTCACACTCAACGATGTTTCTCCCGTCGAGGTGATCGAAGCTGTCTGCTCGGCGGTCGATCTTCATCCTCGTTACAAAGCGGGGGCGATGGCCCTGAACGAAGGACCGCGTACGCTGCCGATGGTTTTTGCCGGGCCGTTAATCATCGAGGCGACACAAACGCAGGAGCTGATCCCGAACGCGTTTGGCAGGATTCAGTTTCAGGCCTTTGCTGCCGGACTCCCTGCGGCCGTCACTTCCCGGTTCAACGGGTTGTACGTTCAGCGAGACGTCGATCAGCAGAAAGCAACGTTTGCCATTCCTGATCTCAAGGGTGGCGACGGTTCAAGTCTTGACACGAAATTCCGCAGCTTCTTTCCAGTGAGAGCATCGAAGTCTTCAGTGCAGATCAGTGGCGAAGTTGAAGTCGCACAGTTGCTGCGAGCCGTGACGAACATCGCTGAATTTGACGGCAGCATTTCCTGGCCGTTCCCGCAAAAGATGGAGGCGGCCGTGCTTGAGAACCTGGAAAAGGATGCGACTGTTTCTGTGGGAAAGGCGAAAGTTACGGTGGACCGTTCGACTTTAAACAGCGCGTCATCATCGGTTGGACTCAGCCTGAAAGGCATCACGCACAAAGACCTGCTGGTGACGGCGTACGACAGCACGGGAGCAGCCTGCAACAACACATACGTGAGCGGTTACGCCAACAACGACAAAAGCACGGCCAGCGTTTCGGCTCGTGGCAGGATTGCAAAACTCGACATTCGCGTCATCGTCGAAAGCGACCGCGTGACATTCCCGTTTCGATTTCCATCGATTCCTCTGACGTATTTTGAGGACATGCCGGAAGTGTTGCCGGAACTCGAAATCGACGGCGACGTCCCGATCAGCATCGAATTCGCAAAGTTTGTGGAACAGAACGGTGTTCGCTCTGCGAAGTTTCGATGGACTAACAAAACGAACAAAGACATTCACATGGCTCTGTTGAATGTTGAATACTTTGACGCCGATGGCAAAGTCCTGCAGAGCAGGGAATCGCGTCCCTCCGGTAACCGGATGATGCTGGAACTGGGCAAGTCCGCAGAAACCAGCATCTTCGGCCAGTCGGTCCCGGAAGGAGCGGCTTCAGGACAAGCAACGCTGAAGAGCATTGAATTTGTCGACGGAACCGAATGGGAGGCTGCTGGCACTTAGGATCAGTCTCGAATTAACTTCCCGATTTAGTGAAAACGGTAGGGTGTGTGGAGCGTTGCGGAACGCACCAGTTCACCGGAATGGTGGCCGCAAAATAGCACAAACGTCGCAAAAGCTGAATTCTCATTGATATCGTTTTGCGTCTTCGTGCGACCATGATCAGTCCGTCTGACGACTCTTACCTTAGCTTTCCAGTGTTCAGCAGCCTTCTGAGGAAATACGTGATGGGTCATTTGCGACGCGCGGCGTTCCTGCTCCTTATTGTGTCGGTCAATGTCGGATTGATAGCCGCGGAACGATCGGCGTTCGGGCAGCAACCGTCGTCGTCTAAGAAAACAACGCTCAAGGTTTTGTTCATCGGCAACAGCTACACCGCCCGGCACAACCTGGCTCTCGTGGTGAAGTCGATGGCCGAGGCCGGCAATCCTGGTCTGACGTTCAAACCGACGACCGTCATCTACGGAGGCCGCACACTGTCCGACCACTGGCGACTGGGAACGCAGAACTACGTCAAACTGCACTCACTGACGCCAGCCGAAGAAGAAGCAACGGTTGAGCACCTGTCGAAACTCGCCAGGGACCCGGAGGATCGCTATGCGGGAGGAGCACTGACGCGGCACAAGGGACTGCTGGCGGACCTCGAATCTCAACGAACGAAGTGGGACGTCGTCGTTCTTCAGTCTTACCGCGATGACCTTGACGGCGACAACTCGCTGTACGCTCAGTTTGTTCCGAAGTTCGCGGAACTGGCCACGGCGCAGGGAGCGCGCGTCATCCTCTACGAGACCACGCCCACGACTCAGAATGCCGAACCGCTGACTGCGGCTCCCGATTCGAAAGTCGTCAGGAAGAAGGCTGCCTCGATCGCGGCACTGGCTGATCGAGTCGGAGCAAACGTTGCACCGATGTCGCTGGTTGGACTTCGATGCCAGACTGAGCGGTCGGACTTCACGTTGAGGTTCGTCAACGACGCCCACCTCAACCACACAATGGCCTACCTGACGGCTTGCTCGCTTTACGCCGCGATCTTCGAACGAAGTCCGGTCGGATTGCCGATCGATTCAATCACGGACATTCGGTATTTCAACAACAAAGACAAAACCAAAGACCGCGACGGCAAGCCGATCAAACGCACATTCGCCGACAAAGATCGCGCCGACCTGCAACGCATCGCCTGGGAAGGGTACGCCGAGTTCACCAGACTGCGGTCGCAAAAGTAGATTATTAAAACGCCGAGATCGCGTTTGTTCGGACAGGCTCCTTTACTGCGGACCAGAGCTGTCTGCTTCCGGAGTCAGCGGCTGGAAGGTGATTCGCCCAGGTCCGCCTCGTGACAGCCACATGCGGTCGATGATCAGGCCGCACGCATCATCCTGAGGGCGAAAGTTGAAGGCAGTCGCAATGGATGATGCTTCGGGATGCTCGCGAGTGACTGGGTTACTCAATCGTGCCAGCGGAATTGAAGCAACGTACCACTTGCCGACCGGCACTTCCCACCATCGTTCTGAATCCGGCACTTCCGATGGCTGCAGCATC
Source organism: uncultured Planctomyces sp. (assembly GCA_937899075.1). GTDB lineage: Bacteria > Planctomycetota > Planctomycetia > Planctomycetales > Planctomycetaceae > JABMPE01. The sequence goes on along the minus strand of CALDJX010000502.1, from coordinate 4,250 downwards.
TGGACGTCATGAGCTGCTGAGACCGGCACTGGCGAACGCAGCAACGCCAGCACCAACACTCGATCAGCTTTCTTGAATCGGTAGGCAAAGTTCAGGTGAGTGTCAGGATGAACGACCGCCAGACCGTGTTCCCACTGCGAAACACTCCAAATCTGATGGCAGTCTTCGCCGTCCGCGTTCGTCGAGCGTGCTGTACCCACTGCACCGCGCGAGCCCGCCGGCAAATCTTTTCCGATGAGATGACCAGTCCATCCATCAGGCAGTCCCGCCTCAAAATCTTCCGACCATTCATCCGGAGTCGCCGAACCGCGACGCAAATCGAGCGACTCAGTTTTTGCAATGGCGCATTCACCGCTGGACACGGTGATGGACTTACCACCGGAAATCTTCAGCACAGCGTGGCCGTGCGTGACGGTGAGGTCCGTCTGACGTTCGGTCGTCGCGAGCACCAACTGAGAATCAGCCACGTCGAGAATGCCATGCTGTGTTTCAAGCATGACGGTTTCGGTCTTTGGAGAATTCGATTTATCCGAGCGAGCTTCGCCCACGACCGCCGTACCCGAATTCAGGGTCACTCGCCGATCTCCTCTCACGGGAAAACGCAGCGACGTATCACGAACAAGCGTCAACACAGTCCCATTGCTACACGTCAGAACGGCGGAACTCTCGCCCTGCGTTATCAGAGTGTCGCCCGGCTTGAGGTTGACCCCCGGTTCCGCTTCTCGGGGACTACCGTCCAAGCTGACAATACTCACCGAACCAATCGAATGCTGAAGTCGGAACGTCGCCGCGAGCAGTTCCTGGTCGGAGTCCTTCCGAAGAAAAACGATGGCCACGAACGCAAGGACGGCCAAAGCGATGGCACTCACCGTACGCAGTCGTCGTGAACGGGAGCGCTGGGCAATTCGGTCAGACCATGCATCAAGAAGCTGGTCGGTAAACTGAGTTGTGTCGGCATCGTCACACTCAAAGGTTGCCTCGACACGTCGGACAAAGGTGTCTGGGTCGGAGCTCAAACTGTCGCGTAACAACGGTTCGAGCCACATTTGATCGAGAATTTCTTCCGCGACCGAGGCGTCTGCTGCGGCCAGTTCGGATAGTTGGACTCGCTGCGCATCCGACAGTTCTCCGGCCAGTAACAACTCGATCAGAGTTTCACGATCAGAATTCATATTACGTCCCCAGCCGTCGGGCAGCTTGATCGCAAACAATTCAGCAACGCTTCACGAGCACGTTTCAAGGCGGCTCGCACCGCGGGGGCATTAAGACTGAGTTGGTCGCCAATCTGGTCCGAATTCAGTTCTTCGGCGTACCGCATTGCAAGCATCTCGCGAGAACGTTCCGGAAGCGCGCCCATGCAATCCTGCAGTGCTTGCAGCGTTTCCGGTTCAGATAACAGGTTTGCGTTCGCCGATGCAGAATCCGATTCAAATTTCTCGATGACCAACTTTGCGAACGCGGTCTCTTCGCGTGCAAACTTACGTCGTCGTTCTCTCACAACGTTTCGAGCAATGCCTCGAAGAAACGCAGCCAAAGCTTCAGGTTCGCTGACTTTGTCGAGTCGTTCCAGAGCTCGCAGAAAAACTTCCTGCGCGACGTCATCAACGTCGTTCGGGTCAAGCAGCAGGCTGGCGACAAACGCTCGAAGTTGTCGATGCGACGAACGCACAAGAGTGGCAATCGCCTGGCGATCGCCGCTCAGTGCAGACTCAAGGATCGTGTCAGTCAGGTTGATCATCATGAGTATTTGAGAATTCAAGTGGTCACAATTGGCCGGTCATTACTTTTTCTGAGCTTCACCCAGTGCTCTGTACAACGCGTTGAAATCCGCTGAATTCGACGGCAGAAACCGTTGAGCGTTTTCCAGCTTCAGCAACTCGGCGACCACAGGATCACTGGCATCCATGCTTGTCATGAGTTGCGTGAATCGCTTGCCAAGTTGCTTGTCAAAGCTGCCGGGAGCGGTGAACGTGCAGTGGCAAAATTCTGGGGACGTCCAGACGGCGACGATATCCGGGTTGGCCTTCTGGAACGTTGCGGCCTTCTTCCAGTCATTCTCAAGGATGATCGCCGCGTCACCGCGTCCATCCGCAAGTGCCTTCAGAATATAAGGCGTCCCGTCGGCACGCTTTCCGTCAGAGTCTTTTTCGCCTTTAAGATCCGTGAGCTTGATCCTGCTGACATCGATTCCGGACTGCTTGAAATAATAGAGCGGCAACAGAGAACCGTCCTGACTGCCGGACCTGCCGACGATCAGCTTCCGCCCAACCAGGTCCTCTGGCGACGCGATGCCAGTTCCGTCCCGAGTAATCAGAGTGACTCGCAAGTCGCGGTCGACATCCCGCATCGCCAGAGCCTGGCTGTTTGCTCCGTACCCAACGTGGTACCGACCATGGCTCATCGGATCCATCCACGCGATGTCGACGTCGCCATTGCCAAGGGCCGCCACCAGTGCTTTATGGTCCCCATAGAGAACAAAGTCCGACGAAAAACCTTTCCCATTCAGATACGTCGTCAAATTTCTGAAGACAGTCACCACGCTTGGGGCATAAGCCACTCCGCCAAGCCGAACAGATTCTGGCTTCGACGCTTGCTCCTGCCCTTCAAAGATTCCTGACGAAAGCACGCATGAGAAAACACAGCACAAGGCCACGAGGCTTCGGAAATTCATATCTGGTCTCACTTTCTGGTTGGTCGGTTCGCAACGAGTATTGAATCCGCCGGCGCCGTGGCCAGCTTCAATATCCCAATGACCGATCCTCACCAGGTGTGACGCAGAATTCTGAAAAAAACTGAAACTCGCGCCGGGGTAACCAGAGTTCCGGGGGTGACGCGTCCTTCTTTGCTGCTGAGCCAGACTGATTCTAGCGGTCGTGCTGTCTACTCTCGAAGATTGCTCGGCAAGGTTCCGTTGCCGGTGGGTTCACCGTTGCTCAGCCAAGAGAGATTAAATCGGGCGACTTGGGATCCACCTGTTGGGCCACCTTCGAAGTGATAGTAGATCCAACCTTCGCTTTTTGTTCCTGGGCGACCAGCAGTCAGTGACGAGTAGGCACTCGGACCTTCATAAACCAGTCGCTTCACTGGCCAGGTCTGGCCTCCGTCGAAGCTGGCCCAGACGGTGCCGCGTTCCCGCTTTGCGTTGGAAGTGTCGATGTTGCTGAAGACAAGAATGTCCTTGCCGGCAACCGGCAATCGAACGAGGCCACCCATGCAGCCGTACGATCGATGCTGATGTCCGTCCGGCAGGATGTCGACGATCTGCCAGTCTTCCCATGTTTGACCATCGTCGTGGCTGATCGCGCTTCGCCGTCGTGTGTTCTTTGGCCGCTCCTGCCAGTGAACTCGCGAGTTGTAATACAGCCGGCCGTCGGACAATTCGGCAATGGTCGCTTCGCCAGTTCCGTTTTCAGGAAAAGGATTGCTGGTGTTCCAGGTTCGGCCACCGTCGTCGCTGTAGATCGCGTTCGTGTAGTGGTTTGGCCATTCCGATCGATCGTTTTTCTTCCCGTAGTAACGTGACGGCCGCACAAGTCGGCCTTTGTGTTTTCCATGCCGCAACGTGATGCCGTGCTCGTTCATGTGCATCGACGGAAGATTTCCGTTGGAGTCGGGATGGATCGTCACCTTCTCCGGAATCCACGTTCGGCCGTCATCCTTGCTTCGGTAGACGGTCAACGGTGCCGGCGGATGTTTGTCTTCGACAAAGGCAAGAATGTCGCCTGTCGTCTCGTCGACCGTCGTGCCCCCGCCCTGAAAACCCGGCTTCGCGATGACGATCTCGTCGCCCCACGTCTTGCCTCCGTCTTCGCTGCGTCGAGCACGAATGCTGTTGTTTCCCCACGTCGCAATGACCGTCCCTTTCAGAGTCACCACGATGTTGGGAAACCGCTCGTTGCGAAAGACCTGCTGCATTTCCATGCGAGGCTCACCAATGAACGGCTGCAACGAACCTTCCAGCTTTCCGTCGTCGCCAGCGACGTCGACCGGAAGACATGCCAGCCCGGCTCCGACCAGAAACAGAGCGATCAAAGTTTTACTCACGTCGTGGTTCCTTGTTAGGTGTCGCGGTTGCGCAGGGCTCAGATTTTTCCCTGAGCCTTCATCTCCTGAGCCAGTTGTTTCTGATAAGCGGCGTGAGCGTTGGCATCGACGCGGGCTCGCTCGCTGTAATACACAAATCCGAGTGCTCGCCGCGAGCGATCGACCGAGACGTTGCCATCCGCTCGATGGATTATCATCGCGTCGTG
>CALDJX010000501.1 GCA_937899075.1 uncultured Planctomyces sp. | reverse complement strand
GATCGAGTAACAAACACGCGGCTCCCTCCCGGAAGCAACAACAGCGTGCGAAGAATGTCGATGTAAAATCAACGAGCGAAATCTAACAAACCTTGAGCCATCGTCGAACCCGGATCATAAGTTCGTCGCTTGATCCGTCTCTCAACTTCGCAGAATTCTCGTCAGAAAAATAGCCACGGATTACACGGATCAGCACGGATGGCCCCATGCGACATCCTTCGCTATCCGTACTAATCCGAGTCATCCGTGGTTCCTGCTTCTTGTCAGGCCAGCAAATCTTCGACAACGTTTCCGTGGACATCAGTCAGACGATAACGACGGCCCTGGAAGCGGAAGGTCAGTTTTGTGTGGTCGATGCCCAGGCAATGGAGCAACGTGGCGTGCAGGTCGTGGACGTGGACCGGGTTCTCGGTGATGTTGTAGCTGTAGTCGTCCGTGCTGCCGTAGGTCTGCCCGCCTTTGATACCGCCTCCAGCCAGCCACAGACTGAAACATCGGGGATGATGATCCCTTCCGTAGTCATCTTTCGTCAGGTTGCCCTGGCAGTAAACCGTGCGACCGAACTCGCCACCCCAGACAACCAATGTGTCGTCAAGCAGCCCTCGCTGCTTGAGATCCAGCACCAGCGCCGCCGACGCCTGATCGGTGTCTTTGCATTGTGTACCGATGGCCGTTGGAAGCTTTGAGTGCTGATCCCACCCGCGGTGAAAGAGCTGCGTGAACCGAACTCCGCGTTCCGCCAACCGCCTGGCGAGCAGGCAGTTGTAAGCAAACGTGCCGGGCACTTTGGCATCCTGCCCGTAGAGTTCAAAAATGTGATCCGGCTCGGAAGACAGATCGATCAGATCCGGCACCGAAGTCTGCATCCGAAACGCCATCTCGTACTGAGAAGTCCGCGTCGTGATTTCCGGGTCGCCGGATTCTTCAAACTTCAGCGCATTCAATTTCGCAAGATCATCCAGCATCCGCCTGCGAGTGCCACTGTCGACACCCTTCGGATTTGACAAAAACAAAACGGGATCGCCGGCAGATCGAAACCTGACTCCTTGATACTTCGTCGGCAGAAATCCGCTGCCCCACAAGCGGTCGTAAAGAGGCTGCCCGCCCTCGCCGGAAACCATCGCGACGAAAGCCGGTAAGTCATCGTTGTCACTACCCAGCCCGTACGACAGCCACGAACCGATGCTCGGCCGGCCGGCCAGTTGAAAACCTGTCTGAAAAAACGTTATTGCCGGATCGTGGTTGATCGCTTCGGTGAACATCGAACGGACGACGCAGATGTCGTCCGCAATTTTCGCGGTGTGAGGCAGCAGCTCGGAAAGATTCGCGCCGGACTCACCGTGCCGCTTGAACTTGAACATCGACGGAGCGACCGGAAAGCTCTCCTGCTTCGACGTCATCCCGGTCAACCGCTGTCCCTTGCGGATCGATTCAGGCAGCTCAGTCGCCCGCAGATTCGCGAGCGCTGGTTTCTCATCGAATAAATCGATCTGAGACGGCGCTCCAGACTGAAACAGGTAGATCACCCGCTTCGCCTTCACCGGAAGATTCGGCAGCCCACCAATCCCCGGAGCATTCGCCTTCGGCGCCGCCTGAGAATCCCTCGCCAGTAACGTTGCAAGGGCCACCGACCCAAATCCTGCTCCGGTCGTTCCTAAGAAATCTCGACGATTCTGGTTCAGTGTTCGTCCCACGAGAATTCCTTTTTCAATTACTGAAGGTATCGAAAACCCAAATCGTCAGAGCCGCGACTGGAACAAGAACGATGACGGCGACCAGGGCACAGCCCAGCAGAGACAATCGATCGCTTACGTAATCAACTTTCCGTCCTCGCCGCACGTCCTTTGGTAAATTCTCCCAGTCATCAAAGAGTCGAATATCATTCAGAACAAGTCCGAAATCACCATAAAGCTGCTCGTGCCCTTCGACGGTTTGACACTGACTGTGATTCAGCAGTGTCCGACCTTCCGAACCCATCGCTTCGCGCAGAAACGCCATTGCAAAGCTAAGGCACGCGTCTCGGTTAGACCGAATTCGAAGAAGTTCTCCGCACTCCAGTCGTTCGATGTGTGACTTTGCCGTTCTGAAATCGACGGACTGCTCGAGCCGATTTGCAAACTCTCTGATTTCGTTATCCGTCATCTTTCCGCCCCAAAATCCTTCTGTCTGCTCCGCTTACTGCTTCGTGATCGCCTCATCGAGATTCAGAATTGTGCAACACAGAGTCGTCCATGCAGCGAGTTCGGCTGGCGGCAGTCTTTCGGCGACTGGCCACTCGCCGATGTGAATTAAGTTCTTGGCCGCGGCTTCGTCTTGCGCAAATCGTTCTCGGTGATAGCTCAGCCCGTCTAGCAGGATGGTTCGTTCACGGTCACCTGGCAGGCGACTCAGTAATCGTTCGAAAATACGATCGAGACGCTGCCGGTCGCTGCGGGGCGTTGCCAGAATTTTCTGGGCGAGCACTCGAGCCGCTTCGACAAAGGTCACATCATTGAGCAGGTTAAGAGCCTGCAGCGGCGTGTTGGTCCGTGACTGTCGAACATCGCAGACTTCGCGACCGGCTGCATCGAAGTTGGTCATCATCGGCGGCGCGACGGTTCGCTTCCAGTAGGTGTAGAGGCCTCGCCGGTAAAGGTCCGGGCCGTGATCCTGCTCGTAAGTGGTGTCCGAAGCAATTTCTTTCAGCAGACCTTCTGGTTGATAGGGACGCACCGATGGCCCGCCGAGCTTTTCGGTCAGCATCCCACTGGCCATCAATGCCTGATCACGAATCATCTCCGCCGACAACCGCCCTCGCGGCCCGCGAGCCAGCAACCGATTCTCAGGATCGCCGCTCAGTCTTTCGCCTACTGATTTCTGCCTTCCCGACCTCTGCCGATAAGTGCTGCTCATCACGATCGTCTTGACCAGCCGTTTGACATCCCAGCCGGACTCCATGAATTCAACAGCCAGCCAGTCGAGCAGTTCCGGGTGACTTGGCCGCTCGCCCTGCACACCGAAGTCTTCGGTCGTTTTGACGATGCCCGTTCCGAAAATGTCCCGCCAGAATCGGTTCACAGTGACGCGCGCGGTCAGCGGGTTGTCCCGACTCACCAGCCACTTCGCCAAACCAAGTCGATTCGCAAACGCATCATCAGGAAGCGGCGGAAGCGCTGCCGGAGTTCCAAACGTGACCCGTTCACCCGGCCGATCGTACTGCCCTCGCAGCAGCACATGAGTCTCGCGCGGCATCTCCATTTCCTGCATGACCATGACCGTCGGCAGTGAGCGACGATATTCGGCAAGAATCCTTCTCGCCGACTCCGCTTCCAGAACGACCGAGGCAATTGAATCCGGACCGCCCACTCGCCAGAAGAAGTATCTCAGTTTTCCGGAAGCCTGATGAGTGTCCGATTTTCGAGGCGTGGCAAGTAACTCGTGCAGCCCTCGTGTTTCAGCAATCGGATAAGCTTCCGGATATTCGATCACGCGGTCGTAGATTCGCACATCGTCAATCAGACCGTGAAAATTTGCGTTGCCCGCACCAACCCGAACCGGCTCGTCTGAGGCGAACGACTGGTTGATACTGTCGAGATTCGCCTTGTGTTCAGCTTTGATTCCGTCGACGAAAATCCGGATCGAATCCGAAGTGCGAGTTCCGTCGTACGTTGCCAGAAGGTGAACCCAGCGACCGGTTGGAATCGCGACGGTCGTTTCAACTCTCAGTGAATCATCAAGCCATCGTTTGACAAGGTTGAGCTGCACTTTTCCTTCATCGGTAATGTGCAGGTTATAGCCAGTTCCTCGATCAACCAGTTCCATTTTTGAGATAACCGTCCCAGCGCGAAGCGTTGGCAGAAAAACATGAGCAGCCAGTGAAAAGCGGTCGAAATACCCAAACTCACCAGCGTTCGGAATTTCGACGAACCCATTCCCCCCAAGTTGAACTGCCTGGCCATGCCGACCTTCGACCAACGTCACTTCACCGTGTTGAATCGCATTGTTGGACTGCAGTTCTTTGGCCGGAGCACCTTCGATGTCACCGCTCTCTGCGGAGTCAAAATCAGTTCTTACCTGAAGCCCTCGCGTGATCGTCCAGTCGTCAGGAATATCATCAATCTCCTGCTTCCAACCACCATCTCGCCATGCGCTGAAACCCGCTGTCAGTTTGCGACTCATGGCCCGTCCGCTCTCCATAGCCAATCGGGACTTTTGTTCGAGTCTCTGCAGTTCGACATTTTGCTCGCGCGTCGGGGCAAGCTGGTACGGTGGCGAGTTACCTTCTTTCAGAGCTCGACCGTTTTCTGGGATGTTGTTGAAGCAGGAGAAGAGCTGGTAGTACTCCTTCTGAGTGAGCGGGTCGAACTTGTGGCTGTGGCATCTTGCGCAGCCCATTGTCAGGCCTTGCCACACGGTGAATGTTGTGTCGACTCGGTCAACGACGTACTCGACCTGAAACTCTTCCGGGACGATGCCGCCTTCCGCGTTGCCTCGATGGTTGCGATTGAATCCGGTGGCGATTTCCTGGTCGAGCGTCGCGTTCGGAAGCAGGTCGCCGGCCAGTTGCTCGATCGTGAACTGGTCGAACGGCATGTTTTTGTCAAAGGCTTCGAGTACCCAGTCGCGCCACCGCCACATGTCGCGAGGACCGTCCGTCTGATAACCGTTGGTGTCTGCGTACCGCGCGGCATCGAGCCACCGAATCGTCATCCGCTCGGCATACCGAGGCGAATTCAGCAGTCGATCGACGACTCGTTCGTAAGCGTCAGGCGAATCGTCGCTAAGGAACTTGTGAAGCTCGTCCGGAGTTGGCGGAAGTCCGGTCAGGTCGAAAGAAACTCGGCGCAGCAGCGTTCGACGATCTGCGGCTCCGGACGGTTGCAGACCTTCTTCATCGAGCCGAGCCATGATGAAATGGTCAATCGAATTCTTCGCCCACTCCGCATTGGAAACCGATGGGAGCTTTGGACGAGTCGGCGCGACGAACGACCAGTGCTGCTGCCAGTCAGCGCCGGATTTGATCCAGGTCTCAATGGCTGAAATCTGATCGGCAGTGAGTTCTCGACCAGAATCGGCAGGCGGCATTCGCTCGTCAGGATCTGCACTCGTGATGCGACGAAAGAGTTCGCTATTCGCAAGGTCGCCGGGAACAACGCTCGAATGCTCGTCGGACTTTCGGAAAAGTCCATCCCTCGTGTCGAGCCGCAACTCGGTCTGTCGCTGCTCGGCATCCGGCCCGTGACACTCAAAACAATTGTCCGAAAGAATCGGGCGAATGTCCCGATTGAAGTCGACGGCCGCTGGTTCAGCGGACGAAAGCAGCTCGGGGAAACAGGTAAGACAAACCGCTGCCGTCAGAGCGAGCGTTCGTCCAAAGAAGTTGGGAACCTGCCGATGAATGACGGAACAATTCATGTGAAGTCTCAACGATCCGGTGACAGACTGGGCAGCTTTAGACGTAATTCTATTCATGTTCCTTCGTGTCTATTCGTGGTTCCAACTTTCCGAACCACGAATAGACACGAAGGAACACGAATTTCTCCACAGAGTGGCGACTCTGCAGAGGTCATCATTCCGCGTTCGGTGCCGACTTCGCAAGCGACAATGACTTCACAGGCTCGTCGTTTACGGGCTGGATCAATTGACCAGTCGAGAACGCTGCATCGGCTTTACCTGGTTCTGGCGTTTGCGGCGGCCCCAGAATCCATTGCGGAGCGACGGCGGCCACCGCGAGCACAAACACGATCGGCATCAGCGGCACGACTCGTCGGCTCGAAAGCGTCAGCGTCAGGTCGTCGGCAACGTTGTGGTTTACGGGCTGCGAGTCATCCGGCAGGAATGCTCGCCAGCAATGCCTGAGAGAAATGGCGACGACGAACGCGGCGATGATCAACCAGAAGGCTGCCGCTGCGTCTCGCTTGAAGACTGACTGCAGAATCAGAAACTCGCCCCAGAAGGAACCGCTCAACGGGATGACTGAAACTCCGGCCAGGCCGAGCAGCACTGTCAGTCGTCGAGCCCAATTGGTGGCACGAGACACGGGGCGTTGATCGAGGCGTTCGTCCTTTTCCGCGACGAAGTAAAGATGCAGTAAAGCCAGCGAGCCGCACGACGTGACCGTAAGCAACAACCCGCCCTGAGTGTTCGCCGCGTCGCCGAACATGATCGATGAGAATGCCAGGCAACCGCTCACCATGCCGGCCGCGATCAACTTTCGCCGCGGATTGTCGATGGCCACGATCGAGGCCGACAGGTACAGCGCCGCCAGGAACCCCCACAAAAACAGCCGAGGAGCAATCTGCTCAACATGCTCGGGAAAGAGCGGAACGAGAATCCGTGCAGCCGCGTAAAACGAAAACGGAACGTAGCCGACCGCCATAATGGCCACGATGCGCGAGTCAGCATGTTCGGACACGCGGTACCACCAATGATGAAACGGCGGCAGCGGGAGCCTCAGTAGAAGACCGGCACACAACGAGAGGAACAGCCACGGCGAGACGTCCATCCACAGGCCGTGTGCCGCTTCCGTTTCGTAGGCCAATCGAGGAACACTGGCCACGATTCGTCGCAACGAAAACGTCAGGTCAGCACTTTCAGCATCAACGGTGGCGAGCATCCACCAATGGGTGATCGCCACTCCGGCCAGGCTGAACAGGATGAGCATTCCGGACACGGCCTGCGTCCGAAAGAATCGCCGAGCGGCCTCGCGTCGTTTCGGATCACCGCCCTGCCCGATCAGGAAGAACAGACCGAGCGTCGACACCTGACAGCACATCGCCAACAGAATGACATCCTGAGCAGCGAACGCGCCCAGCATTGCCGCTTCAGTCAACAGCAGCCACGAGAGCTTCGAAACCAGCCGCGGATCATCCGATGAAATGCTGCGAAAAGCGGCCAGCGTTGTCGCCACGGTCAGCACAAGAAACCACAGGCTGTACCGGTTCACTCCAACGGAAAGTCGCACGTCCGGTCCGACCGGCCGCCACGGCCCCGACGGCGTTTGCGTCTGCCACTCCGCCATCCACGACAGCGAACTGGTCATCCGTGTCGAGAACTCAGAAGCGTCCGGCTGCCCGGGCTCAAACTGGGCGATCATGACGACGGCCAGCGCCGCCGTCAGCCAGACATTGACCAGACCGGTGAAGTAAACAGGCTCCGGCCCCGACGGCTTCATCAAACGAACAAGCCCGGCCCCCACCAGCGGCATCACCACCACCAGCAGAACAACATTGTCCGCAAGACTGCTCCAAAACCGCTCAACTGCTTCCAAGGAATGTTGTCCTCCTTGATCGACTGATGTCAGTCGTTAATCGACAGAAAATCAAAGGTTCATCGCCGGCTTCGATCATTCGCCAGTTGATGAATGAAGAACATTCCACGATCGCCGCGTAAATTTACTGGCATCGACTTTGAAATGACTTCGCGCCTTCAAGTTGAATTACGACAGGCGAATCGAAATCGGAGAGACAGTCGATCCAGGCATTCATGTTTCGGCCATAGTATTCCGGGAATTCGAAAACCGAGACGGAGACCGCATGAAACGACTCCCAGTCAGTGATCTTATCGCAGTCAATTCTGTACGTTCGGTAATTCATTCAACTTTGAATCTGGCAGCGTTCGACCATTGTCCGAGTCCGACAACCCTCGCTGAACCATACGAGCATAGGCAAGCTCACGAAGAATCTCGTCGTAGCTGCTGTCGTCAGGTTGCTGCGCGATGATGTCGACCATCACCTCTTTCGCGGATTGCATTGAGTTCTCCATATTCTGAAGTCGCCTAACAGTCAGCAAAGCCGACCATGACCGGGCTGATATTTTCGTTGCGTTGAACATTCGGATCCGCGCCGCTCTCAAGCAGGAATCGAGTGGCTGCCGAATGAAACGTCAGCAAGGTCCCCATCCCAGGCTGATCCACAGAATCCGGATCCGCACCGCCACCAATAAGCTGTTTCACCGTAGCCAGGTCGCCGGCATTGGAAGCTCGCACCAGTTCATCATTTCGAACCATCGGACTCGCCTCATTACTTATTCGAATACGAGGAAAGCAAGTCGTCGATGATGTCAAAGTGTTGTGAAAGCGTTGCAACAGTGGGATCAAAGAAAGGCTCAAGATTGATTTTCGCCACAGTGTCCAGGCCATCGACAATTTCGCGAATGCGAGCGATGTCCTTTCGAGCTTCGGCAATGACGTTTGCGTCACGAAACTCGCACCATCGCGTCAGCCAACGATCGGACAGGTCAAACGCACCCCATCCACAACAGCCTGCCGAGCACTTGAGTTCACAATGCTGAAGCAAATCAAACAGCTTAGGACTCAGTTTTATTTTCAACGAACTCATCGACTGCCCCAAACAAGCAATGTTGTGTCTAGACGCCCCCTGCGAGAACTAGATGTGCAATTATGGTGGCTCGCGAAAAGTGACTTCATGAATGAATATCTTATTCCCGTCAATTACGAAGTGAACTCCGCTGTCCGTTGTGTATTCGGCGTCGGGACTGCAAATGCCAATCTTGGCGGCCATACGTCCATCGATAAAAGTGAGGGGCGTAGGAGAAGAAAGTACCTCTAGCTCTTTGAGACGGAACTGCTCCCAATAGGCTGCAGAAAGTTTTTTGCGGTCGTCGGGGACAATCAAGGCCATTGCGTCATCAAATCGTTCGACTTCGACGAACTCCGCAAATTTCCTTAGGGTGATGAATGGGCGGCTCACCCACCAGCGGGCCCAGAAAGCAAATAAGATAGCCACCAGACAGAGTAGGACGAAGGGGTGGTTCCAAAGATGCCAGCCCCTCCAACATGTCGACTCATCGCCCAATGGTTTAGTCATGAGACTCCTGCTGCAATGTTGAAGATTGATGCAATCAACACGTGTATCTGGAGATGATTTTCATCATGTCGGAGACGTCGCCGCTCCGGCGGAGTTCGAGCTTTACCGGGTCGAGGTGGTCGGACAGGTAGAGTGTGACGTCGGCGTCGATGTCGAAGTGGCCGACGGTTTCGATCGTGAATTTCACGATGCTGCGGTAGGGAATCGAGACGTACTCGATTCTCTTGCCGGTGATGCCCTGCTTATCGACAAGGATGATTCGGCGGTTTGTCAGCACCGTCAGGTCTCGGACAAGCTGGTAGGCTAGTTCGACGGTCTCGTTTGGTGCGAGCAGTTTTTCAAGCTCGGCCTCAACGCGTTTTTCGTCTACCTCGGACGAGAGCCCAAGCATTCCGGAAAACAGTCCCATCTCGCAATCCTTTCGTCTGATGTGATCCTGCGCCGACTCGTAAGTCGGGCGTCGCCGCTTCGACAGGATCATAACCAGACATGCGACTGCAGGTCAGCCACTGACCGTACCGCAGGGTGCGTCTCGACGCACCGTCAGATAGCTCACTCTCGCTTGGCTGGTGCGTCAAGACGCGCCCTACGAATACACCTACGCCAGGCGGTCGGTAGCGACGTGGTACTGAGGATCTTCGGAAACGTTGATCTCGACCAGGTCGCCGGCTTTGTTGAGCAGGTCTCGGCATTCACGGCTGAGGTGTGTCAGGTGCAGGCGCTTGCCGTTGGCTTCGTACTTTGCAGCCAGCCAGTTGATGGCTTCGAGGCCCGACTGGTCGTAAACGCGGCTGTAGTAAAAGTCGATCACCACGTCGTCCGGGTCGCCGCTCACGTCGAACATATCTTTGAACGAAGTCACCGACGCGAAGAACAGCGGCCCGTGCAGTTGATAAATCTTGCTGCCGAAATCGTTGAACTTGATGTCCGTTCCGATGTGCGTCGCATGCTGCCAGGCGAAGACCAGGGCCGACACGATCACTCCCAGAATCACAGCCGACGCGAGGTCGTGCATCAACACCGTGTAGCCGGCGACCAGAACCATGACGAACATGTCGCTGCGAGGCATCCTCTTGAACATGCTTAGCGATGCCCACTCGAACGTGCCGATCACGACCATAAACATCACGCCGACCAGCGCGGCCATCGGAATCTGCTCGATCAGCGGAGCAAGAAACAGCACGAACAACAACAGACACACCGCCGCGGTGATGCCGGACAAGCGACCTCGGCCGCCCGAGTTCACGTTGATCAGAGACTGCCCGATCATCGCGCATCCGCCCATGCCTCCGAAGAGACCGCACACAAGGTTAGCCACTCCCTGACCGATGCATTCTCGATTTCCCTTGCCGCGGGTTTCGGTGATTTCGTCGATCAGCGTCAGCGTCATGAGGGATTCGATCAGACCGACGCCGCAGAGCACGATCGCAAACGGAAAGATGATGACAAGGGTGTCCCAGTTGAGCGGCACCATCTCGTATTGCATAAAGAAGAGCTGCGGCAGTCCGCCGCTGATGCTGCCGGCGTCTGTTGAATCGCTGGCTGAATCGGGCGAGGCAGACGCAAGCTCAGTGGAAGGCCCCGCTGCGTCAGCAGTTGCCGTTTGCGTTGGTTCCGTCGTGCTGGCTTCAGCGATCTCTGCGGCGCGAGTGTTCGTTCGAAGCATGTCGCCGACCGTCGCCAGCACATTGCCACCGACCGGGTTTTCAACCGACTGATTGATCACGACGGAAGCGATGGTCACTGCAAGAATCGCTGCCAGTGATGCAGGGATCGCTCGTGTCAGTTTGGGAAGCAGCCAGATGATCGCCATCGTTGCAGCGACCAGCCCGAGCATCAGAAACAGCGGTTGACCGGTCAGGTAAACCAGTTTGCCACCGGCCGACAGCGTCTTGAAACTGCCGAGCTGTGCCAGTCCGATCACGATCGCCAGGCCGTTCACAAAACCCAGCATCACCGGATGAGGGACCATGCGAATCAGTTTTCCGAGACGTCCCAGCCCGATGGCAATCTGCAGAAGCCCACACAGGATCACCGTGGGAAACAGATATTCCACGCCGTACTGAGCAACCAGCGCGACGACCACCACGGCCATGGCTCCCGTCGCTCCGGAAATCATGCCAGGTCGGCCGCCGAGGACGGCTGAAAAGAGTCCAATAAAAAACGCCGAATACAACCCGATCAACGGCGAGACACCGGCCACAAATGCAAAAGCAATTGCCTCTGGAACCAGCGCAAGAGCAACCGTCAAACCCGAGAGAACGTCGTCTTTTACGGACCCTGATCGCGGAGTAAAAAAGTTGAGCATGAAGTATCCAGAAAGGGAGCCCCATCGAAATGGGCAGCGGCAATCGACAACGAAATGGCTGAACCATCAGCCCGGACCGTCGCAGAGAGCAATTGATCGGCACGCTTGTCAACAGGCTTGCGGTTCAACGCCGCACTGGACAGCGGGATCGGAGGGAAATGGGCACACGCCCTAAGGCTCCAGACTATAACCCCTACCAGCGCGTGGTCAACGTAGGCCAATGCGTCGGCTAGACATTGCCGCAATCATCGATCCATTTACTCCGATGTGATGATTACTCGGCTCGTCGATCCCGAATTAAAGTCTCTCCGCTTACTAAATCCGTTGAATCCGATGCAAAGACGCCGAGCCGCGAAGGATCACAAAATTTTCAAGTGATGCTTCGCGTCTGAGCGCCTTCGCGTGAACCAGAGAACTTTGCTGTAAAACTGGCTGTCGCAGACCTGAATCGCAAAGGTCGATTCTGGTGCCCGACATTCGGAAAAGTCACATTTGACAGGTCGACGTTCACGGCTTCGCGCGGGCTAACGATCGCTTCGCCAGATTCGAGCGTCGCCGGCCAGACCGCCGGATGCCACGGTCTTTCCGTCCGAAGAAACATCGATCGAGAAGAACTGACGACTGTGACCTCGCAGTGTCGTGAGCCGTTCGCCGGACTTTGTATCCCAAAGCTGCAACCGCCGATCGCGTCCTCCGGAAGCCAGAGTCGTGCCGTCCGGGAAAACGCTCAACGCATTGATGCGACTGGTGTGAGCCTTGATCGTGCTTCGCAACGACTGTTTCTTCACGTCCCAAAGCTGCAACTCGCCGGTCGACGTTCCGATCGCGAGCACGCCGCCGTCTTCACAATAAGTTACGGCCAGAGGAACGGACCCGATCGGGATCTGCCATGACAACTTGTCGCCGGTTTTTGTCTCGAACGATTGAATCGTTTTATCGGAACACGCAACGGCC
Organism: uncultured Planctomyces sp.; assembly: GCA_937899075.1. Classification (GTDB taxonomy): domain Bacteria; phylum Planctomycetota; class Planctomycetia; order Planctomycetales; family Planctomycetaceae; genus JABMPE01. The sequence continues at coordinate 1,822 of CALDJX010000501.1, read as the reverse complement.
ACGACACGACCGTCGGAAGAAAACGCCAGCGCGTTGATTCCGTCGCCGATGTCGGACACGGCGAACTGCGGTGTTGCCCAATCGGAATTTGAAAAGAAAGCGAGCGTGCCATCGCGATGGCCGATCGTCAGGTGATGATCGTCGGGTGAAAACTGCATTGCCGTGATGACACCCGCTGCCGACGAATCAGCGGTTGCGACGACATTGCCAGTTTCCGAACTGACAATCGAGACTCGCGAACCGTTGCCGGCAGCAGCGATCAACGAGCCGGCTCGCTGTGTTGCGTAAACTCTCGTTGCCGCGACTCCACCTTCGACGATGGGCTGCGAAACTCCATCACTGACATTCCAGCTGGTGATAGTTCCCTGGCTGTCGGCTGTTAACAATCGCGTTCCGCTATTCATAAAGGCAACGTGGCGAACGTCGGCGGCGTGCCAGAACACCGTCGGTTTGACCAACGCTTTAACGTCGAGCAGTTTGATGCTGCCGTCGCCGCTGCCAACTCCGAGCGTGCGTCCGTCCGGCGAAACATCGAGCACGCCCTGGCTCAAAATATGCGTCGCCAGATGACGCATCTCCTTTCCGGATTCAATGTCGATCAGCAGGAGCTGACCTGAGACTCCAACGACCGATAACACTCGGTCGTTCAGAAACTCCATGTCGCCGATCTGCCCCATGCCAGTTGCGGACTCGAATTTGAGTTCTCCGTCTTCCAGCGACCAGACGCGAATCGCACCCGAGTAACTTCCAGTGGCGACGGCCATGCTGTCAGGCGACCAGGCGACTACTTCGATTCCCGGGTTCGGTCGAAATTGATGCTGCACGACCAGGCTGGAAACTTCCGTAACGCGAACTCGGCCGTCCTCTTTGGCGACGGCGACGAACTTCGAGTCTGGCGACAACTTGACGTCACGGTTCTCCCCTTGCCCCGTCGGAATTTCCGCGAGCAGGCCTTCCGTTTGCAGATTCCAGATGCGGGCCGCTCCGTTAGCGGCTGCCGACAGGAGCAGAGTTCCGTCGCCTGAAAACTCCACCTGCGCGACGGAGGGGCCATGTTTCAGTTCAAGCGTCGGCTGGTTACTCTTGCTGGGCTCCCAGATTCGAATCGTTCCGTCAGTCGAGCCCGACGCCAACAGTTTAGAAACAGGAGAAAACGCTATGGATCGAAACCTGCCAGCATCAATTTCGAGCTTTCTCAACAACGATTTCGATTTCGCATCGAAGACGTTGAGTCCACGCTCTGCCCCCAGCGACGCCACCATGCTGCCATCGTTCGAAAGTGCGACATCTTCGACCGGCGAGCCCTGATTCCAGTGAGACACGAACAGCGATCGAATCTGTGAATGATAGTACCACTCAAACCCTCGCAAATCCGGCAGTCCGTCGGTCGGCTCAAACCGAGCCAGCGTTTGATCGATTCCGGAGACGTCTCCACGTGCGTAAGCGCCTATCAGAGCCATTCTTGACACGGGTGTGAGAATCGGGGTTTTTGTGACCTCGTTTCTGGAGAGTGTGATGGCACGGGCAGCGGATCCTGCGTTGGCGGAGTGGTGGTTGGAATTGATTGAGCTGGCGGATGAGAGTTCGCTCGCGGTGGCTGAGTTTTGTCGGCTGCATGCTGTGTCGACGGCATCGTTCTACAACTGGCGGCGGAAGCTTCGGGACACGGATCGAGAACGTGGTGGGTTCGTGCCGGTGAATGTTACCGCGGCGGAGCAGCGACTCGCCCAGCCTGTGCCTGTGCGAGTCGTGTGGCCTCAGGGTGTGATCATGGAGATTCCGGCAACCGATCGCGAACTGGTGCTGTTGGTGGCCGGCACGC
>CALDJX010000500.1 GCA_937899075.1 uncultured Planctomyces sp. | reverse complement strand
CTTAATTCGAGGATGAGGTCACGGAAGGTTTTTCGTCGCGCCGACAATGAATTTCGATTCGGTCCGTGCTGAACGTCAGGGACGATCAAGTTTCCAGAATCGAACGGTTATATCATCGTTCATAAGGGGACGATCCGAAACCAATGGATCGGCAAGCCTGGCGAGGGCTCCGTCGGCAAATCGCTAAACGAACTGATTCTGCAAGCAGAATCGTCACGAGCACCTTGAATGATTACCCGAACAAATCGTGCATCACTCGGCCGTTGGGAATCAGGCTGACCGGTCGGCCCGTTCTTGTGTAGTACTCTTTGTGATGGTCGATGCCCAACGCGTGGAAGATCGACGCTCCCAGATCGTCCGGGTGGATGTCCGTTTCGGCCGTGGGGCCTTCGCCTTTTTCATCGGTCGCTCCGATGAGCTGGCCCGGCTTCACGCCGCCGCCGGCCATCATGCACCAGTTGGCTCGCGGGTAGTGATCCCGGCCGACGTTCTGGTTGATCTTCGGAGTTCGACCGAACTCGCCCATCGCAATCACGAGCGTTCGATCCAGCAACCCTTTTTCCCGCAATGCTGTCAGAGCCGCTGTGAAGCCGGCATCGACCGGAGGCATCAGACGTTTGTGTCCGACGAAATTGTCCAGATGAGTATCCCAGCCCTGACTGGTGACTGTCACAAATCGGCAGCCAGAATCGATCAGACGAGTTGCCAACAACAGACTTTGACTGACTTCGTCTGCCGCAAAGAGTTTGCGGATGCTCTCCAGTTCGAGGCTGACGTCAAACGCTTTCTGAGTCCGCTCTGACGTGATCATGCTGTAGGCCTGCTGCCCGAACGTGTCGAGCGCTTCGAGCAGTTGGCTGTTCGTGTCGACTTCGCGCAGTCGCGTATCAAGATCCTTCAGCAGCTTCTCGCGACGATTGACCTTGTCGACGGTGACTCCTTCGGCCAGTGAGATCCCGCGAACTGCAAAACGCTCACCCGGCTTCGGCACAGCGTTTGTCTTAAACGGAGCGAACGAGTCGCCCATGTAGCCGGCCGACCATTCTGTTTGCGGAATGGCGACGTAAGGCGGAAGGTCGGGGTCGCCGGGCAGTTCCTTCATGATGACTGAACCGTACGACGGATACTTCACTGCCGGATTCGGACGGTTACCCGCCGCGATGTAGGCCTGTCCTTGAGGATGATCGCCGGTCGTGTGACTGATCCCTCGAATCAGCGTGAACTGGTCAGCGGCCGCCGCAATCTTCGGCAGATGCTCGCAGACTGAAAGTCCTGACAGTTTCGAAGAAATCGACTTGAACTCGCTGCGAGTTTCTTCCGGCAGGTTCTCCTTCATATCCAGCGTGTCGAGATGCGCTGGTCCTCCGGCAAGATTCAGAAACAGAACGGCATCGGCGGATGCTTTGCTTCCCGATTCACCGTGCGCCATCCGCAACGCGTCAGCGAGCGTCAGACCCGTTGCACCCAGGACTCCGGCCTGAAGAACACCACGTCGAGAGATCCGTCCTTTTGTGAATCCAGCCATCGGCCATTTCCGCCACTTCTACTGTTTTAAAAAGATGAGCCACAGAGAGCACAGAGGCCACTGAGTTGCTCTGAAAGAAATTCTCTGAGACCTCTGTGTTCTCTGTGGCTAAAAATCAAAACTACAAAAGTTAATGGTTCGTCAGAAACTCCTGAGTATTCAACAGGGCCCACATGAGATCTCGCAGCGACTCGATCGTGCTTTCGCCAGATTTCAAATGGCCGCGACCACGAAGCAATTCGTCATCGGTGGGACCTCGACTTAAGGATCGCTGGTACGCCTCGTGTACCAGATTATTGATCACTGAGTCGTCCGGTGAAGGCGACGTTGGCGGCTCAGTCGGTTTTGCAGAAGCGAACTTCACCGGTTTTGTTTCGAGCGTTAGCGTCTGCCCGAGCTTCTTTGCGGTTTCGACAAGCCAGCCGTCTGACCGCTCCAGCCATTCGAGCATTTCGGTGTCGTTGCGAACGTAGAGCGATTGCAACAGCGTCGGTTGCCCCTGCCGTTCGCAGTCGCAGTTTGTTGTGCGAAGCGGTTTGCCGAATACAAGAAGCGAGTAATCAATGCCGCGAGCCTGGATCGACTTTGGATGCTGAGTAATCTTGCGCAGCGACGTGTTACTCGACCAGGTCTTCATGCGGGCGTCGTTCGCCGTTGCCTGCAGAATTGCATCGATCGTGACTTCAGCCGGCATCCGGCGAATCTGAGCGTGACTGAAGTTCCGCAGGTCGTCGCGGTTTGTCTCGTTTGGTTTCCAACTGAGCTGATAAGTCCTGCTGCTGACAATCGTCCGGTGCAGCCACTTCATGTCGTAGCCGTTCGCGACGAACTGCTCGCTCAGCCAGTCGAGTAATGGTTTATTGCTCGGCGGGTTGGCCATGTTGAAATCGTCGGGCGGCTCGACAATGCCGACTCCGAAATAGTGATGCCAGATTCGGTTGACGAAGGCTCGCGCGAAGTACGGGTTGTCTTCCTGCAGCAGCCAGGCCATCAGTGGTTCGCGAGGATCGTCGTACTCGTTGAGGTCTAGTTCTTCGTTGCCGAGCAACTTCGCTATCTGAGGTTTTTCGCCGGGCTCTTCGATCCAGATTTCGTTCCAGGGGATTGGCAGTCCTTCGGCGGAGACTCGCAGGTACATCTGCCGACGCAGTGCCGCCGTATCGAGTTTCACCGGAACGCCCAGCTTTGTTTTCAGTTGTGTTTGCGCTTCCTTCGCGTCCGGAGCGACGCCAGCCTTCACTCGCTTAAAGAACTGAGTGAACTTTTCAAAGTCCTGCTTCGACCATTGATCGAACGGGTGCTTGTGACATTGTGCACATTGCAGACGCACTCCCAGGAACACGTAACCGAATGATAATGCCCGATCCGTCGGAATCTGGTTATTGCTGCGGAACCAGTAGTAGTGCATCGGGTTGTCGTGAGCGGTGAAGTCTTCCGGCTTTTGCTTTCGCATGAAGAGGCTTTGCTCGGCCGCATACTCGTCATAGGTTTGGCCTGGCCGCCGGCTCTCTGACAGAACGATGCCCGCAGCGATCTTGTCCCAGCCGACGTTGTCCTGAATCCGCCGCCGCATCCACTCGTTCCATTGGATCGACGCCGGAGTGTTCATGTCCGTCGTGCCGAGGTATTGCGAGTTGCTGCCCGTCAGGTCGCAGAACGTGACGGCCCACCAGTCGGCGTAAGCTGGTGACTCGAGAAGTTCGTTGATCTTGCGCTGTCGTTTGTCGGGAGACGGATCGGCCAGAAACGCGACCTGCTCGGCCGGCGTCGGAAGCGTCCCGATGATGTCGAGCGAAACTCGCCGCAGAAAATCTTCGTCGGACGACAAGCCAGACGGTACGACTCCCAAACGAGCCAGCTTTCTGGTGACCAACCGGTCGATCTCGGTCGGCGTTGCGACTTCAGGGAATCGATCGCCCGTTCGGTCGCTGACCGGCAGCATGACCTGAGTCGAGAAGATGCCGTTGTCATAAAACGAGATGACGTAGGTGTCGCCGGGAGACTTGCAGGTGATCAGTCCGTCGGGTGTTACTTCGGCAATGGCATCGTCGTTCGACTGAAATCTCGTGAGCGGCGTGACGTCTTCGCGAGTTCCGTCTTCCCAGATCGCGACGCACTTCAGTTGCTTTGTCTCGCCGGCCTTTGCAAAGACGAATTCCGAAGGCGTCACGTCAAAACGAACGATCCGTTTCGGACCGTCAGAGAGTCCCTTCGCGCCGGTTTCGATCCAGCGGAGCAGCAGGCGATGCTCCCAGCTGTCGACCTTGAACCTCTCGCCGCCGCCGTGATCGTCTTCGTGAGTCGGCTTGTAGATAATCAGGCTTTCGTCCGGTTTCTTAAAATCAACTCGCGGCTCTTCACCACTGGTCAACGCGGTGTGGTCGGCATCAAAGTCGTAGCCGAACATCGACAGACTGAAACCGCCCTGGCCCTTGAATGAGCCGTGGCAGGTTCGGCCGTTGCAGCCAAGCCGTCCGAGTAGTGGCAGAACGTGCTTCTGAAAATCCGGCGTCTCGTCGGACTTTGCGAGGCGTTGGCTGATGCTGGGTGCGACGTCGGGTGTTTTCTTTTCTGTCTGATCGTTGGCAAATTGGCCGTCAGGTGCGGAAGACTGAGTGCTCGGCCCGTTGAGCTTTTCTCCCGCCAGCAATCGTTGAAATGCGTTCTTCGACTTTGCAGGAGTTGGCCCCAGCTTGACGACCAGTTTTTTCAACTTGTCTTTCAAAGCGGCAACGTCGTCAGTGGTGGTTGTCGTCTCGTAGAGCAAGAGTCGATTGAGCTTCTTGCAGTCCGACAATGCTGCCAAAGATTTCACGTCGAGGTTCGTTGCTCGCAGACTGAGGACTTCCAGATTCGATAACTGGTTGAGGCGTTCGAATCCGGAGCCGGACACGGAAGTTTCATCCAGATAAAGCGTTTTCAGCTTCGAAAGCTTCGCGAGCGATCTCAGACCGTCGTCCGATATTTTCGTGCCGGAAAGAAACAGGACTTCCAGATTTGCGAGTTTCGCAACGTGCTCAATTCCCTGATCCGTGATCGACGTCCCGACCAGCGACAACGTGGTCAGCGTGCTCAGTCCGGCAATGTTCGCCAGACCGCTGTCGGTGACCTGCGTCCGATCGAGGTAGAGCCGTTCGAGTTTCGCAAGCTCCCGCATGGCCGGCATGGCTGCGTCGGTGAGGCTCGAATCGGACAGAAACAAAGTGTCGAGATTCGTCAGGCCGGAAACATGCTTCAGCCCTTCGTCAGTCACCGACGGAGTGACCACCGCGAGGTAATCAAGCTGTTTGAACGCGGGCACGTGAGCGAGGTGCTCGTCCGTCACGCCGGACTTGCTGAATCGAATAAAGCGAACGGTCCCGTCTCGATTCTTCTGCAGGTTCGACGCCCAGCCTCGCAGAGCTTTGATGGCTTCTTCCTGCTCGGGCGGAGTCTCCGCCCGCAACTTAACGGCAGGACTGAGTAAGGCGACAAAAGCAACGATCGTCAGGAGCCGGGGCATGACGGAACTCGCAGGCAGGATCGCGAAGGTGGGAACTCATCGAGGACTCCTCATCACGATACGCCGCCACGCCGTGAGCGGCAACTCGGAAGGGCACCGAACGCGGCTCGTTCCTACGCTCCGCAAAAGAGCGAGAATACCAGCACGAAGCGCGAGCGAGTGAATCGTCCGACAAATTCACTCGCTAGCGCTTCGTGCTGGTACGAATTCACCGTCTCCTCGTATCGTCGCCACTCGTGACGCTCGGCGACGGGCGTCGACGGGCGTCGACAAAGATTTGTTTGTGCTGCCGGGACGCGGAGCGTCCAACGAATCCGTTCCCACGCTGAGCGCAGGCACGAGGAACAGATGGTAGGCTGGAACGAGCACAGCGCTGTTCCGGCATTCGAATGCCCAATGACCTGTTTTGCCGGAACAGCGCTGCGCTCGTTCCAGCCTACGGTCGTTACCGAATCTCCCGGCCGTTCAGTTCGGGGCCGACAAAGTCAGCATCGGCAGCGGTCGCAAGTTCGAGAGGCGGCCAGCGGCGATGCACTCGCCACGCGATCCAGGCGGGCAGCCCGAACAGGAAGACAAAGACGGTCCACGTCCTGGTCCACTCGGCCCGGTAACGAACCTGCCTCCGCCAGCAGGCAATCGCACACAATAGTCCAACAAGAGCGGAGACCGGGATTGCGTAGGGGAGTTCCTGTAACACCTCTTGAATCATGTCGTACGATGATTGTCCGGGAAAATCGTAAGACTTCGTCATCGGAACCAAAACGAAGAATGCTCCGCAAACTACGGCTGGTGCAGGCACGAGCAAGCCGGGGCCGATGCGTTCGATAAACCAGTCGATCGCGGCCACAACGGACGGATCCGAGTTCGGCGGCAGCCTGCTGTATTGGTCTTCGAATTCGAGTTGGCGAGTCTCGTTACCGTTGGCGTCGATCCATTTTGCAACCCGAGAATACCGATCCATGCTGCCTCCGTCCGGAAGCTGTTCCGTTCGTCTGTCCTGATACCAGGTAACAATGAACGCTCCATCTCTGGTGGTATAAAATTCTGGCTGCCGCGTCACACTGTCTGGCACGGGAAATTCAACCAACCGCGTACCGGTTGCTGTGTAGACATTGAGAGTCGACTCATCACGTGTGGCGAATCGCCATCCCGTTTCGTCGTTCTGCTGAAACATCACCCACGCAGATTTTTCCGCATCGATGTCAGCGATCGTCGCGACGGTCTTCTTCGAAAGATCAATGGCGACAAGGTTACCAGCGGATCGAAACGCCACGAGTTCTGCACTGTCTCGTGTGTCTTCCGGCGATTCGAACCCTTGTCCGCTTTTCGGTGGAGAGGCACTGAACCCATCCGGCGATACATAGCTCAACCGTTTGCCAGACGAGTTGTATCGAGCGATCAGAAGACTTCCGCTGGCAACCGTCGGGTCGACCTCCCATTCCCAATGGATGGCACCGTTCTCAGGATCTCGAGTGACCCACCGGCGATTGTTGCGGAGCAATAGTTCTTCAAAAGGAGCTCCGGTAAGAGGTCGTCTCCTGCGTAAGTCCGGGCCGTGGACAAGTCGCTGTTCCTGCAGAACGTCCTGCTGTTCATTATCCGCGACAGGTGATCCATCCAGATGGGTGTAATGATCCGGCGAATGCCAGTCGTCGACGATGGGTTCTCCGTCAGCCAGAAACGACAACGTCCGCCTTTGCCACCTGGTGCTTGTGCGGATCTCAAGGAATTCATTTTTGTATTCTCGCCACCCTTCGGAAACTCCGACCGCGAGAAAGCCGACGCCGAATCCGAACGGAATGGCCATCAGAAATGTGAGAACGATTGGCCGCACGATAGAAGTTTTGTAGTTCATGGCGAGGTGATTCCTCGTAACGGATTTCGTAGGTCAGGCTGTGCCTGACGGAGTGATTGTTAGATCTGTCGATGTGCTGCTCAGCGTGAGTTGCGAGTTACTGAACGAGTTGCTGAAGAAGTACAGAAACGGATGGCTCGACTTCGTCAGGCAGAGCCTGACCTACTCATTGCGCTTGACCTGCTCATTGCGCTTGACCTGCTCATTGCGCTTGACCTGCTCACTATGCAAAATCCCGATGAGACGCTTCATGAAACATCACGCTGATCAGCACTGCCGCGAAGCCAGCGGTCACCACCGGAGCCACGATCCACCAGTGCGGCAAGTACGGCAGGATGAACCAGCACAGCATCACGCCAATTCCGGGTGCCAATCGAGAAAAGAACCAGTTGGCTCGACGCAACCCGGTCAGAAACGCTCCGCAATACACAACGGGCACGCACACCAGAATTCTCAGCATTGGGTCAGCAAGTCGAAACCACGTTTCACCCGCCGGGCCAACATCCGCGAGGATTCCCAGGCCACTGATTGCCGCCGAGACGACGCCCCAACACAACCACACGACGGCTCCCACGCCAATTTTCAACGACAGGATTCGTCGCCAACCGCCGGGCAAAGCTAACACGTAACGCCAGGTTCCCTGCACGTCCTCGCTGAGGCTCTGAATCAGTCCCATGATCGCGGCCAGCGCCAGAGAGATCATCAAAAACGGATAGACAAAATCCTCGTCGAGCATCCAGTTTCCTTTTGCATGAAGATGTCGACTTGAGTCAATGACAGAATCACTCACGAGAAGGACAAGACCCGTAACCGCGAGCAGGAACGGTGCCGCGAGCTCAACGCACTCTTTCTTCAACATTGACTTAAACATGAGCCACCTCCCGAACGAATGACGGCATGACTCCGCGAGCTCCTCGGGTGTACTCGACGAAAGCGTCTTCGAGGTTCAATTCCAGAACGTCCTGAGTCACCGGTGACAGGCCGTCGATGTATGACTGATGAGCTTCTCCGAAATCCACAAACACCAGTTCAAGGCGGCTTCCGGTTTGTGCCCAAGACGCCAGACCGGGGCAATCGGGCGGCTTGGGAAGCGGAGCGGGCAGTTCAATAACAACCTTGCGCAGTGCGTCGCGGAATCGTTCGGTCGGAGCGTCCACCCGCAGAACACCGTCGAGCATGATGCCGATGTGATCGGCCACTCGGTCGACGTCGCTGAGGATGTGCGAGCTGAACACGATAGTCCGGCCTTCCTGCTGGATGATCTGAATCATCGATTCCAGGAAATCGCGACGAACGACAGTGTCGAGCCCGATGGTCGGATCGTCCAGGATCAGCAGTTTTGGATCGGAAGCGACAGCCAGAGCCAGCGAAACCTGAGCACGTTGCCCGTTCGACAGTCGATAAAGTCGACGCTTGCGAGGCAGCTTGAAATGGTCAATCACCTGCTCGACCAGATCGTCGTGCCACACCGGGTAAAACGGTTTGGCAAAGTTGATTGCTCCGTCGATCGTCATCCATCGGTAAAGCGGATGGCCTTCTCCGACCCAGGCAATCTGTGCTCGCGTTTCTGCAGACATATGGTGAGCGTCTTCGCCCAGCACAGTCGCGGAACCAAAATCCGGATGCACGAGCCCCATCAGCATCTTGATGGTCGTCGACTTGCCGGCACCGTTCCGGCCAAGCAACGCGTACACCGAGCCTTCTTTGATCGTCAGGTTCAACCCGTTAACGACTCGCTTCCCGCCGTAGTACTTCGTCAGCCGATCCGTCACGACTGGGTGTGGGCCGGATGTCGAACTACCAGTCGTCACTTTGTTTACCGGGTCTGCCATTCGAAACCCTCCGCTCGAGTAGTCACTGCAGAGACAACCTCGTCTCCCGTGAGGCCTAGATGGACTGCTTCGGTCAGAAACTCATCCAGCAGTTCCTGAAAACGCTTCATTCGCGCACGCTTCGTGAGGTCGGACTTCGGCTCGGCGACAAACACGCCCTTGCCGGGTCGCGAGTTGAGCAAACCTTCCTGCTCCAACTCGCGATACCCGCGAGCCACCGTGTTCGGATTAACAACCAGCCGCGACGACAACTCACGCACGGACGGCAACCGGTCACCCGGCTGCATCCGTCCTCGCGCGACCGCCTCGCGGATCTGCACCACCACCTGCCGATAAATCGGCTGACGACTGGCTGCGTCGATTTGTATTTCCATTTTTAATCTCCGACAACTGTGTTATCAGTGTTGATACAGTTGCCGAAGAGTGCAAGGGAGAATTCATGAAGAATTGAAAATTGTTAGAGGACGGAACGCAGAGTTCACGGAGGACTCGCGGAGAGAAAAGGAGAGCAACTTTGCAGAAAGGAGTGGACCGCCTCGAAAGGTGGCCGGGAACTACCCCCGTGTTCCTGTCATTACCCCGGGCCCTGGCTTGGTCCACTATTCCTTTGCTGCCCGTCACACACCGGTTGTCTCTCGTTCGGTATCCAGGTGGCACCTAATAATCCATCATGGACACCGAGAGCGACGGGCCGTTTGGGGAGTTGCATCACGACACATCCGCAAATACTATCCGGTTGTCCTTGGCAGAAACTAAAACAGATTCGAGCCTCGGTCGGGATCATCACGGGACGTGGCTCAGCTTGGTAGAGCGCTGCACTGGGGGTGCAGAGGTCGCAGGTTCAAATCCTGTCGTCCCGATT
>CALDJX010000499.1 GCA_937899075.1 uncultured Planctomyces sp. | reverse complement strand
TCGCGGGTGGCTCAGACAACTCCTTTTGAGTTGTCTGAGTGGCTTCGCCACAAGAGGTCGATGGCTCGGACGTTAGCGGCCATCACGACGGAAGTTTCGGTGCTGACGCAACCTGTCGACCCTCCGGGATTGTCGCGTCCACGGACGAGCGATTTCTGTCGTCATTGGAAAACCTCTTGTGCCTGCGGCACCCAGACAATCTAAAAGAGATTGTCTGGGCTACCCTGCTCGGGATGCGGTACTGCCAGCACGTCGCAAAGGTTGTGAGCGAACGACGGAAAGTTCGCCCGCTCCGCTCCACCAGACGGTGCCCAGTGTTCAATGAACCGCGCGACCTGTTCAGGTTCCGGCCCGAAGTTCTGCGGGAGTGTCGATTCGTCGGTCAGAAGGTTGTCGGTCACGTTGTTGTCGGTCACGGCGGCCTGCGTTTCTAAAGCCGGGAGAGAATCCCGAACGATGGATGATCTCATTCAGCAGAACAGTGGCGAACAGCACCGGGCAATAATTCCCGCCAGGCAGGATGTTAACTTTCGTTCAGACACTGGCAACGCCCGCAAGCCAATCTCTACCCGAAATTCAAACACGCCGCCGCGAACGGTATCTCCCTCCACTTCTGCCGTGAAAATGAGCGTCAGGGAGGAATTCCCCCCCTGGTGGTACGGGAAGTCTCCCTGAGCGACTCGTCCAATCCTCGTAACCCGAAGTTACGTCGCGTTCTTGACTGTGACCTACGACCGTGGCGGTTCGATAACAGACACGACTGGAAAAGCGAGGGCGTGGGTTTCAGCGGGGGACGCGGAAGTGGTTCGACGATTGGCTACAGCGGCGGCGATCCTGTTGGCCGTAACGGCTTCGGGGTGCATGCTGCCTGAGTATTACGCGCCGGGCGGCTACAGCAGCACTTCCCGGCAACGACTTCAGGAATCGACGATCGACTGGTCGCAAACGTCGGAAGGACCAATGCGACAGTCGCTCAGCTCAGAATCTCATTGACGACACGGCCGTGGACATCGGTCAGTCGGAAATGGCGGCCCTGGTAGGGGAAGGTCAGCCGCTCGTGGTCGACGCCCAGTAGATGCAGAATCGTGGCCTGGAGATCGTGAACGTGAACTCCGTTCTCAGCGACGTTGACGCTGTAGTCGTCGGTCTGTCCCCAGGTTAATCCGCCTCGAACGCCGGCACCGGCCATCCACATCGAGAAGCAGCTTGGGTGATGATCGCGGCCGTAGTTTGCTTTCGTCAGACCGCCCTGCGAGTACACCGTTCGTCCGAATTCTCCGCCCCAGATGATCAGCGTGTCGTCGAGCATGCCTCGCTGCTTCAAGTCGTGGATCAATCCGGCCGTCGGCTGATCGGTGTCTCGACATTGCGAAGCGATTTGCTTCGGCAGGTTGCCATGCTGATCCCAGCCTCGATGAAAGAGCTGGATGAACCGCACGCCTCGTTCGGCCAGCCGTCGCGCGAGCAGGCAGTTGTATCCGTAGCTGCCCGGCTTCTTCGCGTCCGGACCGTACAGATCGAACGTTGACTTCGGTTCGGAACTCAAATCGGCAAGTTCGGGAACCGACGTCTGCATCCGGTAGGCAAGTTCGTACTGAGCGATGCGAGCTTCGATTTCCGGGTCGCCACTCTGCTCAAGTTTCTGCCTGTTCAACTGGCCGAGCGTTTCCAGCATTTGCCGCCGCACTTCGGAACTGACGCCCGCAGGATTATTAAGGTCCAACACGGGATCCCCCTGCCCTCGGAGTTTGACTCCCTGAAACTTCGCCGGCAGAAAACCTGCTCCCCAAAGCCGATCGTAAAGAGGCTGCCCGGCTTTGGCAGTCCCGCTGGAAGTCATCGCGACGAACGCCGGCAGGTCGGAGTTCACACTTCCCAGGCCGTAGCTCATCCACGCGCCCATGCTCGGCCGACCGGGCAACGGTGAGCCGGTCAGTTGAAACGTGATTGACGGATCATGATTGATCGTTTCGGTGTACATCGACCGAATGACGCACATCTCGTCGGCGACTGAACCAAGGTGCGGGAGCAGTTCGCTCAGCCGCAGCCCGGACTCGCCATGAGAGTTGTAGCCAAAGCGGCTGGGCGCCGTGACGAACTGCTTTTGCCCGAGAGTCATCGTTGTCTTGCGATCGTCGGGGTAAACCGACTTCGGCACTTCCTGGCCGAACCGTTTCATCAGCTCCGGTTTTTCGTCGTACAGATCGAGCTGCGACGGACCGCCGGATTGAAAGAGGTAGATCACCCGCTTGGCTTTCGGCCGGTAATGCGGAAGATCAGTCAGCCCGCCGATCGAGTTGCGACTCGGGCCGTCCTCCGCAAACAAACCCGGATTCATGATCGACGCCAGGCCGAGCGTTCCCAGGCCGGTACTCGTCCGACTGAAAAAGTGCCGACGATTAACTTGCAGACGGTGTTCAGGAATTTCGTTCATGGCAAAGTATCCATGGCAAAGTATCTCTCGGGTTCTCTTTTTTAATCGCAGAGGTCGCTGAGAAAAAATTCGCAGAGAAAGTAGAGAGTGCCGATACTCAAGTTCGACTCTTGATTTCGGAATAGGCTCTCCGCGAACTCCGCGTTTCCTTCTCGGCGATCTCTGCGATTTCAACTTCGGAATTCTGAGACTCATTCGAGAGTAATTGACTCGTCAAGATTCAGCAGGATGTTGGCCAGCATTGTCAGCGCCGCGTGTTGAGCTGCGGGCAACGTTTTTTCACGCGGAGCTTCGCCGATGGCCAGAAGTTTTGGAGCTTCGAGCGGGTTTGTTTCGAAGTAGCTCAGAAACTGGTCGTACGCCTGGGCAAGCGGTTCTGTTTCCGATGAGTCAGGTAGTCGTCCAGTGACGATGCGAAACCCTCGCTCGATCTGCGCTGCCGGATCGGAGTCAGTTTCTCGCAGAATCCGCTCGGCCAGGAATCTTGCCGCTTCGATAAACGCGACGTTGTTCATCAGGGTCAGCGCTTGAAGCGGAGTATTCGTTTGATCTTTTCGGACGAGACACACTTCACGCTCGGACGCGTTGAATGTCGCCATCGTCGGCGGCGGAACCGTGCGTCGCCAGTAGGTGTAAAGGCTGCGGCGGTAGAGGCTCGGACCGTGATCCTGCACGTATTTATTGTTGGAAATCGACTTCCAGATTCCCGGCGGAGCGTACGGTTTCACGGATGGGCCACCGATTCTCTCGTGGAGAAGACCGCTGACCGCGAGCGCCTGATCGCGGATCATGTGAGCGGAAAATCGAAAGCGAGGCCCGCGCGCCAGCAAACGATTCTCCGGATCACGTTCGGTCTGTTCTGGCGTGGCGGCCGACGACTGACGATACGTCGACGTGGTCACGATCAGTCGATCAAGCCGCTTCGCGTCCCATCCTGAGCGGACAAATTCCAACGCCAGCCAGTCGAGCAGTTCAGGATGACTTGGGGATTCTCCCTGCACACCGAAGTTCTCGGACGTCTTCACAAGTCCCGTCCCGAAGAAGTGCTGCCAGTGCCGGTTGACGATGACTCGCGCGGTGAGCGGGTTCTCCGGACTGACCAGCCACTCGGCGAGTTCCTTCCGATTCTTTGGAGCCGCGGCCGGAACATTCAAACTGTCGGGCAGTCCTGGAGTCAGCGTTTCTGATTTATCCGGAAGGTTGTACTGGCCTCTTTGCAGCAGGTAAGTGGGGCGCGGTTCGGGAAGCTCGGCCATCACCATGACTGTTTCTTTTCCGCCGGGCTTCGGACGCACGACCGACACTTGAGACGTCACCAGCTCGAACGGCGTCGGTTCGATTTTGAGATCCTTCGTCCGAGTCAGCAGCGGCCAGTCGTCAGGCACGTTGATAAACGGCGGACTGTTGCCGTTGTTTGGCCCGAGGCCCCATTCGGCGACGTTGTTGAAATACGCGAACAGCTTGTAGTAGCCTCGCTGCGAAACCGGGTCGTACTTGTGATCGTGGCAGCGAGCGCAGCCCAGCGTCAGCCCCATCCAGACCGTGCCCAAAGTGTCGACGCGATCAACGACGTATTCGACAATCCACTCGTCGGGGATCGATCCGCCTTCGGAGTTGATCCGATGGTTGCGGCAGAAGCCCGTTGCAATCTGCTGTCGAAGCGTCGCGTCAGGCAGCATGTCGCCAGCGAGTTGCTCGATCGTGAACTCGTCAAACGGCTGGTCATCGTTCAACGCCTGGATCAACCAGTCACGCCACGCCCACATGTAGCGAGTGCGGTCGTTCTGGTAGCCGTCCGTGTCGGCGTACCGAGCCGCGTCCAGCCACGGCATCGCCATGTGTTCGCCGTAGCGATGAGACGCCAGCAACCGATCGACCACTTTCTCGTACGAGTTCGTCGATTCATCTTCCAGAAAACGATCGATCTCTTCCGGCGTCGGCGGCAGGCCGGTCAGCGCGAGAGTGACTCGCCGAATCAGCGTTTCGCGATTCGTTTCTGGCGACGGCTTCAGAGTTTCGTTGTCCAAACGCGAAAGAATGAAATGGTCGATGCCGTTCCTCGGCCAGTCGGCGTTTGAAACTTCGGGCATAACAGGGCGTACGGGCGGAATGAATGCCCAATGCTCCTGCCAGTCCGCTCCCTGATCGATCCATTGTCGAATCAGACGAATCTCTTTGGGGTTGAGCTGACGCGTCGCACTTGGAGGCGGCATTTGCACATCCGGGTCGTGCGACGAAATCCGCTCGAAAAGCAGACTCTCACGCGAATTCCCAGGCACAATCAGAGGCGACTCGGCCTCTCGATCAAACACGGATGCACGCAGGTCAAGCCTCAAGTCGGCCTCACGAGTGTTTTCGTCCGGCCCGTGGCAGGCAAAGCACCGGTCGGCAAACAGCGGCAGGACCTGACGGCTGAAATCAACGCGGTCGGGCTCTGAGGCCGGCGTCGAACCAGACAGCCAGGAAACAGCGAAAACAGTAAACACCGCCTGGCGAAACATTGAACCATCCAGGAAAATCGGTCACGTGCCAGTTGCACGAGCCTCGAAAGAAACCAACCGGCCATCAGCGTAACTGCGGCCGAAGTGCGAATCCATGCTCGCCACCTGCCGACCACGCTGTGAAACACGCGTACCGGACGAATTCAAACTGCTACCCGAATGTCAGCAGAAACCCGGATATCTCGCTGTGAATGTGTACCTTCGGTTGGACAATCCTTATCATTCCTCGCCGTCGCATGGTGGATTTCCTCCAATTTCTGGAGTCGGAAATCCGTTCGGCCACCAACACCCAACTAAATCGCCTCCCGACCAGGAGAGTTCTGTGCTGCACAGTACACCGACCCCGGCTGCCACGACGCTGGTGGAGATCGACGATCTTCGCGACATGCTGAGTAACGAATCTGACTTCGGCACGGCTCACTATGCCGTGCTTCAGAAGGCGACGAACAAACAGCAGGCAACAGCTTTTCGCCAGGAAGTCGATGAACTTCGCCGTACCGTCGATGGAAGCGGTCAGGCTTCCGACACGACCTACGCCAAACTGGGCACGTCGCTTTATCTGCTCGGTCAGCATCAGGCAGCACACAATTACCTCTCCCAAACATCGAGCAATGCCGTCGCGTCGTACGTTCTCGGACTGGTTTGCCTTTCGCTGGACCGTTTCGAAGAAGCCGGTGGGCACTTTGAGACAGCAGGCGGCCTCGGCCACGACGCCGTGGAATGCGAACTTCAACGAGTCGGTGCCATCCGCCTGAACGGTCAGGTCGAGGAAGCGGAAGCTGCCTTAAAGAAGATCGCTTCCAAAGCTGTTTCGCGAGCCGACTATTCCTTCCAGATGGGCTGCATCCTGGCCGACAAAGGCGACACACTCGGCGGCATCGAATACTTCGAACGTGCCGTCGATATGGATCCTCATCACACACGGGCACTCTTCTGGCTGGCGGGAGAAAACTCGCGACACGGTAATGACGAGGAAGCCGTCCGACTTTACGAACAGGCGCTGTCGTCGCCTCCGTTGCACATCGGAGCGTTGCTGAATCTCGGACTGCTTTACGAAGACGCCGATTCACTGGATCAGGCAGCGTTCTGCTTCCGACGAGTTCTGGAAGCAGAACCGACGAACGAGCGAGCACGGCTCTACCTGAAAGACATCGACGCCTCGGAAGGCATGTACTACGACGAGGATTCGGTCAAAGAAGAGCAGAAGCGAATGCAGACGCTCACTCGACCAATCACCGACTTCGAACTTTCCGTCCGCAGCCGCAACTGCCTGGATCGCCTCGGCATGCGAACACTGGGCGATCTGACGGAAGTTTCCGAACAGGAATTGATGGGCAGCCGAAACTTTGGCGATACATCCCTGAAAGAGATTCAGGAACTGCTGGTCGAGAACCACCTGTCGATCGGCTGCAATGTCGCCAGCCGAAAGGCCGAAGTTGCCGAGCCGCCGAAGGATTTGTCGCCGGAACAACGTTCTGCGATGGAACAACCAATCTCCGATCTCAACCTGTCGGTACGTGCTCGAAAGTGCATGTCGCGGCTGAACATCTCAGCGATCGGCGAACTGCTGTCGAAGTCTCCGGACGACCTGCTGTCGTCGAAGAATTTCGGCGTGACATCCTTGAACGAAATCCGTGCGAAACTGGCCGACGTTGGCCTGAGTCTGCGAAACGACTGACCGCTCAATACTTCCTGTCCGACGGAGTTTGGGTATGGATGCCGAACCGGCAAATGGGCAAACGGCAACAGGGCAGCGTCGTGTTTCCCGGCGGAGAATGATCGCAGCGGCCGCGGCGTCTGCGATTCCGTTGAGCGCCGGTGCGTGGCATTTGCTGTCGAAACATTCGAACGGACAGTCATCGCCGAACGCCGCGTCCTCGCAGCAATCGACACCAACGATCGACACGTGGAACCCGCCGGTTCGAGTCAACCTCACGCCGTCGCCACTGACGGACCTGACGATCTCGATTGATGGACCATTTCGAGTCCTCGCGCCCGGCAGCGCGAAAATCCTCGCTCAGTCAGTGTCGATCAAAGACCAGGTGGTTTCGGCTGAAGGAAACGGTATTCGAGTCGGGGCCGAAGTTTTTCCCATCAGCCAGATCGAAATCGTGACTGCTAAGTCGCCATCAATCTGGATCGGACGAAACCAGTATCGCGGCTACATTCGAATCTTCCGTCGCCCCGGCGGTCGACTGATTGCCGTGAACG
This sequence comes from uncultured Planctomyces sp., assembly GCA_937899075.1. Classification (GTDB taxonomy): domain Bacteria; phylum Planctomycetota; class Planctomycetia; order Planctomycetales; family Planctomycetaceae; genus JABMPE01. The sequence goes on along the minus strand of CALDJX010000499.1, from coordinate 2,425 downwards.
TGCTCCCGTTGGAGGAGTACCTCGCCAGCGTCGTGAACAGCGAGATGCCGGCATCATTTCCGGACGAAGCCCGCGAAGCACAAACAATCGCCGCCAGAACTTACGTGCTGTCTCAAATGAAGGGGCATCCGCAGTTCGACGTGTACGCGACGTCGCGAAGTCAAAGATACCTCGGCTATCAATACCTCGATGATGAGGGCCGGCGTCTGGCCGGGGAGACTCAAGGAAGCCGCGAAATCGCAGCGCGCACGGCCGGCATCGTCTGCACGTGGGAGGGAAAAGTTTTCACCACTTTCTACACGGCAGTCTGCGGCGGACGAACGACCGTCGGTCGGTCCGTCTTTAAGGACGCCGTCCCCGCAATCGCCAGCGTCGAATGCGACTGGTGTCGCGAGGCGGATCGTTATCGCTGGACCAGTTCGATTCCGGTCGAGCGAATGTCGCGGTCTCTGCAGGAACACTTCGCCAGCGAGGATAAAGAATTCGGGCAACTAACGTCTCTGCAACCAGCGTTCGGAGATGCAGGCGATCTACCGTTCTACATGGTCAGCGACGGCATCCGAACCCAAAAGATCGCCGGTACGGAACTCCGGCATTCACTGCCGATCGGCACGCTGGACAGCCCGCGCTTCACTGCAGAGATTGACGCTGCGGAAGTCCGATTCTCCGGCGCCGGGCACGGTCACGGAGTCGGCTTCTGCCAATGGGGTTCCCGAGGCCTCGCCCTCGCCGGACGCTCAGCGTTGCAGATCCTGCAGTATTATTATCCGGGATCCGCAACAGTTCGGCTACGCGGCTGACCCTCGTCCGTGTCATCCGAAGCCACGGTTTAATTTCCCGAAGCCACGGGTTCATCTAACGACTCAGGTCAGGCTCGGAAGAACGGGCCGAACTTTGCGGCCGCAAACTGCTGAATGCCGGCCTGCACACATTCGGCCACAGCGGCAGCAGCTCGGACAACACCGGCGGCGTCTACGTCAAGATGGGTGCACGCTCGCAGCGTTTGAGGCCCCATCGCTCCGATTCGAACTCCCCGTTCACGCAGAGCTGATGAAAGCTGACTGGCATCGCCAATTTCGGCGTCCACATCGAAGAAGACGAGATTCGACTCGACGCCTTCCAGATTGACACTAATGCCGTCGATTTTCGCAATCGCCTCGGCAAAGGTTCGAGCATTGGCATGATCATCCGCCAGACGTTCGACGTGGTTTTCCAAAGCGTAAATAGCTCCTCCGGCGATGATCCCAACCTGTCGCAAGGCTCCACCCATCATCTTGCGAATTCGTCTGGCGCGACGAATCTGCTCACCAGAGCCGACAAGAATCGAGCCCATCGGACAACCGAGCCCTTTAGAAAAGCAGATGGAAATGGTGTCGAAGCCGTCGCAGATTTCTCGGACATGAACATTGGAAGTCGTCACCGCGTTGAACAATCTCGCTCCGTCCAGGTGAGTCCTCAATCCGACATCGTGAGCCCAGCCACAAACTTGCTGAAGCTGCTCGACCGGCCAGGCTCGGCCGCCGCCACCGTTCGTCGTGTTCTCGCAACAGAGCAGTTTCGTGTTGGCCAGGTGCTGGTTTTCGACGTAAACCTTTCCTTCCAGATCGGCGACATCGAGCATCCCATACCGACCCCGGATCGTTCGGGTTGTGATTCCGCTGATCGCGGCCGGAGCTCCACCTTCAAATCGAGCGATGTGGCCCTGCTCTTCGATCAGCAACTCGTCGCCTGGAAAACAGTGCGACCGGATGCCCATCTGGTTGGATTGTGTCCCCGAACAGGCAAAAACGGCTGCTTCTTTATTCAGCAGTTCGGCGACCATCTGTTCCAGACGATTGACGGTTGGATCTTCGCCGCCCATGTCGTCTCCGACTTCCGCTGTCATCATGGCCTGAAGCATCCCCTGAGTCGGCTTCGTAACCGTATCGCTGAACATGTTGACAACCGAATCGCTCATCGTCTCCCTGCCTTTGCTGTTCGTTCTATCGGGATCGTTCGAAAATCTGGATTCACAAACAAGGTTCTCTGACTGAGAATCGCCGTGGACTGTCTGGAAATCCAATGTCGTATACCCGAACATGCTACTGTCACGGGCTGAATCTTCCACGCTCGACGCACGCTTTTGCGTCCCCGCCTCCGATAACCTTCCAAACTGACAATTGAAAGTCGAATGGCAGCCACCAGAAAGGACACCAGCGATCTTCGGACTGTCCCCGTCCACGTACTCATCGTGGACGACGACGAGCCGCACGCGCAGGCTGTCGCCGAAAGTCTCGAACGAGTCGGGTACGACTGCGTGATCGCCAATTCCGGCGAACGCGGTGTGCAGCTGATCGAGAGCCAGGAATTTGACGTCGTTATCACCGATCTGAAGATGGACGACGTCGACGGTCTGGGAATTCTCCAGAAGACAAAAGAAGAGCTG
>CALDJX010000498.1 GCA_937899075.1 uncultured Planctomyces sp. | reverse complement strand
TTCAAACCTTACCTGACGATAATCGCTGCTTTGAAGAAAGCCTGTCAGCGAGTACTAATCGGCCGTCGAAATTGCGTCGAACTTATGATCGTGGCAGCGAGCACACGAAACCGTGACTCCCAGAAACGTCTTCGACATGACATCGATCATGTTATCGAATCGGTCGGCTTCGTCTTTGCGAATGTCGACTGGCGAATGCACCCATTCGCCAAGGAACCAGAAACCAGTGCCAAGGATCGATTCGTTGATTCCGGTATCCGGACGCAAACGTGGCTGGGCAAGCAGATCGCCCGCGATGTGTTCGCGCACCAGTTGATCGTACGGCACGTTCGCGTTCAGCGCTCGGATGATGTAGTCGCGATATTGAAAGGCGTTCGGAGTGTCGTTATCGAATTCATGCCCGCGAGATTCGGCATAGCGCACCAGATCCAACCAGTGCCGTCCCCAGCGTTCGCCAAAATGCGGTGATGCCAGCAGTTCATCAACCAACCGCTCCAGTGCGCCGTCCGAGCTATCGTCCAGGAACTTACCCGCTTGTTCCGGCGTTGGCGGCAATCCAATCAGATCAAAATACAGCCGACGCATCAGAGCCGTTCGATCGGCATCGCAGGAGGGAGTCAGTCTCGCTTCTTCAAGTTTCGCGAGCACGAAATGATCTAATTCGTCATGCGGCCACTTTGTGTCTGCCACTTCCGGGATCGCAGGTGATTGAATCGGTTGCCAAACCCAATGGTCCGCCTTGCGTTGCTGAAGATCGAATACTTCAGCACTTGACTCACCCGTCGGTGCCGCTTCGTCTGGCCAGGGAGCTCCCATCTCGACCCAGCGTTCGAGTGTTTTGATATCGTCAGCCGAGAGCTTTCCTTTAGGAGGCATCTCGTAGGATTCGTACCGGACCGCTTCGATTAACAAACTTCCGTCGACATCGCCCGGAACGATTGCCTCACCCGAATCGCCGCCTTGCAGCAAGCTTGCTCGACTATCCATCAGCAACCCAGCCTGCAGCTTTTCGGCCTTCACGCTGTGGCACGAATAGCAATGCGTCGCAAAGAGAGGACGAACTTGTTTCTCGAAAAACTCAAGCTGCTCGCCGGTCGGCTGTTCATTGTCAGCACTACTGGCGTGCTGACAGGTTGCGAGCAGCAAGAGCCACGGAACGATATAGTTTAGGAATGGACGCATGAAGGCTTCTCATTCTCGATTTTGAATGGACTACGCCACATGAGAATGGCGGCACTGGCTGACAATTCCCTTATTATGTTGGATATTCCGCAGTTGTCGAGGACAATCTGCGACACTGTCTTTAACGATTTGCGTCACGCAGTGAATTCGCCCCATGAAGCCGGAAACTCGTCACAGAATTGCATTGCTGGTGGAAACGTCGCGTTCCTACGGTCGCGAACTGCTGCGTGGGGTCGCCCGCTTTGCCAGCACAAGGACGAACTGGACGCTTTTGCATCAGGAAATGACAATCGACGCGTCGCTTCCGGATTGGATGACGGAGTCCGAAGTCAGCGGTTCAATTGCTCGCGTCGATTCGCATATCATCGACTCGCTCATGCAACTGCAGGTGCCGATCGTCGATGTGCGATGTCGGCGGCAGTTTGCCGGAATTCCGCAAGTCGAAACAGACGACCGCGAAGTCGCTCGTATTGCATTTGCCCACCTCTGGGATCGAGGTTTCCGGCGATTCGCTTTCTGTGGATTCCAGTTTGCTCACTACTCAGAAGCTCGCTTGCGTCAATTTCGCGAATCGGTCGCCGCGGCCGGGGGCCCGCTTTCGGTTTACGAATCGCCAGGCAAACGGGACGTGGCTCTCGGCAGCATCGAGCAGCCGGATCGCGCCGATTTCCAGTCGATGTCAAAGTGGCTGGATACTTTGCCGCGACCCACGGGTTTGTTTGTCTGCAACGATATCCGAGGTCAGCAGGTTCTGAACGCGTGCCAATCGCTTTCCATCGCTGTGCCTGATGATATTGCGGTCATTGGCGTTGACGACGACGATGCGGTTTGTCCGCTTAGCAACCCGCCACTGTCCAGTGTGCGACCCAATGCCGAACAGATCGGATATCGAGCGGCGGAAATTTTACTCGACATGCTTAACGGCAAGCCAACTCCAACACTCACCGAGTTTGTTCCGCCCGTGGGAGTCTCACAACGACTGTCGACTCAGGTAAGTGCAGTCGAAGACCGTGAAATCGCGCGAGTTTGCAGGTTCATTCGTGAACACGCCCGCGACGGCATCAACGTTAATCATATCGTGGAGTTCACGACTCTCTCACGCCGTCAACTTGAGCGTCGTTTTCGGCAACAGTTGAATCGAACTCCTCACGAAGAAATTACGGCTGCTCAGATCGCTCGAGTGAAACAGTTGCTGCACGAAACCACGATGACGCTTGAGCAAATTACTCAGCTGGCAGGCTACAGTCACAAAGAACGTCTGGCTGCCGTTTTCAAACGTGAAACAAACGAGACTCCGGGCGAATACCGCCGCCGCGTAACTTGAAAGGGCCTAAACCAGCAACGGAAGAAGGCACCTGAAAGAACTGAGTCTGGCTTCCGCATCCAGGTGATTGGCCCGCCTAGATTACTCGGCGAGGGTGCCACAGGCTCAGTCCAATTCAGGTGTCAGTTTATGATATTCAATTTCGATGTGTCATTGGAACTTCGGTTCCTGCTGCAGTGAAAAAATGACGATTTCTTCACCAGTGGTCGTGCTGATGTCGTGATGCATACTGACAACTTTAACACCAACCGCTTCGTATACCAGCGACTCAAGCATTGGGCGTGCAATCTCAAGTAATTGCTTTCGTGTTTGCTTAATAAGATTTCTACCTTTCTCCGGAGAGGCCGATCTGCCCAGCTGTCGTTCGGCCAATGTCAGAACTCCAAAGATGCGCACGATCAGCAGATCCTTAATCAGGTGTGCCAGAATACGCTCCGAACGCCATCCCAGATATTCTTCCTGAAAACGAATGATGCCGTCGCAAATCGCGGCTTCACTTTCTGCCTGCGTCAGGTTTTTTGAAGGGCGAGTGTTTCGAAGTCGGCGAGCTTCACCAATTGGTA
>CALDJX010000497.1 GCA_937899075.1 uncultured Planctomyces sp. | reverse complement strand
CCCTGCTGTGCCCCCTCCCGTTGTGGCCGCTGAGCCGACACTGAACTGGCCAGAATTCCAAGTGTGACTGCGACCGCAGCCAATCGAATTAAATCCGTCATTTTCATCGCAAAACCTCATAGGTTCGTTGCCACTGAGAAATACTCAGCCTTTGGGACCATTCATCGCGGACATGCGATGAACTTCTCTGCAACAGTGGCCGAACAGCCCGCCGAGGTTACACCCAGTCCGAAAAAAATCTGAAGAACAGATCGAGACGAACTGCCCAGCCCGAATCCGCATTGGGTCGGGAGTGGCGTCGAATTCGGTCGATGGAGCGTTCCAGCGTGACTCTTCCAAGATGGCATGTTGACGCCTGACTCGGACCTGCCACTGGGTTGGGTTTGCATGTCGACGTACCAACGTTTAGCGAGTGGCCTTCACGGTCGATGGTGATGCTACCCAGGTATTGAAAATTCGTATCGATCAACGCCGTTCTCCCCTGAGAAGGGCGAGCTCGGAAAAGCGGTCGCCGAGGTGCTCGATGACCGAATATCCAGCGTTCGTCGCGAGCTGTTATATTCAGGGGGCAAATTGGGGGCAGCACTTGCCGTACAAGAGCCACGTGCCTACGCTGCAAAACACGCGGTCGAACGATCGTGATTCCTTCCAGCGTATGCACTTACAACGTGGTTGCGGTGTTTGCCCAATCCTTTACCAACACGCCTATGGCTAGGTTCAAGTCCTAGCCGGGTCATTCAACTCGGTCTTGCAGAGCATGATTCAGTGCTTCCGATCCACGTTAGGTTTCGGGAGCAGAACAGGGGCAAATCGGGGGCAGAACTGGCCACTTGGATGCCCTGCGACTACCATGCTGATGAAACAGTCGGAGAGCGTTTTGTTCCAGCTATGAAGTGAGTTGCGACGCGAAAGCCATGTTTCAGCCCTTTTACAGAAACAGCGTGCATGTAGGTTGAGGGCCTAGTGGGGGTTAAACCCCGTGGAGGTTCAAGTCCTCTCTTGCGTACTTTGATGAAAGGACTCACGACGAATCGTCGTGAGTCCTTTTTTTGTGCGCCGCCGAAACCGGGGCAAATCAGAGGCAGCATGGCGATCACGTAGCGTCTGCACCGCTGACGTTCCTCAGGCTGGGCATATGGAATGCAAACCTTCCGCCGCACAGCTACAGAAGTTCGCGCGGGACTTCGCCGGTGGGCAGCAGGTGCATCGGGCGGCCCGAGGGATCGATGATCGTGCCGTCAGCCCGGGCGTGCGTGCAGCACGAGATTCTGTCATTCTTCGAGGATTGCGTCTTAAACGCCAAAGTTTCTCGTTCCAATTCAGTCACCAATTTGTCACGTCACGACCACTCATGAAATTCGCACTGCTTGGTTGGAATTCCCAGATTGCACCGCTGCTTCGCGCGGTTTCTGCCGATTCGCGGCACTCGTTCACGACAGCGGCGGAGATCCCTGAAGATTCACTGAGCGAACTGCTCGCAGCCGCGCCGGGGATTCGTGTTCTGCAGAGTTGGGAAGAGCTGCTCTTCGACACGGCCGCTGATGTCACGCTGGTCGCTGGCGATTCTGAAAACGTTCAGGCTGGCGCGAAGCAACTGGCGATGGACGACCGGCCGCTGGCGATCGTCCCGCAGGCCAGCCAGGGCTCGGCGTTTATTTACGAGCTGACGCTGACTCACGACGACAATCGAGTTCCACTCGTCCCCGTGCTGAAGCTGCCCGCTCACCCGCTGACCGCAAAGTTGAACGCAGCAATTCGCCGAGGCGACTTCGGCCAGATCATGCTGTTGCGAATCGAGCGTTCGTTTCCAGCGACCACTCAGCCTGACGGTACTCTGGCGCAAGGGCTGACACGCAACGAAGTCGACGGAGCCATGCTTCACGATGTCTCGCTGCTGAGATTTCTCGGCGGCAACTACAACCGTATCACCGCGGTCCATTCCGGATCAGACACCACGGGCATCACTCAGGCGACGTTGACACTCGGCGGGAATGAATTAGCCGAAGCGACCTGGACGGCTCGCGCTGGACAGCCAGCCTGGAAGCTCGAAGTCACCGGATCGGCAGGCTCGGCAACTTTTGAATTGGACGATGCCTTTGAAGGGTCGCTCAGCGTCAGCACGACTCAATCGGATTCGAAGTCCGGTTCAGCACAGAAAGACCACTCAGCACATAAAGACGACGGCAGCGGACTCGGAGCGTGCCAGCTTGCAGCGTTGGAAAACTCGCTCGACGACTCGGCAAAACACTGGGCCGAGATGACTCGCGCATTCGAGACGGTCGAGGCGACGCACACGTCGTTACGTCGTCGACGCACGATCGATCTGTTTTTCGAAACGACTTCTGAACGCAGCATCTTCAAGTCTCAGATGACGGCCGTCGGCTGCGGGCTGATCATGCTGACGCTGTTCGGTCTGGTCGCGTTTCTTCTGCTGGGAGCGTTTGTCGATTCAAACTCGCGTCTGCAAAGAAACGCCGAAGCCGACAATCGAGTCGTTCGGGATTCCGAATTCATCGCCGGCTCGGCTCTGCTTAACAAGACCGGCCTGAAGCATATCTCCGAAATCTCTCGCGAAGTGCAGCAGAGTGCTGAGACCATCTTCGTGATGCCGGACGCTGAGGATTCAGACGGCGATCTGAACGACGACCGCATCGCATCGGTGGTCACTGCCCTTGTAGGAGCGGGCCACGCCGACAGCGCCGCCTTCGTGAAGATCGCCTCAGTCCCGCCCCCGGCGACGCAGCTTTTGCTGAAAGTTCTGAGAGTTCTGTGGATCGCCCCGCTGGTCCTCTTCCTGATCCTGCAGTCGCTGCTGTTTGTGACCCGGCCTTCGTCGAACGATGCTCCGTCATCAGAATCCGAGTAAGAAGTTTCACTCCGAAGCTGCAGCACCGAAAACGTCGCTCCGACAAGCCTTTACCACCGCACGCTCGTTTTACAGACAGAACCGCTTACAGACAGAACTGCCGGATCATGTTTTCGTAAACTCGCTGTCCGGCTTCGAGTTGTTCAAGAGCGATCCACTCGTTGCTTTTGTGAGCCTGAGCGATGTCTCCGGGGCCGAGTACGATCAGGTTTTTGATCTCGTCGAAGTTGCCCGCTTCTGATCCGTAGGCGACTGTTCGCGCAGGGCGACCGCCGATCAAGTCGACGCTTTGCTTTACGTAGTCGCTGTCAGGGCCGCGGCGGAACGGTGGGTTCTGGCCTTTCAGCAAAAATTCGACTCCGTGAGCATCGGCTGCGTTGCGAATCTGCCTGACGATCGAATCAACATCGGTGTCCGGCATCGGCCGAAAGCACGCCGTGCACACGCTCTGCGGGGCCGTGATATTGACGGCTTTGGTGTGATCGTTAATGCCGATGTTCATGCAGACGGTTGGCGGGTCGAATTCAGTATCCCTCAGGGATTTGTCAGCTTCGGTCGTCTCATAAATCGCCTTCAAATCCTGCAGGAACGGAATCATCGCGAGGTTAGCGTTCAGCCCTTCGCGCGTACTGGAATGAGCCGCCTTGCCGTGCGACGTCACCACGATCTGGACGCCGCCTTTGTGAGCGTACACAACGTCGAGACTCGTCGGCTCTCCAACAATGCCACACGCGCCGCCTTCGATTAGCTCCCGGTAAAGACGCGATCGTTCCGCGATTTCAATGGCGCCTCGATGATCAAGTTCCTCATCGGAAGAGCACGAAATGTAAACCGGATGTTTGAACGCCTGCCCCTTGAGTGATCGCAAAGCCGAAAACATGCAGGCAATCGATCCTTTCATGTCCGTGCTGCCTCGACCGTACAGCCGACCGTCGCGAACGACTGGTTCGAACGGACCGTGCTCGGCGATCGACCAGTCATCGACCGGCACGACATCGGTGTGTCCGAAGTAAGCCAGTCCACCGACTCCGGCATCGCCGAATCGCCCGACGACATTGGCCTTCAGAACGCCATCATCCATGTATTCGATGCGTTCTGTTTCGCACCCCAAATCCTGCAGCACGCTCTCGGCGTAGTCGGTCACCGGCCCGTTGCTGAGGTACGAAACCGACCCAAACCTGATCAACTCGCTGGCATAATCAACAACATTCACAGAACGTGCCTCGTGAGATTGTGTCGGATAAATTCGTAGGGTGCGTGCAGCGCAGCGGAACGCACCAGTCGTTGTGTGCGAACTCTGCGTCACTCCGTCACAGAATTCAGATACTCCAGAAGATCGGCCATGGCCTGGGGGGCAATCTCTTTCTCCAGGCCTTCCGGCATGAACGATAGCGCCGTGCTGCGAAGAGTCTCGATCTCGCTTCGCTGAACCGAGACCGTTTTTCCGTCGGGCTGCTGAATGGTCACGCTGTTGGCATTTTCCGAAAGGATCATCCCCGAGTAAACGCGGCCGCTTTCGGTCAGTAGTACGTAGCTGACGAACTTCGGCTTCACTTCGCGATTTGGATCGAGCACGTTCAGCATGATCGACGCCAGACCACGCTGCCGAATCCCTTTCAGATCCGCACCGATGACCTTTCCTTCGCCCTCCAGGTTATGGCACGCTGTGCAGTTCTTGCGAAAGACTTGTCGACCTCGATCTACGTTTCCTGCGAGCGTCAGAGCCGGCTGGTAAGCATCCACGACCGCCTGACGACGTTGTAATCCCGAATCGCCAAAGACGGATGCAACACGCTTGCGAAGATTCTCGTCCGGGTGCTGTTTCAGTAAAGCGATCCTCGCAGGTCCGATGTCGGCCCGATTGATGGCTCCGTTTTCTACGGCGTCCAGTAGCTGCCCCACCCATTTCCCCCGAGACAGCAGAACTTCAGCGGCCTGCCGACGCAGCGCCGGGCTGAAACCCGACCAGTGTTCGATCATCAGCGCTGCCGCCTCTGGCGTATCGAATCCCCCCAAAGTGGTGAGCACGGCACTTCGAATAGCCGGCGGCTGTTGAAGACTCATCAGTTCTTTCAACGTTCCGGAAGCGCCCTGCCAGGATGCCAGTTGTAGATCGCGAATCGCCGCGACGCGTTCGTCGATCGGCAAATCCGCGTTGGTGGCACGTTTCCGAGCTCCGACCAGCAGCTGCTTCAGTACGGCGGCCGCGTTGCCGCTGGCCGCAGCCAAAAACTGTTCGCGTTGCTTACCCGTAAGCTTCTCGACCGCTGCCTTAACGATGGCTGACTTCAGGCTGGCCTCGCTGTCGGGAATCTGATCAAGCGATTTCAGCACCGAAGCAATCTGCCGAGACTGACCCGCTCGACCGATCTGCTGAGCGAGCATTGTCAGAAACTCTTTCACGTGCGACTCGCCGCGCGCGTCATCGTTCACGGCGAGACGATGAAAGACGTCGCCCGCAGTGTTGAGCGTCGAGCTGAGCAAAGCCAGTCGCATCCAGCGGTCCGCTCCATCTTTCACAACCAGTCCGGCGATCGTTTCCGCTTGCAGAGGTCCGTCGAGTTCGCCCAGTGAAAACGCCACCTGATAACGGACTAGGATGTCGTCATCATTCGCCAGGTGGAAGAGTCGTTCGCGCGACGCTGGATATTGATCCGCGTATTTGCCAACGAAATCGGCAGCGACCCTGGCCGCGATCGTTCGCACATTCGGATCAGCGTCCGAGAGTCCAACCAGTAGCGTGTCATCATCCATTGACTGCCGGGCGGCCAGAGTGGACAAGGCCGTCGTCCGGCCTTCCGGCGATTTGCCATCACGGACAAGGTTCTTCAACAGAGGTGTCGCTGCGACGTCGCCACTTTGCTTCAACAGTCGAGACGCCGTGTCGCGATGCCACCCGTTTGGATGATCGAGCAACGCGACCAGTTCCGCAGTTGGCGCTTTGCTTAACTGGGGCCGAGGTCGTCGTTGGAAATCCTTTGGCACGATCCGATAAATGCGGCCCAGCTTGTGGCCAGCCACCGGGTCGATGTGCTTGAAGAATTCCGGCGGAAGAAATGCCGCGCCTTCGATTAACTGCCGGTACATATCCAAAACGTAGAGCGAACCATCCGGAGCATTTTCAAACTGCACCGGTCGGAAGGACATATCCCTCGACGCGACGAACTCGGCTTCTTTATCTGCTCGATGGGCGACCAATTCCAGACCTTTGGATTCCAGCCGTGCGCGATAGATCAGATTGTTCGCTACGTCGCCGACAATCAGATTGCCGCGATACTCCTTCGGCCAGGCATCGCCCCGGTAGATCGTGATGCCCGTCGCGCCGGTGAAGAAACCAAACGGCGTCCCGCCTTCGTCCGAGCCTCGAAACTTTCCTTCTTTGCGAAGTCGAGTTCGCAGAATCCGCCACGGTTCGCCCGGGCTGATGCGGAACAGTTTTGTGTACTTGCCGTCAGGAGCGATATCGACTGCCGCCGCCGGAGCTTCGACATGCGGATTCCTTGCCACATACCGATCGTCGTACATCAGCGTTTGAGCCGGCACGCTGTTCGAGCAAACAAACTTGCGACCCCAGTTGTTCATGCTGAGTCCGTGCTGGCCGCCGCCGCTGGTCAGTTCGAACTTGCCGAGTTCCTGTGGATCGAAAATGAATCCTCGACCACGCACGGAAACCGGCTCCGGCTCATCAACAGCCTGTTCGACAGCTTTGACATCGCCGCCGCTGAGGTTTGTCGAAAAGTGAAAACGTTGATCGAGTCCCCAGCGAATCGAGTTGAGATGCGCCTCGCCAGCTTTGTCTTTGCCGAAGCCGGTGAAGATGACCGTTCGCTGATCAGCTTTGCCATCGCCGGTGGTGTCTCTGAGGTAAAGCAAATCGGGAGCGTCGCCAACGAACACGCCGCCATCCCAGCAGGCAATCGCGGTGGGATAAGAAAGGTCCGACGCGAACAGCACGCTCGTGTCATAAACACCGTCGTCGTCCGTGTCTTCCAGAACTCGGATCGAACCTTTCGTCTTAAAGCCTTCAACCACGTACGAGTTGTACGGCGGCAACTCCACGACATACATCCGACCATCTTCGTCGAACGCGACGGCAACGGGATCGTGAACCAGCGGCTCGGCAGCCACCAGTTCCATCCGAAACCCGCCCGCCACTTCCAGCATGGCCTGCGAGTCAGCAGGACTCTTCGCAGTAACCACCGGCAACTCTTTGCCGATCTCCCCGAAGTCGTTCTGAGCAACGACCGGGTAAATCAGCAAAGTAGCCAGCGTCAGAAAAGCAGCAGCGATCGAGCAAGCCTTCATCAAAGAACCTTCCTCAAATCGACGAATCACCCAGGCAGTCAGCACACTGCGAGGATCACACGAAGTTGTCAGAAGGTCAATGGACGGTTCACTCAGTTGGCTTCAATTGGCCAGCACCCAGCGCCGCCCCTTCAGCGATGAGCACGCGTGCCCGGCTCTGAACGCCGACTCACGCGGCCCTGCTGCGGTGTTGTCCCCGATTCGGAAACGTATCCAAGCCGCTCAAAGCAGTCACCTGACAGTTGAGAACGGAACTTCGAAAAGATACCAGCCGTCACCAGGATAACGGGTTCCGGGCAACGCATTTGAACGATCGTTGTACCACTGTTCCCACTGGTATGATGAGCCGCGAACACTCAGTCGGTTTTCGACAGTGATCACGCCGTCGGTCATAAATGCGACTCGCTCGGCTTCGCGGCGTTCCGCCCAACGATCAACCTCGCCGGTCAGTGTCACAACGCCATTCCTGACGGAGACTGAAATCTTCTTCGCAACCCAGCGGGTCTCCCAGTTGGATGCCAGCCGTGCTTGAACTCGTTCGGTAATCGCCGCATCCCGGAACACGCGTGTCTGAGGAACTTTCAACTGATTGCTCACGGATCGAACGCCGAAGACTCGCCCTGCGACGACGGCAGCGTGAGTCACACTGAAGTCGTCGACGACGCTCCCCGACAACTCGACCAGACCGTTCACGACTCGAGTCTGAATCCCCTGATTCCGCAAAACATAATCGGTCGAGATGGCGAAATTCACATCCCGCAGGATGTCGATGTCCGGTCGGACGGCAGTGCGTACTTCAAGTAGATTGCTGAGCCAGACGGTCCCGATGACGCTTCTGACATCCTGTTCGGCAATCTGTCGCTGATAGTAAGAGGGTACCGTGCCTCGCAAGGTAACATGCCCGCCGACCGCTCCGACAAAGACGTTGGAAGAATCGACACGCGGTTCATGCTGCAGCTCGGCGATCACATTCTTCTGCAACTCGGCGTCTGTGGGATTCGGACCGTCAACACGCTCGCCGCGATCGTGCAGCCAGTTCACCTTCAGATTATTGATGACGTCCGTGACGTTCGAAGTTTTCCAGCATTCATCCGCCGCTCGCTGTTTCTGGTGAGCGTTGCCGACGGTTCCGGAAAGCGTCGCCTCGCCGCCCACGACTGAAACATCAATCGGGAGCCCGGTCAGGCAACGCCGTTAAGGATTTTTCAGGTGTCTTGTTTGAGTTCACGAAATGCTCTT
>CALDJX010000496.1 GCA_937899075.1 uncultured Planctomyces sp. | reverse complement strand
TGAGTGTCACCATGAAAATTGGTGGTGCGTCGAGAAGCAACCAGCGCGGGTGGCCCAGACAATCTCCTTTAGATTGTCTGGGTGCGTCAGCACACGAGGTTTCGCTGTCATGGCCGAGATCTGAATCTTCGCCTCTTGTGCCGGAGTCACCCGCGTGGTGCGTCAAGACGCACCCTACGTAAACAACGGGCAATAAAAGAAGCCGCGATCAGAACAGTTCTGATCGCGGCTTTCTTTTGTCAGGGCTGAGAGTTCAATTGCTTATTCGAACTTCGTCAGCACCTTGCGTTTCTTGACCGGGTACCAATCGTTGATTTTTTCGGCCAGGCGAGCGACCACTTCCGGGTTGTCGGCCGCCAGGTTTTTTTCTTCGGCCGGGTCGGCCAGCAGGTTAAAAAGTTGCGGTCGCTTTTCCGTTCGAGGATGCGTTGACTGATAACGGTTGACCTCGCCGTCGTAAGTCAGCAGCAACTTCCAGCGGCCCTGGATGCACCATCGAAAGAGCAGCGAAGCTTCAGGATCTTCGATGTCGGCGATGTCGTGAGCGAAGCTTTCTCCAAAGATAGTGTCTCGAACAATCTCCGTTTTGTTCTGCATGTCTGGCAGAAGATTCAAACCGGGCAGGTCTTTCGGGATGTCCGAGCCGCCGGCGGCCAGCATCGTCGGCACGATATCGATGCTGCTGACAAGGTCTTCGCGAGTGCCGGGTTCAAGGTGTCCGGGCCACGAAAACATGATTGGCGTTCTGATTCCGCCTTCGTACGGAGTCTGCTTCGAACGCGGTGCGTAGCCGTTCTTGTCCGGACTCTGAATCCAGCCGTTGTCCGTCACGTAAACGATGAGCGTGTTGTCCCGCACGCCTTTCTTCTCCAGATGATCGACAAGCTGACCGCAGGTTTCGTCGAACCAGTCACACATCGCGTAGTATTTGGCGATGGTGATCGGCCGGCCGTCTTTTTTGTATTTGTCGAGAATTCTCGCCGGTGGGTTATGCGGCGTATGCGGCAGAAACGGGGCGTACCACATGAAAAACGGCTTGTCCTGCTTGACGGCGTCATCAATGAACGACGTGACCGGTTCCATGCCTTCGCGGCCGATCTTCAAACCGTCGTCGCCGTGACGACCGCCAGGCTGAGGAAAACCTCGCGTCATGCCGTGGGTGAAGCCGCCTCGTTTGAAGTTGCCTTCCCACCACTTGCCGCTCTGGTGGCTGAGGTAACCTCGTTTGCCGAGTAGTTCCGGCACGGTGTCGAAGCGGTCGATGTTGGCGATCAATGCGGCTCGACGCTGGTTGTAAAGTTCAGAGCCTGATTTGGCGTATTTCGGTGAAGGATCATTTCCAGTAACGCCATTTGTGCTCGCGTAGTGGCCAGTGATCAGCGTCATCAGCGAAGGGCGACACAGAGCAGTCGGGACATAGCCGCGAGGAAAGACAACGCTCTCTTTTGCCAACGCATCCAGATGCGGCGTCTGAATATCGGGATGCCCCATGAAGCTGTAGTCGGTCCACGACTGATCGTCAGAAAGGATCAGCACGATGTTCGGTGAATCAGCGGCCGGGACTCTCGAAGCAACGGTCAGCGCGACGAGAGTCAGAACGGAAAGGCAAAGTCGTCTCATGTGTAGAAAGCTCCGGAGCGGTATCTGAAGGAGTGAGTTTGGTCTGAAATCGTAGCGACTGAAACACCGAGGTTCACGCTCCGGCGACTGCCACACTCGTGGGCCTGACCGGTCTTTTCGGATGAGTAGGGGATGTCGAACGCAGCGCTGGCGTCCCGTTGCGAACGTCGTCGGATGTTTGGCACGCCGGCGCTTCGCTTGACGGTGCCCTACGAATGCCGCAAGTGATCGCCGATCGTGATCACAACTTTCGAACGAAAACATTTGCGAAATCAACGGGACCGTCCGGGGAGATCCGCAGCGATCCCTTTTTCGTCGCGTCGTCGAGCGTTCGATCAGTGATGGCAGGCTGGCCGTTGATGCTGAGGTTCAAAACGTTTCCGACCAGAGTCCCTTCGAATCGGTTCCAGCCGCCTCCGAGGTGCTTTTTCATCGCCTCGTCACTTGGATCGATGCTGATAGTCGTGCCTTTGGAATCTCGCAGCGAGATTTGCGCGACTCCCGAGTTTTCTTTGCTCCGAATGTCGAACACAAAGCCGAAGTCTTCGAACTTGTCGACGGACTCGATCGCTGACTCTCCGGACTTCGCTTTGCCATCGTACGAGAACACCCAGTCGTTGGACTTCCAGTTGCCGGTGACGTTTTCCCCAATGTGCCAGCCCGAAAAGTCGACACCGTTGTAGAGGCAGCGGTAATCGCGATTGGCGATGGCGACGTGTTCGGCAGCGATGGGAGTGTCAGGCAACTCTTTGATTTTCACGTTTCGGTAGTGAACGACGCCGCCTTCCGATTCCAGGCAGATGTACCCTTTGCTCGGGCTGCAGTCCTTGCCTTGCGTGACGACCTTGCCGTTGACGGCGAGCGAGATGTTTCCGTCCTGGCAGGTGATGCGGTAGTGGTTCCAGCCGGGGCTTGGGTTCGATCGTTCTTCAGTCGGGAATGCTCGGCTTCCTCCTCGGCCGTTCACCGGCGTCATCTTTGCACCGTGAATCGGAAAGATGTCGCCGTGCGTCGTGTGGCTGCGAGTGTTGCCGTACGCGTTCTCCAGAACCTGGACTTCGATGCCGCGGTGAAACGGGACTCCGCGAGCGGTGATGTCGTCGGCCCAGACGAAAACTCCAGCGTTGCCGCGAGGCACCATGTGTCGCCATTCGAGCTCCATCACAAAGTTCTGGTACATCCGCTCGGTACGAAGTTCGCCGATCGGTTTTCCCGAGCAGATCAACATGCCGTCCTGCATCTTCCAGGTGGACGGAGCCGTGTTGACGGCCACCCAGCCGGACAGGTCTTTGTCGTTGAAGGCCGGCTTGAATCCTTCTTCTGTCGAATCTTCGGCGGTGCATTGGCGAAGCGATGAGTCTGAGAATTGCGACGCCACCACAGCGAGCAACAGAGTGGCGAACAGGGAAGCCGCAAAGTGGGATCGGCGAGGCATGGCTGGGTCTCAACTGCGAGGAGTGGAAACGAGAGATCGCCGGTCACGTTAATCCTGCGCTCGTTGACTTGCCACCGCTCCGGGAGTTACCTCAGTTCGTCATTCCGGTGCAGACGGGGATCTCTTTGAAGATGAAGTCCCGCGCCGAAAAAACTGGTTGCCCGCCAGCGCGGACATGACGGGCCGGTGGCATGTCCGAGTATCACTTGAGCTTGAGACGTCGGCGGCAACTCGGAATGCTTTTTCAACGAGTGGCGAGTACAGCGAATTGTCCATCCGGGAAGCAATGTTCTGAGCGGCAGAATCTGTCATTGAATTGGTGAAGTCTCGTGTCGGAACTCGTTGAACTGCATGTATTCCCAATGGCGATACAGGGCTGATTTTTTCAGCAGCACATCGTGCGTCCCGACCACTTCTACCTTGCCGCGGTTAAGCAGAACGATTCGATCGGCATTGCGAAGTGTGGAGATGCGGGACGGCAGGACGATGGTTGTGCGACCTTTCGACGCTCGACGAAGGGCGTCTTCAAGGTGAGCTTTTTCGTCGCCGGTCATTTCGAGCAACGGCTCTTCGATAATCAGCAACGCCGGATCTCGTAGCATGGCTCGAGCCAGGGCAAGTAGAAATCCCTGCACGCCACCAAGCTGATCGCCGTGCTCGCCAATCGTTGTTTCGTAGCCTTGCGGAAACTTTTGAATGAAGTTGTGAGCGTGGACCATCTTCGCCGCATCGGTCGCCTGGCTCAGTGAATATCGCGAATCTCCGCCGGTGATGTTTTCGAGAATCGTTCCGGTGTACCACGGCTCGCCCCCGCCAACCAGCAACGTTTCTGCCCGAAGCGATTCCAGCGTTGCCCAGTTAATGTCTTCGCCGTCGACGAGGACTCGGCCTGAGTGTGGCTCGATAAATCGCGGCAGCAGAGAAATCAGAACTCGTGCTTCAAGCGGGTCGAAGGCAACGATGGCCGTCGTTCCCGAAGCTGGAATCTTCAGCGACACCTTGTCAAGCAGATTGCGTTTGCCTTGACGGTAAACGACCTGTTCCATCTCGATCATCTTTTCGAGTGGTTGTAGAAACTTCGCTCCGACGGCCTGGCCGACTTCCGGGATGGTGTTGAGGTATCGGTAGATTCGTTCGGCTGCCTGGCCCGCATCACCACGAAGTCGCCTGAGGTTGGCCAGCGACTCGACAGGCTTCAGCCCTAACGCGAAGCACGACAAAAGCAGCAGGCCTTCCGCGAGCGTGAGATGTTCTGGCGAATCCGGCAGTCCCTGCATTCTTGCTCCGAGAAGAAACAGAACAAGAGAAAAGCAGGTCAGCCCAAGCATTCGCGACAGCCAGAAAGCTCGCCGTTCGCGACGTTCGATGTCCTGCAGCCTTCCCTGATAGCGGGTCAGGTGCCTTTCGAATCGTTGATCCTCGTGAGCTTCAAGCTGGTATCCCCGAATCAGGCGGCTCTTCCGAATTCCTTCTCCGAGCAACTTGAGATCGGTCGTGGCTCGATCACGATTCAGAACCTGCTCGCGTTCCAGGTAACGACGTTCGCGCCGGATCAAATACCAGCACGCCAGCAGCGGAAGCATGCACTCGACGGTCAACATCCAGTTGAGCGTCATTGCGAGCGTCATCAGAACGACCAGTAGCATCGGGCTTCGAAAGATCGTTCGAATCCATTTCTCGATGCCGGAACGGACGGTCTCAACCTCAGTCGTGAATAGCTCCAGAACTTGTGCAGTGCGAGCATCAAGCAGATCGCTGGTGCCCATTCGAATCGAATGGCGATGCAGTGACTGTCGAAGTTGCCCGGCGGTGTGACCTGCCGCTCGTGATGCCAGCGTCACCATCTGCGTCATGACCGTGCTGTAAAGAAACCCCATCGCCAGGCCGACTGCGAGCAGCCAGGTCAGTGCCGAACTGGTTGTCTGGAGACGTGGAAATTGGTGGCACGACCAGGCAAGCATTTTTCCCCACGAGCGATGTCGCAGTTCCCAGGCGACAGCTTTCAGACCGAGTCCCGTTAGCGCACGCGGCGATGGGTATGGCTCGTCTGGATTTTCGGCTTCCGCGTTCGCGCTGCCGGCGTCGAATAGTTGATCGTACTCCGCGACCTGATGGGCCTCGATCGTGACGACGCCGCGGGAGTTCAACAGCGCGATCACCAGGAACGTGCAGATCAGCACTGCGGCAAAGGCGGCCGTTCCGACCGTGCAACAGACGAGAGCCCACAGCGAGTGTCCACGGAACAGGTGCCGTATCGGAAAGACTCGCCGCAGCAGATCTAAGTACTGCCTCGACACGACGGAACCGCTTTCCGTACTGAAGTCCGCAGCTCTTGCCTCTCCTCCAGATCGTTTAACAGCCCGGCATCAGGCAGCAGTACACAGCACCACTGTCAGTCAACGCGGCAACTTTCGGAATGAATCAGCGCGCCGAAACTTCGGCGACCGAGTCACACATCAGGCAGCCACCAACCAGGCAACGAGCAGAAATTCTGCTCAGGCAAGATCCCGGTCTTCAAAAAGGATGAACGAAAGGAGAATTGCGGCTCCGCCGTAAACAATCGAATAGGCCAGAGCGGCCAGTAGATAGCTGGGAGGAATGAACTGCCCGGTCGCGACAGCGGCGGACATGTTGAAGTAATCGAGGTTCGGCAACACCGTCGCGATAAGCCTCGCCATGAAGTCGACGATCTCGATCTTGATCGCTCCCGACTGGACGAGCATCGGGGTGATGTGCCCGATCACGAAGATTGCCAATGACGTGACAATATTCACAACCATCGGCATCCGAGTTGAAATCGCGACACTGACTGCTGTCAGGACGGCAATCTCAAGGAAGATCAGGGCAAACCCAGGCAGCACCTGTAGCACGGACATTGCACGCTCGGCGTTCGGCATGATCGTGCCTTCCTGCAACATGCCAGGGATCTCTTTGCCGGATTCACGAGCGTCGTAGCCCACCTTGTAGAAGATGAAGGCTGAGAAAATGATCATCAGCGGGACGATGAGCATCATCACGCCCTGCAGGATTCCAATGTACTTTCCGACGACAAACTGTCGGCGAGTGATCGGCTTGGAAAGCAGAGTCATCGCCGTCTTGCCTTCGATTTCGCTGGCGATGCTGGTGCTCGATGTCCAGATTGCGAGCAGCAGGCCACTGATCAGAATCGTGGCCAGACCGCAGTCCTTCAGCATCTTGATGTCTTCTCCCAGCGAGAAGAACGGCAGGAACGTGTTGACGACGATCAGCAGAATTCCGATGACAAGCATCAGCAGAAACAGCGGCTGGCGGACCGCTTCTTTGGTCGTCGCTCGTGCGATCACGCCGGTTCGCGTGCCATAACTCACCCCCAGCAGGGCGGCAAAAATCGCGACAACCACTCCGCCGGTTGTCCACCACTGCCAGGCAGGGAATCCTCCGAGCGTTCCTTCAGCAGCCAGAAGTCCGAATGAAGCAAACGAGTAGCTCATAGTCGTTGAAACCTTGTTGTTGTGCGAAAATCCGTGATACACAAGCGGGCGGACCGGAAAACGATCCGCAATAACACTCACTAAACGATGCGCCGAAAAGGTGCTCGGCCCACTTTATACAGACGAACGGCCGAGCAAAAGCATGGAATGTTGCCGATTGGCAAGGTCGCGTGGTGACCATCGGGCGGAACCGATAGATTCTGTCCAGCTCAACCATTTCACGATTCCAGAGCCCCTGCATCCGTGCTAATCGGTAATCGCGGTGTACGGGCTCACTCGGGCTCACTCGGGATCATCCCGACAGATACCGGACCAATTGACGCGGACTACGACAATGACCACAGCAGTGATTGGTGCTTCGGGACAACTTGGAACAGATCTCCCGAAATTTCTCAGCGGCGAAGTCGTCTCGATCCGCCACTCCGACATGGAGCTTACAGATTCGGACAGTATCAACTCGTGTCTGGATCGAATCCGGCCGGAAGTCGTCATCAACACGGCGGCTTACAACCTCGTCGATAAGGCCGAAGACGAGGGACATCAGGCAATGGCGGTCAACTTTCTGGGACCGGCACGTGTCGCGCGATGGTGTCTCGAAAACGACGCCACACTGGTTCACTTCAGCACGGACTACGTTTTTGGGGCACTGAGTTTTGAAGCTTTGACCAATAATCCACAGGAACCGGTCGCCAGCTCTCCAAGACGGGAAATCGACCTGGCAGTCCCGGGTTCCATTTACGCGCAGAGCAAACTCGCTGGCGAAAACATGGTTCGCTCAATCTGCCGAAGGCATTTCGTCATCCGTACCTGCGGCCTCTACGGCGTCGCCGCGACTCGTGGAGTCGGCAAAGGAAACTTCGTCGAGACCATGCTGCTACTGGGGGCTGAGCGGGACGAGCTGGCGGTGGTCAACGATCAGCACTGCACCCCGACGGCGACTCGCGATCTCGCTCAGGCCACGGCTGAGCTGATCACAACGGAGAAGTACGGGCTCTACCACGCGACAAATTCTGGAGCGACAACCTGGCACGATCTCGCAGCTGAGATTTTTCGGCAGGCAAAAATCGACGTCAAACTTCGCCCGCTCACGACCGAAGAATTCGGAGCAAAGGCCGCTCGGCCTGCATACAGCGTTTTGAATTGCCAGAAGCTTGAATCGGCCATCGGTCGCCCCATGCCCGCCTGGCAGGACGCGTTGCGTCAGTACCTGATCGATCGAACGCAGAATTTGGCCACAGATCAGCGCTGATGAACGCAGATTTCTGGATCGACCTTTTTATCTGCGTCCATCAGCGCTGATCTGCGGCCAAATTACCGATCGGTGCACTGCAGCTTTTGACGTACCTGGTCCGGATTTCGCACTTTGTCGAGTGCCACTACAATCCGCCGATCATTTCTGCGGAGCTCGTGTCATTCCCGATGGGTGACGCACCGTAGGTCAGGCTCTGCCTGACGAACTTTCAACACTCAGCCTTTCAACACTCAGCGTTTCGTAACAGATGCCGTCGACACAGATGGCGAGGAAACGGTTAGTTTTGAATCCAATCAGCGGCCAACAAGCCACGTGATAAACGGAGTAGACAAACGAAATGTCTGAAGAAGCCAAAGTCAGCAAGGTTGAAGTCGAAAAAGCCGGAAGTCGGCAGCTCCGTGGGTCAATCGCCGAGGAGCTTGATCCTTCGCTGGAATGCTTCAGCGGCGGAAACATCGGCTTCCTGAAGCACCACGGAACCTACCAGCAGGACAACCGCGACGACCGCGGCGGCAAGGCTGAAGACGGTGCAAAAGCGGGCAAGAGCTACATGATGATGGTGCGGTCCCGGATTCCCGGCGGCCAGTTGACGGCGGATGACCTGTTGGCTGAA
>CALDJX010000495.1 GCA_937899075.1 uncultured Planctomyces sp. | reverse complement strand
AACGAGGGCTGCTCGCAGACACTCTGGTCGCTTTCGTTTCGGAGTTCGGTCGAACGCCTCGTCTTAACCGGTTCAAAGGGCGAGACCATTGGACCAACGCCTACTCGATCGCGCTGGCTGGCGGCGGAGTCCCCGGCGGACAGGTCATCGGTTCCAGCGACAATGAAGGCGGCTATGTAACAAACCGTCCAACACGCCCCGACGATTACGCCGCGACTGTTTACGAGAAACTTGGACTGGACCGAACGAAGCCAGTTTACACGCCGTCCAACCGCCCGGTCTTTCTTGCTCACAACGGCAACCCCATTGAAGAAGTGTTTTAACTCGGGGCCGGTTCCGACCGGCTGATCTTCCAGCGCCAACCCACGATCCCTCCCGCCTCTACCTTCCCTCCGCTTAATCTCATGTTCCAAAGAAAAACTCATCTTTGCGCGCGATGCGTTGTCCTCGCGGCAGCGTTGCTCGGCAGCTCTGCGCTGGCGGCGCCTCCGAAAGCCATCCGAGTCGAACCGCTGGGGATCGCTCCGGGAGCGACGTCCAAGCTGATTCTGCACGGGATAAACCTCACGACGACTACCGGCCTGTTGTCGACGTTGAACTCTGCTGATCTGAAAACGTCGATTACCTTGCAGCAGCAGACTGACGATGCCGCGGCCGTTCTCGAATCGAAACTCGCCACTGGTGAGCCACCGGCCGGAGCCATCGTCGTCGAGGCAGAAGACTATTCTCGGGGCAAATACGGTGGGGCTGGCATCTTCATCCTGAACGGCAACTTCACGCCGAACTTTGCCGAGTATGACATCGAGATCGCTCAGGCTGGCACCTACCAGCTCGAACTGAAATACGCGGCGGGTAGTTCGCGCCCGATCAAACTTTTTCTCAACGGACGGTTGATCACGGACGAAGCCGCTGCGGGTGTCACCGGCGGGTTTGGTGATGCCGATGCAAAGTGGATGGTCGAAGGCATTGTCGAGCTTCGCCCCGGAAAGAACGTTCTGCGACTGGAACGTCCCGGCGGCACGCCTCACTTCGACAAGGTAGGACTCGTTCCGTCCGATCGACCAGCCAGTCAGTTCTCGTCGGCCAAACCTTCTGACCGAGTCGCTCCGCTGCGGGCTTCCATCGACGCATCGTGCCCGGTTGGCGTCTACGGCTTGCGAGTGGCGACGGCCGACGGAATTTCCAATCCGCTGCTCCTCATGGTGGATGACCTGCCGACGGTTACTTCGTTGCGAAGTAATCACGACTTAACGTCGGCTCAGTCGATCGACCTTCCGGCCGCCATCGACGGCACGACCGAATCCGGCCAGGCGGACTACTTTCAGTTTGCTGGCTCCGCCGGAGACTGGGTGTCGATCGAAGCGGTCGCTACTCGGTTGGGAACGAAGCTCGATCCGGTCGTTCGACTACTGAATCAGTCCGGCAAAGAACTTGCTTTCGTTGATGACTCGCCGTCCCTTGCTGGCGACTGCCGACTGCGGCTTCAACTGCCGGAAGCGGGAACATTCTTCGTCTCTATCGAAGATTCTTCGATGGGCGGAAGTTCCGCGCACGCGTACCGGCTGAGGATTGGCGATTTCCCGCTGGATCGGAACTACGGATTCGCGAGCGTTGCGAACTCGGAACTTCAGCAATTTGAACATGCCGACCAGAAACCGTTCTCACTGGCTGAAATCGACAGTGCCCTTCGGGGCGTTTTCAACAGCGACCGTCCGCTCCATCGATTTCGCTTTTCCGCCAGTAAAGGTGACCGCCTGGTTCTGACCGATCGGTCAAGGCAACTCGGCGCGGCGGCGATGCTTGGTCTCGCTGTTCGTAACGAAGCGGGAAAGCTGATCGGCGAAAATCGACGAGCGGGTACATCGGGAGGAACACTCAACGTCTCGATCCCCAACGACGGGGCGTACGATGTTGAGCTGTCGGAATTGACACGCCGCAGCGGCCCGGATTTCGGTTACTACGCCGAGCTTCGTCGCAGCGTTCCGGACTTCGAATTAACTCTTGAGACGGCGAGCGTCATTCTTCCGCAGGACGGATATGCGATCGTCAAAGTCACGGCCAACCGAAAGGACTACAACGGCCCGATCAAGCTGCGTGCTAGTTCGGGCGACGCCGAACTAGCCGTTTCAAACGAGGTCATCGCCGAGAAGAAAAAAGACACTCGCCTGAAAGTCTACGTTCCGAAAGACATGGAGCCTGGCAAGGTGCTGTCGCTGCGGATCTTCGGAACCGCGGAAGCATCAGAGTCTGCCACTGGCGAGCAGCCGGTGCGCCGGTTCGCTTCGACACTGGCCGTCCTGAGAAAGGACATGCCGCAGACGCCTCATCCGCCGTCTGAATTGCAGACGGAACTGGCGGCCGTTGTCGGTCAGGCAATTCCGGATTTCTTTGGACTCAGTCTGGACGGCGGAGTCGTTTACTTTCCTCGCCACGTCGGAGAAGTCTACTTCACGGTGCGTGTCAAAGATCGAACCAAGGGATTCAAAGACGAGGTCGCTTTACGAGTCGAAGGGCTTCCCGACGGCTTCAGTGCAGGCGGCGGCGAACGAGCGGTCAGCCGGAGCGACAACAACGAATATCGCTTTCAACTGAGGGGCCCGACAGAGATGGAACTCGGAGCCCGCGAGATTCGGATCATCGGCGAGGCATCGTTCAAGGGGCAGACGAAAGAAGTCACGCTGACGAAGCTGCCGCTGCGAATCATCGAACCGCTCATTGTTACCGCGAAGCCAGTTGGTGCGGCGTCTGCCGGAGGGAAGCAAACCGTTACTGTGATCGCGCGACGCTTCGTACCGCGAGCCGGTGGCGACATGAAAGACATCACGCTGAAACTCGCCGACGGGCTGGAAGGGTTCTCGCTGGCCGGAGGCAGCCTCATCGCCAACGCGAAGAACGAGACGCAACTTGAAATCAACATTGCCGCCAACGTACGCCCCGGAAAATACAATCTGAAACTTGAAGCAACGACCGAAGTCGCCGGCCACAAATTCACCGTGTCGAGCGAGCCTTTTCAACTGACCGTAGGAAGACCGTGACTTGTTTAAAGTAAGCAATTCACCTTGTGAATCTGACGCAAAGCCGCAAAGACGCAGAGCTTCGCAAAGAGACTTGAATTCAGAGTCTGGTTCTAACGGCCTGATTTCTTTGCGATCCTTAGCGGCTTTGCGACTTTGCGTCAGATCAGCAACCAGTTCCCACACGATGAAAGCCGTTGAGTGACCGATGGGAAGTCCCCGAGTCCAGACATTCTTACTTTTCGCCGCACTGTGTCTTGCCGTCACGCCAGTCAGTTCTGCGCTCGCCGAAGAGAACGTTTTGCCAGCGAGCATCGACCGGCTCGATATTTTCCCGGATCGAATCGAGCTTCCGGCGGCTGGACTGACAGCTCACTTTCTCGCTTCTGCGGTTGATGGTTCCGGACGATCGATTGATGCAACTCGTATCGCGAAGTTCGAGTCGTCGAATTCTCAAGTGGTCACTGTCGGTCGAGGTTCGGTCATGGCTGTCTCGCCCGGAGTCGCCGAAGTACGAGCCACCGTTGCCGGCAGGACGGCGACACTTCACGTCGTCGTCGGAGAGAATCCCGTCCCGCCGGTTTCGCTACGAAACGAAGTGATCCCGGTTTTGTCGCGACAAGGTTGCAGTTCAGGAGCGTGTCACGGATCTCCCAAAGGCAAAGGCGGATTCCGGCTTTCGCTGCGCGGCTTCGATTTATCAATCGACGAGACAACCTTGCGCGGCGAGTTCTTCGCTCGCCGAGTCAGCGTGCTCGATCCCGATTCCAGCCTGCTGTTGCGGAAACCGTTGATGCAGGTTCCGCACGCCGGCGGGCAACGTCTTCAGTCAGATTCAGTCAGTCACCGCGTGCTTCGAAACTGGATTGTCCAGGGAAGACAGACCGATTCGGCAGTCGCTACACGGTGCGTCAGTCTGAAACTTTATCCACCGTCTGGCCGCAAGCTCACACGACAGGCTCCGAATCAGCAGTTCATCGCGATCGCGAATTTCTCGGACGGCTCCGTGAAGGACGTCACAGACCTTGCCGTCTTCACCATTTCTGATGAAGCGGTCGCGACTGTTTCGGCCAGCGGACTTGCGTCGCGAGCAGACGTAAAAGCTCGCGGACAGGCAGCCGTCACCGTGCGGTATCTTGAGCAAATGGAAACGAGCTTTCTGACCGCCGTTCCGGAAACTCCAGGTTTCACCTGGCCAACGCTGAACGAGGCGAACTATGTCGACGAGCTGGTCAACGCTCGGCTCAAACAACTTGAGTACATTCCTGCCGAGCAGACTTCGGACAGTGGATTTCTTCGCCGAGTTTATCTCGACGTGACCGGGCTGCTGCCTTCGGTCGAGGTAACCCGAAACTTTCTCGCCGACACTTCAGCCGACAAACGTGCAAAACTGATCGACGAGTTACTGGCGTCTTCCGAGCATGCAAAGTTCCAGACGCTTCAATGGGGAGACACGTTAAGAATTCGCAACGCCAGTGTTTCGTCGCCTGGCGTTTTCAAGTTCTATCGATGGCTCATTCGATCGTTCGAGCAGAACATGCCGTACGACCAGTTTGCTCGCGAGTTGCTTACAGCCAGCGGAAGCTCGTTCGAGAATCCAGCGGCCAACTACTTCCGAACAGCCAGCAACACCAACGACTGCACGGAATCGACCGCTCAGATTTTCCTCGGAGCACGACTGGAATGTGCGAAGTGCCACAACCATCCGCACGAGAAATGGACTCAGGACAACTACTATGGCCTCGCGGCTTTCTTCAATCGAATTCAGAGAGATGCAACGCTGCGGAAGGACGAGATGTTTATCTCGGTTGCGGCCACCGGCGAAGTCACGCAGCCTCGAACCAGTCAGCAAATGAAGCCATGGCTGCCAGGCGTCGGCGATGTCGACATTGAAGACGGCATCGATCGGAGATTTACGCTGGCTGACTGGCTGACATCGCCTGAGAACAGCCTGTTCGCAAAAGTCGAAGTGAACCGGCTGTGGCGAAGTGTCATGGGCAAAGGCATCGTCGATCCGGCTGACGATTTCCGAGCGTCCAATCCGCCATCCAATGCGGAATTATTAGAGGCACTCGCCGCCGACTTTGTCAAACACAACTTCGATCGGCGTCACATTCTCCGAGTCATCCTGAACAGTCAGACTTATCAGCGCAGCTCAAAATCCGATTCACAGAACGAAGGCGACGATCGCTACTTTTCCAGGTACACGCGGCGCCTGCTCACGGCCGAGCAGTTACTGGACGCGGTCTGCGATGTCACCGGAGTCCCCGAGTCGTTCAGCGGTCTGCCGGCCGGTACGCGAGCGACGCAACTGCCCAGTCCTGACTTCGGGAAAGAATTTCTGAAAGTCTTCGGCCAGCCGGAACGAACGTCGGTCTGTCAGTGCGAAAGGTCCGACGATCTGAACCTGTCGCAGGCCTTGCAGATCGCAAACGGCTCTTTCGTGGATGGCAAGTTGAGAAACGGCAACAGCCGAAGTCGCGGTCTGCTTCGCGAAAAACGCAACGTGAAAGAAATCGTTACCGAGTGTTACCTCGCCGCCTTCTGTCGACTTCCAACAGACGCCGAATCGGCGACTGCCGTGCGGTTCATTGAAGCTCCGGGAGAGCGTCCTGTCGAATCAAAACTTGAAGACTTCAGTTGGGCGCTGCTGAACTCGAACGAGTTCCTCTTTCAGCACTGACGTTTCGGCTAAAAGAGTTGACGGACAAGTGTTGTCCCTATTTACTGTGCCGCTCGTTCAGTTGTTTCCGAATTTTCATCGAGGGGTCAGTATAATGTCGAATTCTGCGATCTTCGCACGGCGTGGTGGGCTGGGGTCATTAGTTGGCTGGTTTATCCGGATCGTGATTTACGACATTTGCATCACCAGCATCTCTGAGATTTTCGGCGTGCCGCGACTCGTGGCCTTGTTCATCTTCCTCGGTATCCTCGCCGCAATTTCGTTCGGCGGGTACCTCATGAAGCAGAAGATGTCGCCGGGAGTCGAAGACGACGACTACTAAGGTCGAGACTCAAGGACTCATCAATTTGAATCAGACCGGAACGGCCAGTTCGTTCCGGTCTGTTTTGATGTTCGGGCGAAATACTCGAGCCGATTCAAATTTTCTGCGCTTCGGTAAGCCTGACTGCGGATTACTCAAAGGCGTCGCACTCTTCTGAGTCTGCCGGGATCTCGATCGATGGAATTCTGCGTCAAGCACCAGCCGGTTTTCTCGACCGTTGAGTTTACGCTCGACGCGGAAGAAGCGATTGTCGCTCAGCCGAACAGCATGCTGACGATGACGTCGGGAATTCAAATCAAAGCGACCGTTGGCCGAGGAAACAAAGCCGGATGGATAAGCGGCTTCGGCAGCCTGCTCGGCGGAGAAAGTTTCTTTACGGCGTCCTTCAGCGCGAAGAGTGACGGGCAAGTGGTGGCTCTGGCACCCGACTCGTACGGCGACATCGTCGTCATTGATATGAAGGATGCGGGCGGCTTCTTTCTGACGCGAGGCTCCTACCTGGCGAACACCGGCGACTGTGAGCTGAAGACCAGGTACGGCGGCATGAAAGGTCTGATGTCGAAGAAAGGTTTGTTTCTTCTGCACGCTTCCGGAGAAGGAACAGTCTTTTGCCAGTCGTACGGCGCTGTTGTCGAAAAAGAACTCGACGAGGGCGAAGTCTTCTTTGTCGACAATCGGTTCGTCGTCGCGTTTTCGGACACCATCAAGTACCAACTGGTCAAAGCGACAGACAGCGTGAAAGATTCTCTGATGTCTGGCGAAGGTCTGGTGAATCGTTACACGGGGCCAGGGCGGCTGATCTATCAAACTCGCAGCAAGCCCGGTTCGGGAATCATCGGCCATCTGATCAACGCAGCCACCTGATACGAGCGACTCATGCCGAGTGCTATTCACAATGTGCCATCGCGAGCCGACCTGCTCAGGCAACTCGAAGCGGCCAATCGTTTTGTGTGGCTGTCCGTGCCCGGTCAACTTGGCGCAGCCGGATGTCTAGTCACGTTGATCGACTGGCACCGCGTCGAGGCGAATCCGCTGCTGCCCACAATCGCGTTGGCGTTTATGGTTGGGCCAATCGTGCTGGGCATCATGCAGAGCTGGGCTCAGAAGAAAAAAAAGATCGGCGACCTTCGCGAAGACACGCAATTCGGCCAGTACGACAAGTATCGGCTGCAAACGCTGTTTCAAGACACTCTCCAAAGGCTCAACCTGCCCGACGAGAAGCTGCCGGTTTACATCACGGCTGACAAGTTTCTGAATGCCGGCGCGTTGCATCTGGGATTCGGCGGTTTCTTTAAGTCGCTCAACGGCGTTTATCTCAACCGTCAGGTTCTCCACAAACTTGAGCCGGAAGAGGTCCAGGACATTATGGGCCACGAGTTGGGGCACTATTACAAACACTATCTTCTGGGCGACAGGTTTCGTGCCGTCACGACTGCGCTGGGAGCACTGCTGGGAATTTACGTCTCGCAGGTTGTCGGAATGGGCAGCTTCATCAGTATGATCGCTTTGTCCGGGTGCGCGACGATCTTCTGGAGCGTGTCCAGTTTTCAACGAGCACGACATGGTCAGACAATCGAGTATCTTTGCGACGATCTGGGTGCCCAGGTTCACGGAATCGAAGCATCGATCAATGGGTTGATGAAACTCGGAGCGGATTCCGAATTGCAGCAGGCCGTGCTGCAGCAGGCGATGCAGTCGCGTCACTACGAAGGGCTCAGCCCGGCGGAAATTATGCATGCTGTGCAGGCTGCGGTTCCTTATGGGCACGTTTCCCGCGACGAGTTAGAGCGGGCTGTCGAACGGTCGCTGAAGAAACAGGCAAAGCAAAGTCAGCAGACGTCGTTTTCAGGCTTCGCAAAATACCTCTGGAACAGCGACCTCGAAGAAGATGCCAAAGAAGAATTCGACGCTGAGCTGAGAAAGATCGCACGAATTCAGTCAGCCCCGCGTTTGAACTGGGAATCACTTCTTGAAGATCCCGAGCGGCTACACCTCTGCGATCCGCAAATCGACCAGCTCGTTGCGATGATGCAAAGCCAGCCTTCGCACTTGCTCTTTCATATTCCGGACGAAGCCGGCAGCATCGACGGAGTTCACCCGCCGCTGAAACTGCGAATTCTTTACCTCTGGCATAATCGTGACGAGATTGAATCCGCCCGCTCAGAAACAAACTCCGCCTGGTAGCAGACTTTCGGCATCTGACTCAACAGTTCGAACTGCGTTAACGATCTCCGTTCAAAGAACGTATTCGAGATCTTCACCGATCGAAGTATTGTCCCCGCTCGATCTGAGACGGAACGACGACGATCGAGGAAAAGTTTCTCAACACAATGTCAGGGAATCGACGAATGGCTGGGTTCAAGCAGCACATCAGCGTGAGTGGCGGAATTGGTGTCGCGACGGGGCTGACGG
>CALDJX010000494.1 GCA_937899075.1 uncultured Planctomyces sp. | reverse complement strand
TTTGCGGCAGGGGGTAGCCCAGCCCGTATTGACCTGAGATGCCGATTTTCTGGATAACCTCAAACGTGGGCATAAACGGACGCCGATTGAGTGATTGTTGTCGTCTGCGGAGCTGGCCAAACTCGTTAGTTTGCCTGCTTTGTCGACTGGATAAGAATCATCATAAGTTTATAACTGTCAGTATTCTTAAATGCTTCGCAAGGATGGCTGCATTTTCCGACAGATGGTCTGCTTTTTCGCCCTCGTGGCGATCGGGCCGGAGGTGGCACGCGCCCAGGGCGACGCCATCCGATTGCCGGAACCTGTACCGATAACTCTGAGAAGTGCCGCTTCTTCGCCAGTCGCCGCCGTGCGGGATTCTCCGCGGTTGCTGCCGCCAGAGCCCTCCGCCGGTCTTCGTGAAGCGGCACGGCTGCTGCTTCCGCAATACCGGATGAATATCGACCTGGACACAGTCGGTGGGCAGGTCCACGTCGAGGAAACGGTCCGCTGGACAAATCCCGGGCCGGTCTCGACCAAGTCGCTCGTCTTTCACGTCATCCCCAACAATAAACCGGACGAAAAGACGCTGGCGATCGCTGAGCGAACTGTCGAGTCTCTGCGGCTCGATCCGCGAAACACGATCGATCGCGAAGGGCAGCGGTTCCACCTTCAGTCTGTTGAGTCGGGCGGGCAAAGGCTGCAGTCGCACTTCGATCCGAAAGCCGACACGCATCTCCATATTCAACTGTCCGAAGAGGTGCTGCCGGGACAGTCTGTTGAGGTCACGCTGAAGTTCGATCTCGACCTGCCACCGAAACAGGGCCGGCTTGGGCAGCACAAAGGTGTCACCAATCTGTTGAACTGGTACCCGATCCTCGCTGCGTACAGCGATCAGGGTTGGGATGCCGTGCCGTACATCCCCTGGCATCAGCCGTGGTTGAATGAAGCCGGTGTTTACAACGTCCGACTGCGACTTTCTCCTGGCCAGGAAGCCGCGACTGGCGGACACGTTGTAGCTCGGTCAACTGATGAAACTGGCCATTCGATTCTCGACATCGAGGGCGTCGGCCTCCGCGATTTTACCGTCGTCGCCAGCGACCGTTTCGAGGTCTACGAAACGGTCAGCAACGGCATCCCGATTCGAGTGCTCGCTTTTCCGGAACACCAAGGGCACGCTCGACTGAGCCTGCAGATTGCCGCGGAATGTATCGAGCAGTATTCAGACTGGTTCGGTCCGTATCCTTACCAGGAATTTGAACTCGTCGAGTCCTTCTTCGGTTGGAACGGTAACGAATCGTCCGGCCTGGTGATGATCGACGAGCGAATTCTCGACGTGCCGCAACTGGCCGGTCGCTATGTCGAACACCTGGTGAGTCACGAGATCTGCCATCAGTGGTGGTACTCGGCCGTCGGCACTGATGGTTACCGAGAACCCTGGATGGACGAAGGTCTCGCCCAGTGGCTGACCCGCTTCCGCATGGAAGAAAAGTACGGCCAGGATGCCGAAGTTCTCGACCTGCCCGGCGGATCAAAATGGGGCCTGCCCAACATCCATTACCGCAGCCTCGTCCACAGCGGTTACGCCCTTTATTCAAGCCGCGGCGGAGACGGCAAGTCGCTGGCGTCGCTCGAAGAACTCGGCCACATTCACAACCTGTTCTTTCTGGTTTATGACAAAGGCGCGCGCGTCGTCGGCATGATTCAGCATCGGCTTGGTCGCGAACGATTCTTCGGATTCCTGCGACTGCTTTACGCTGAGTACAAGTTCAAGATCCTGAGGGCCGACGATTTTCAGCGTTTGCTGGAAGATTACACCGGAGAAAGCTGGGAGCAGTTCTTCGATGACTGGCTTCGTTCCAGTCGAACCTGTGACTGGAAGCTCGCCAACGTCGACACCGTTCAGGAAGGCGACAAGTTCCGCACCGTTGCGCGAGTCGTTCAGCAAGGCGACATCGCTGAGCCCATCGAAGTTGCTCTGCATCTTGCGCCGGGCAGTAACTCGCCAGCAGACACGATCGTGGAATCGATGCCGGGCATCTCGGGTCTCGCGGATAGGCAAGGGAACGATTCCAATTCGCGTCAGATTGACGAGAAGACCTGGGAGTTTACGTTCGTCACGGATCGCCCGCCAAAGCAGGTCGAGATTGATCCGGATGGCTGGGTGATCGATCAGTCGCCGAGCAACAACGACTGGAAACGTGACATAAAAGTGCGGTACAGCCCGCTGTACACGCCGCTCGATGAAGCCAATTTGATGCAACCCTTCGAAAAGCCGTCGATCGTCTTCGGCCCGGGTTTTGACAAGGAAGGTCGCATCGGCCTGCGAGGATCATTCATCGCGTCAAACGTTTTTCGTGTGTCGCCATTTCTGGCTTACACGACCGAAACGAACCAGGAGAATCTTGCCGTTGGTATCGAGTCTGTGTTTTACAACGCCCCATGGCCAAACTGGCAGGTGGGATTGCGGTATGAGCATTCGTTGCTAACTAACATCAACAATACGCCAGGCGACCAGGCGAAACTTTATGTGCGAAAAATCCTGGCATACACAACCAGTCTCATTCGCCCGGATCTGAGCTACATCGATTTTTACACAAGAATCGGCGACAACTTTTACCCCGATGCCGACACTTCTGGCCCTTCAGCTCCCGGCGTGTCTGATTATCGCAACATTCGAGCGGTCGGGGCGTCATTTCATGCGGACACTCGTATGCCGTACTGGAATCCTCGCAGCGGATTTCAATTCGACACCAACTTCGAGCATGGATTCGTCGCGTTCGGCGACGGTCAGACTTACGATCGAGTCAACGGGCAGCTGTCTGTCATTCAGGGCTTGCCGGAGGGACTGGGTTACTTCTCAGAAACCCGCGTCGCGGCTCGAGTCGCTGGCGGCTACGGCTGGTCCGATAATGGTGAGCACTTCCGCTTCGGAGGCCCCGGTCGCTTTCGAGGAAGACACTCGGACGTGACAGAAGGAAACGCCTTCTGGTTGACGAGCCTCGAATACCGATTCCCGTTGACTGGAGAACTCGACCTGGAAGTCGTCGATAATCTGGCGGCGCTGAGATCGATCTCCGGTTCGATGTTCTACGACGTCGGCGAGTCGTTTCTGTTCGACAAGTCGCAAGGTGGAGTCGATCACGCGGTCGGCGGCGGGCTGTATTTCGACCTGCCACTTCTCAGTTTCGTTGAAACTCTAACCTTCCGGATCGAATACGGCCGCTCGTTGGAACGCGACACCGGAGTCTTCTGGTTCGGCCTCTACCACGCGTTTTAACCGCTTTCATTGATTCTGCTGCCGTTGGTCGTGCCAAATTGACGACATTTTGAGCGGCGATTACTGGCAGCCCCGGTTGAGACCGGTTAAATTCCCGTCCCAGCAGAACGGGAACTCATCCCCGCTTCGCCTCCTTAGCTCAATCGGCAGAGCAACTGACTCTTAATCAGTAGGTTGTTGGTTCGATTCCAACAGGAGGCACTTTCAGCCTGCAATTCCGAAAGGGGTTGCGGCTTTCATCTTTCGCACAGCGGCAAAGAGTCGTGCGAAGATTCTCGTACACGCAGCATCCACGCCGGAGTGGCGGAATCGGCAGACGCGCGGGATTCAAAATCCCGTGGGATTAATTTCCCGTGTGGGTTCAAGTCCCACCTCCGGTACTTACTGCAAAAGGACTTACGTAAAATCGACGTGAGTCCTTTTTTCGTGCGCAAAATTGTTCTGATTTCGATACTGGCACAAGAATGCGAGAGTGGGTTTGTCGTTGAGAATTCAGTTTTGGTCGTCGAGTTGAAAATTGACCAGATTCTTTCCCGCGGCTGATTTTTTTGAGAATCGGTGTGATATCCACCGGCTGCCTTCCGCCTTGAGGTCTGTCGAGCTTTTCGGACTTTGGTTTTGCCTGATTGGGAAGCCTTCTGGAAGGCCGTTGATCGGCTTTTGAAGCCGACAGACTTCCACCGGCACGGCGGGGCGAATCATGAGTTCGAGCAGTGAGCAGCGTTCACCGATTGTTCGTTTCTTTGAGACGTTTTTTCAGGAACAGAACATCAAGTGGATGCTCGGCGTCGGGATGATGATCCTGATCGGGTCTTCGCTGATGCTGGTCACATCGCACTGGGATGCGTACACGCCGCTCTGGAAGTCGGTCATCCTGCTTGGTTACACACTTGGTGTTCACGTTGCCGGGCAGATCAGCTTTCACTCGCTGGCGCTGCGGAAGACTGGCACGGTCCTGATGGCGCTGACCGTGCTGCTGATCCCTCTTGGTTTTCACGCGCTCCGGTGGAACTTCTCAGAGGACTTCGGGCGGCAAACGGCATCACTTCTGCTGCTGGCAGGCAACGGAGTGTTTGCGACGCTCGCGGCACGCAGGATCTTTGATTATTTCCTTCGATCCTCACAGCCAACATTCCTCGTGAGTTACGGAATTCTGTCTGTTGCTGCCGCGTTGCTCCCGGCCGTTCCACTGTGGTTGGCTCCGTGGACGGCGCTCTTGTTGTGGGGCGTGTTTGCTGTCGGAGCTATCAAGGTCAACCGGCACGTGTTCTGGCTGACCGAGGAACATCGACTGCCTCGCATCGTCGGCTTCTTCCCGATCCTGTTGCTCGGTGGGCAATTCCTCACGCTGTTCGCGACGAGCGTCGTCAACGCGACGCCACTGGTGGATGCGATTCCGGTCGAATGGATTGGCTTCGGAATGCTCCTGACGGCGATTCCCGTTCTGTTGACGGCGGACGCTCTGGCCCGAGTCTTTCTGCAGGTCCATGGCCAGCTGGCACGACCCTTACCGCTGGGAATCGTTATCCCGATACTCAACTGGCTGGTGCTGACGGCCGGCGGCGTGTGTATTTCTGCGATCGGATTTCCAGACGCCGTCGCGATTGTTCCCACCTCTGCGCTGGCGGCGGTCATGATGGCAGTCGTCGCGCGTCGCACGGGAAAGTCAGCGTTCGTCTGGACGATGCTCGGCTTAGTGTTGATGGCCTATCAGTGCTCGCCGGTGTTCTTCCGCGAGCTGGCTGGCCAATTGGTTCAACACGGAGCCGCCGCAGTCAGCGAAGAACGACTGCCGATCGCGTTTTATGGTCTGACTTATCTGCCGCTACTGGTCGTTGTCAGCCTTGTTGCCCGATGGAAACAGAAAGCAGGCGACGAAGTCTTCGCAGTGCCAATGAGGCGTTTTGCAGTGGGCATGGGAGTCGTGCTTCTGGCGGTCTCCGTGACTCATGTGAAGGCTGTTTCCCTTGTCAGTCTGGCGGCTGTCGCACTGTTCGGATTGCAGAGCTGCCTGTTCAAGAGTCGTCGCATTGTGGCCCTTGGAGCCGTTGCATGGATGATGGCGGTTCTGAGCTTCGAAACCTTTCTCATCGACGTCGTCAAGGTCTCGCCGTCTGCTGAACTCGGCTGGCTGACGTTGGTGTTTGGTTCAGGATGCCTGCTGTTTCCTGGGATATTGATTGATCGCCGCATCGCAAAGTGGCCAGCAACAACCGAGGCAGCAGCCGGTCATCACTCGACCGCGAATGCGGCAAGTCGATCCGGCGTCGACCGGCTACCAATCTTTGAAACGGCGAGTCGCTGGGCGACGGCTTGCCTGGCCGCGGTGTGGCTTGGCCATTCGGTAGTCTCTTTAGAAGCAGTGCCGGGATTTTCGGGATGCCTGATTGCCGTTCTGCTGCTGGCTCACGCTGTTCGATCCGAGCGTCGCTGGGTGGCGGAAGCGGCTCTTGGATTTACCGTTTGTCTGGCGACGGTTCTGGCTTTGTCAGTTCATTGTTCGGTCGCAACAACTTCGACCATCGTTGCCGTGTTGCTGTTTGGGCTGTGGAGTGTCGTGCCGCGTCTGCGTGGCCGAGTGTCTGACGTTTTCGGTCAGGCTGCGACTCGGGTCGCTTCATTCGGCTTTTCGATTCTGGGGCTGGGAGTGCTCGTTCCGGCGTGGGTGGGAGCCTTCGCTGACGGTCACACATTCAGTCTGTGGGTTGCCGCGTCGCTGATAACAGTGTGGACTATTGACGCGGCGAGGAAACACCAGGCGGCATGGCTGGCCATCGTTGGATGGCTGACTTTGCTGGCCAACGCGGCCGTGCTTGCCGGCGAAGTAGTGGGCGTCGACGTGGCGGAACAATGGTTGCCGGCGATCTGGAGTGTCGTTTCGATTGTCACCGTTCTGGTTGCCAGACTGCGGAACTCCAATCGGACCAACAACGACCAGGTTTCAATAGGGCGGTCGCAGGTTCAGGGTTGGAACATCGTTGCAGGGACTCTGCACGGCTGCTCGCTGTCAACGCTTGCATTGACCGCGACCGTGTCATTGCTGTTCTTCAGTTTTCCGATCCGAATGGCGGGTGGAATCGCTCTGCTGGGATTGCTGCTGATCGCGGCTCAACGGCAACAGCCACTCATGCGGACGGTGGCGTTGATGCTCGTGAGCTGGCAAGTGCTGTGTGCCGTCATTCAGGTGTTCGTCCCGGCTGTCGAGACTGTCTTCGATCTTTCAATCGACATGCTCCAGCCCGCGTTTGTGCCGGTTTCGTTGCTGGCATCATCGCTTCTGCTCGTCTGGCAGCATGGGCTGTTTCGAGTGTTGAACAACGACGATGCGTCGCCGCCCTCGTCTGATGCGGCTGAACTTTCAGCCCTGCAGCGGGCTTTGCTTCGACTCCTGGCTGGCGGAAGCCTCGCGGCGATTCTGTTTGCGGCGACGTTCAGCCCTCTGGATGCGAGTTCCGCGGCGATTGTCGCCGCGGCGTTCCTGATGCTGGCCGCAGATTGTCTGGTGTCAGGATTCCGATTGAACCGGAAAGCGATCGCCGCTCGCGAAAACTTCATGGGCGACATCGATGAGTATCACCAAATCGATTATCAGGCTGCTGCTCAAGGCCGAGTGTGGACGGCCATCGCGATCGTGGCGGCTGGAGTTGGTCACCTGGCGTTGTGCGGCGTCATTACGTTAGGGCACGGACTCAGCATGTTTGTCGTGTTGGGAGCCGGCCTGGCGGCATGGGTTGTCAGCCAATTGGCTGCGCGGTCGTCAAACACAGAATTCCTCACGAAGCCTCTCGCAATCACAGGGTTGTGTTTGCCGGCCGTGACCGTCGCCATCGGCCTGGGACGCCACCTGGCCGATCGAGATGCGATCTGGCGGGGCATGAACAGTCTCGCGTTGCTGATGTCGGCAGCGTTCTACTTCTGGCGAGGGCTGGAACGTCGAAACTCTTCGATGCTGACCGGTTCGGCCGTCGTCCTGAACGTTGCATTGGCTTTGTTGTGGAACGAGCTGAGCTGGTCCGATCCGCAATTCTTCATGATCCCTTTGGGAGTGTCTCTGCTGGGGCTGGTCGAATTACTGCGGAGCGAGATTCCAGCCAGGGCAATCAATCCTCTTCGCTATGCAGCCGCGCTGGTGATTCTGGTGTCGCCGACATTCAACATCGTCGGCGGAAGCTGGCTTCATCTGTTCTCGCTGATGGTGGCGTCGGTCGGCGTCACGCTGCTGGCGATGGGGCTGAGGATTCGAGCGTTGATGTACACCGGCGTTGGATTTCTGGTCGCCGACCTGATCGCGATGCTCGTTCGAGGCAGCATCGACAACCCGAGCATTCTGTGGATTGCTGGGATCACCTTCGGAACGCTGATCATCGGACTGGCTGCGTACTGCGAAAGGCATCGAGAAAAGCTGCTGCAACGAATGCGGCTGGTCGCGTCGGAACTGGAGGCGTGGGAGTAGGGGAAGAACATCGAACAACGAACAACGAGCTGAGTGCTGAGAGCTGAGTTGAATTTGGAAACCGTTTCTTAACCTGAGGAGATTGCCATGAAGTGGCTCGACAGTTTTACGTTTGTCATGAAGTCAAGTGTCACGACATTGAGAGAGAAGATCGAAGATCCGGAGCGGATGCTGCATCAGCTTATCTGCGACATGGAAGACGAACTGGCCACGGTTCGCGAGTCTGTCGCTGCCGCGATCGCGGATGAAATTCAGCTTTCGAAGCAGGTTGATAAGGCCAATCTGGAAGTGAAAACCTGGCTGGAACGGGCGCAAGCGGCGATTCAACGGGAAGACGAAGCGGCGGCGAAGGACGCTCTTGATCAAAAACTTCGCTGCGAGGAACGTGTCGCGACTCTTGAAAAAGGGTACGAGGCTCAGTCCGTACAGGTTCAGAAGCTGCAGTCCGCCTATCGAGAACTTGAAGATCGCATTCAGCAGGCTCGACATAAGCGGACGTTGCTTGTCGCCAGACTTGCCCGTGCTGAATCGACGGAGCGGATCAACAATGCCATCGACCGAGCGGGCAGCAATTCGGCATTCGCTCAGTTCAGTCGTTTGGAAGATCGCGTAGATCGTGCCGAGGCGATGAGCGAAGCGCATGACCGCCTGGACGGTCGGGATCCGGCTGCGGAAGAACTTGCTGCCAGGTTTGAAGCGGACGAACGGCGGGCGAGGCTGCAGTCAGAGTTCGAGAGTCTCAAGCAGCAGCTTGCCGTGCAGGAGTCGTGAGATGGCACCACGACATTCGCGTGTCATGGCACTTGCCAGTTCGTTCTGGAAGCTGGTAAGTGCCTGGTGGAATGTTGATCGAATTCGAATTCCCGAAAGCCGCCAGAAGGACAGCGACGTGGCGGCGGTTGATCAACAATTTCACGACGTAAAAGTAGCGAGGCATCGCCGGGCATCGTCGAAAGCTAAAGCGACGATTCGGTGAACGCGGCACCGGTGTCTGTGCTCGACGACGGGATCGCGGCGGGCATTGATTGTGGAGTGGTGTTGCGATGTCGGCCGTGGTTGTGTCCAGGCAAAAACTCGATGCCGATCGCCAGGATGCTGCCCAGAATGAGTACCAGACTGAGCTTCACTCGGTCATGTTGATGGTTGAGTACTTCCGGAATGAGATCGGTCAGAGCGATGCAGAGAAAAGCTCCGGCCGAAAAGGCGAGGGCACAGCCGACAATGTGCGTGCTTGAATCAAGTGCCGACGTCCCGAACCAGAATAAGAGTGCTCCGGCCGGGCACGCCAGAGCGAAGCCTCCGTTGATGACGGCGAGGCTTCGAGGTGCCCAGCCGCCCGCGCTCATGACCGACGTGATCGACATCGCGTCGAGAGGTTTGTGCAGCGCTACCGCCAGGAAGGTACCCAACCCAAAGAGTGAGAAGCTGGCCGCCGTACTGCTGCCAGCTTCCGAGACGACGCTCGCGCCCAGGGCGACTCCATCGAAAAGCGTGTGCAGTGCCAGGCCCAGGAAAAGTCCAACCCAGCTAAGTCGATGACGAGCGGGAGCAGGGGCAGGGGCACCGGGCGATGTAACGTCGACCAACTCTTCGTGGTCGTGATCGTGGTGACTGTCGTGATCGTGATCGTGGGTGTGCGAACAATCGTCTGTGGGAGTGATGGCCGGAATGTGTCCGCAGTCAGCGTGCGTCGACGCGGCCTCGCCGTGATGGTGAACGTGGCCGAAACGGAGCAGGAACAACATGCAAAGAACACCCAGCAGCAGCGATCCCGACAGCCAGGCAGGATTGTTCAGTTGGGAGATTGCCTGAGGCAGCAGATGCAGGCAGGCGACGCCGATCATCATTCCGCCCACCAGGCTCATGAGCAACTGCATGCGCAGATGAGAAATGCGAAACATCGACGGCAGCCAACCGCCGGCCAGCGAAGCCAGCACGATCAGGCAGCAGTAGATTATCAGTAATTCAGCAGGCGTCATTGCCGAGTCGCTCCGCAGGGAAGGGCGTCCGAAACGTGGTGGACCGCTGGAGTCGGCTAAAGTCTTGCCGATTCACTATTTGCTAGTCGTTGTGTATTTGCAAGAGACTAGCATTTAGGGGTGGTCCGCACGAGCGACGGCACCGGCCTCTGCCGTGAATGTTTCGGAAATGAAGAAAAATTCAGCGAATTGAGAGACTTCGGCCCGATTTGCAGAGCATCGTCATTTGCAAATGAAAGCCAAATGCAATTATGGTTCTGCTCAAATTGAGCGACTCTCTTTCCAGCGAGCTTTGATGGTGCCATGACTCGACCTGAACTGAACCTGCCGATGACTGAGGTCAAGGCACTGATTCGCGGCGCCGGACTCAGGAGCACGGCTGCTCGGATCGCCGTGATTCAGCAGTTGGCGTCGACACCGGTTCCACAGAGCCATTCGGAAGTTGCCGAGGCGCTGGAAGATTTCGGATTCGACCAGTC
>CALDJX010000493.1 GCA_937899075.1 uncultured Planctomyces sp. | reverse complement strand
GTTCAAAAAGGGGATTGCCGGCCACCGCGAACTGTAGCGACCATCCCGCGTTTCAGCACCGGCGAGTCGGCATCGGCGACAAGTAGTTCGGCGCCTTAAACATCAGAATTGCATCGTACGAAGATCTTCGTAGTCTTCTACGAAGACCTTCGTCGACATCCTCGTACTGGTTATTTCCCAACATGCCACCAACGCCGCAATCACCGCGTCCAACAGACGCGGAACTTGAAATTCTGCGAGTCCTCTGGTCCCTCGGTCCATGCACGGTCAGGCAGGTTCACGACGAACTCAGTCCGAAACGCGACGTCGGTTACACGACCATGCTGAAACTCATGCAGATCATGACGGACAAGGGTTTGTTGCTGCGGAACGAGTCTCAACGTTCGCACGTTTATCGGGCGAGGCAGAAAGAAACTGTCACGCAAAAGCAACTCGTCAAAGATCTCGTGTCACGAGCTTTCGGTGGAGCGACGGAGAAACTCGTGATGCAGGCGTTGTCGTCGAAGAAGGCGACCGCTCAGGAAATCGCCGACATTCGAAAGCTCCTGGATGAAATGGAAGGCGGTGTGCAATGACCGTTGATCTGCAGACGTTGAATCATCCATTCGTCGAAACACTCGGCTGGTCACTGATCCACTTTCTGTGGCAGGGAACCCTCGTGGCGATGCTGGCTGCGTTGCTTCTTGCGGCCCTGAAAAACGCGTCGGCTTCTGCGAGGTACGTGGTCGCCTGCTTCGCGTTCGTGCTGATGGCGCTGGCCCCTGTCGCGACAGTCCTGACGATGACTTTTCAACACGCGGCCGATCAGGAAACAGCGACCGTCGACAATCTTGAGTCATCTGACGCTGCGGTCTCACCGGTAAACGGGAGTCTCGTTCAGGCTCACTCTCTGACAGAACGGGCTCCCTGTCGCCAGACGAGATGCCCGACGCTGCGACCGGCGATTCACTTGCCGCGACTTCTGAATCCGCATCGAATTCTGAAACGTTGACCGCGTGGCTGGCAACGCTCGTCGTCGGCTGGTTGCTGGGTGTCACGACTCTTTCGTTGCGCCTGATTTTCTCACTGCTTCAGGCTTCACGCTTACGAAGTCGCACCACTTCGATTGCCCCGGCGTCGCTTGTTGATCGAGTCGAAAAACTGGCACGCCGCCTGCAAGTCTCTTGACCAGTTCGACTGGCGCAATCAGCTCTTACGGAAGCATCCAAAGCATGCGAGCGTTCACGGGCGAGTCACATTCAACGGCGTACCCGTCGCGGGAGCCACGATCAAACTTCAGCCAACGATGACGATCATGTCGTCCAACACCGGCGCCGGCTTCATGCTGTTTCCCGATCGTGCAGCGACGATCACCGTTCCGACCAATCCAGACGGCGGCTACGAAATTAAGAACCTGACCAA
This sequence comes from uncultured Planctomyces sp., assembly GCA_937899075.1. Taxonomy (GTDB): domain Bacteria; phylum Planctomycetota; class Planctomycetia; order Planctomycetales; family Planctomycetaceae; genus JABMPE01. The sequence goes on along the minus strand of CALDJX010000493.1, from coordinate 8,786 downwards.
AGGCGAATACAAATTCACCTGCTCAGCCAACGGCATGAAGAACCAGGACCGCACGATCCTCGTCGGAGCGGACCTTCCGAAAGTGAACGTCGACGTGACGATTGGCAAATGAGAGACCTCATTTCATGCTGAGTATCTGACGCAAAGTCGCAGAGCCGCTAAGGCTCGCAAAGAATTAAGAAATCGAAATGGCAGATGTTCGATCCAGGACACAACGAGTTAAAGCTCGCAGTATTCGGTAGTCTCTTCGCGAAACTTTGCGTCTCTGCGGCTTTGCGTCAGACGACAGTCCACCCAAATTCGCAATAACCGGCTGCCGACTGAGTCTTCAACGAGCAGCCAGCGGCAGCCAGACGCTGTTGGCGTTACTGCTGGCGACGGTTTGTTCGATGAAGCGGACGCCTTCCAGGCCATCGTACACGTTTGGATAAATCGTTGATCGCGGATCGCGGTCGCCGCCGCTGTTTCGCCAGATCATGTCGTCGTAGGCTGACGAGTACACATTGGCGAACGCTTCAAAGAAGGCCTCTGGATGCCCGGCTGGAATCCGGCAGGCGGCGTTACCTGCGTCATTCATGTGAGCCTGTCCCGGAGCGCGATCGTAGATTCTCTGTGGCTGACCGGTCTGTCGAAGCGTCAACGAGTTCGGTTCTTCCTGACGCCATGACAGCGATGCTTTGTCACCGTCGATTTCGATCGACAGGTCGTTCAGTCGCCCATGTGTGACCTGGCTGACCGTCACCATGATCAAAGCACCGTTCGAACATCGCACCAGCGCGTGCCCATAGTCATCGAGGTGTCGCCCGGAAAACGTCGTCAACTTGCCGAGCACTTCGGAGGGCTGAAGTCCCGTCATGTATCGAGCAAGGTTGTAAGCGTGAGTGCCGACGTCGCCGATCGTTGCTCCCGGTCCATTCTTTAGAGGGTCGTCTTTCCATGTTCCGCGAGCCGCCGGTTCCTCAGGAACCACGGCCCTCATCCAGCCCTGAACATAGTTAGCCCGCACCGCGAGAATTTCGCCGAGTTCGCCCGCAGCAATCATTGCCTTCGCCTGACGAACCATCGGATAACCGGTGTAATTATGAGTCAGCGCGAAGACCGCTCCTGTTTCTTCGACGAGGCGAACCAGTGTCTGAGCATCGGCAACAGTCGTCGTCATCGGCTTGTCACAAATGACGTTGAAGCCGGCCGCGAGCGCCGCCTGAGCCATTGGGAAATGCAGAAAGTTCGGCGTGGCGATGCTCACAAAATCGACTCGTTCGCCCTCAGGCCGAGCGGCTTCGGTAACAAGCATTTCTTCCCACGATGCGTACGCTCTTGCGGGGTCGACTCCAAACGTCAAAGCCGTCTGACGCGACCGATCTTTCGACGAAGAAAAAGCTCCGGCAACAAGTTCGGCTCGGCCATCAAGCTGCGCCGCCGTTCGATGAACTTTGCCAATGAAGCCGGCACCTCCGCCTCCGATCAGAGCCATCCGGAGTTTTCGATTGAGCGGAGAATTCAACATCGTTCCTGACCTCGTCGTCTTGTAGGTCAGGCTTCGCCTGACGGAATTCCCGCATGGTCTATGGCTGGTCTCTGCCACTATTCGTCAGGCGTTATCTTATCTCCAGTTTTCGTCAGGCGAAGCCTGACCTACGATCATTCCTGAACGCACACCATTCACCAGAATATGACCAGCCCGTTGCACTCTGAAACGCGAGCGGGAAGACTACAAGTCCGACGTTTCTCTGACCACTCGTGAGACCGCCATTCTCGTTTCCGACAGGAGTTCGAACATGACTCATCAATTGACTCGACGTTCATTCATTCAAAGTGCTGCCGCTGCCGGCTTCGGCCTTCCGTTGATCAGCACAAACGCGTTTGCCAGCAAAAACGACCAGCTCCACATCGGCTGCATCGGAGTCGGCGGCAAAGGCTGGTCCGACATGATGGAAACCGCCAAAAGCCCTCACGTCACCGTGCAGGCCATTTGCGATATCGACGATGGTCCGATGCACCTTGGCCGAGCCGCCGAACAGTTTCCGAAAGCAACGCGGTATGCCGACTGGCGAGTTCTGCTCGACAAAGAAAAACTCGACGCCGTCATCGTTTCAACGCCCGACCACATGCACGCCCCGGTCGCTCTGAGTGCCATCGAACGAGGCCTGCATGTTTACTGTCAGAAGCCGCTGACACACACCGTTCACGAGGCACGCGTCCTGAGCGACGCCGCAAAGAAGGCGGGCGTGGTCACTCAGATGGGGAATCAGATTCAGGCGTACGCCGAGTATCGATCGGCCGTGCAGCTCGTTCATGACGGAGCGATCGGAAAAGTCAAAGAAGTCTTCTCGTGGCAGGCCGGTAACCCGAGCTGGCGAAAAGTTGACGACAGACCGCAAAACAGCGATCCCGTTCCGAAGGGAGTCCGCTGGAACAACTGGCTCGGCGTCGCTCCCGAACGACCATTCAAAGCAGAAATTTATCACCCCTTCAACTGGCGACACTGGCAGGATTTCAGCAACGGACAGCTCGGCGACTTCGGCTGCCACATTCTTGATCCAGTTTCGATGGCCATCGGCCTGGGCGCTCCAACATCGATCACCGCCGAGGCACCGTCGATCAACACGGAAACGTGGACGTACTCGGCGCGAGTCAAATACGTCTTCCCCGGCAACGATCGAACAGCCGGCGACACGATCAACCTGACCTGGATCGACGGCGTCGGGCATAAGCCGGTGAAAGAACTCGCCGGCATCCTGGATGAGTCAAACATCCCGAACGCTGGCTCAGTGTTGATCGGCGAAAAAGGGTCGTTGCTCATCCCTCACGTCGCAGCCCCGAAACTGCTGCCCGAAGAAAAGTTTGCCGACTATGAAAGGCCAAAGCTCGAACGGCTCAGCCACTACGTCCTCTGGGCGGACGCCTGCCGAGGCGAAGGCACGACGAATTCGAACTTCGGCTACGCGGGCAACCTCACGGAAACCATCCTGCTCGGCACCATCGCCATCCGGCTGCGCGGAACGGAACTGAAGTGGGACGCCGCCGCGCAAAAGCTGACCGGCCACGCGCAGGCAGCGAATCTGCTGTCCAAGCCTTACCGGAAAGAATGGGCCGTCGCCGGACTTTCTTAAGACTCCTATCAATCATTCTGAACCTGACGCAAAGCCGCAGAGACGCAAAGATTCGCAAAGTGTCTCTCTGCATTACTCACCTGCAATTGCTTTGTTTTTCTGACACGAACCAGAATAAGAACCACCGATTTCACCGATAAAGACGGATGCTTCTCTGCGGCATCCATAGCCATCCGTGAAAATCCGTGTCCATCCGTGTCCATCCGTGTCCATCCGTGTCCATCCGTGGCTAATAAATGATTGCGCCACAGCCTCGCTCTGCATCTCCGCGACGTTGCGTCAGAAAGTTGAGACAGCCCGTTAGAAAATGATTAGTCCCAAACTGCTGAACTCACTGTTCTTAGTCGTCGCCTGGCAGCTCGTCGCAGCTTCGTGCAGCCACGCGGCCGACAGCAAACCGAACGTCCTGTTCATTTCGGTCGACGATTTGAACAACTGGATCGGTTGCCTGGGAGGGCATCCTCAGGCAAAGACTCCGAACATCGACCGGCTGGCTGCCAGCGGTGTTCTGTTTACGAACGCTCACTGCCCGGCTCCCGCGTGCAATCCCTGCCGCACGGCCATCATGACGGGCATCGCTCCGAACACTTCCGGCATGTACGAAAACGGCCAGAAGATGCGCGAGGTGCTGCCTGACGCGGAACTGCTGCCAAAATACTTTTCGAGGCACGGTTACTGGTCGAGCGGTTCGGGAAAGATTCTGCACTACTTCATCGACGCGCCGTCATGGGACGACTACTTCCCCGCTAAAGAAACCGAGAACCCGTTTCCTCGAACGTTGTACCCCGACAAGCGGCCGGTCAATCTCCCTCGCGGCGGCCCGTGGCAGTATGTCGAAACAGACTGGGGCGGACTCGACGCGACTGACGAAGAATTCGGAGGCGACTGGCTCGTGTCGAAGTACGTCGGCGATCAACTCAGCCGAAAGCACAACAAGCCGTTCTTCCTGGCCTGCGGAATTTATCGGCCACACGAACCGTGGTTCGTTCCGCAGAAATACTTCGACCAGTTCCCGCTCGACGAGATTCAGTTGCCGCCCGGCTATCGCGAAGACGATCTTGACGACCTCCCGCCAGCCGGGAAGAAGCGAGGCCCCAATCGCTACTTCGCTCACATCCGCGAGCACGGCCAGTGGAAGCAGGGCATCCAGGGTTACCTTGCTTCGATTTCCTTTGCCGATGCAATGCTCGGTCGAGTGCTCGACGCTTTGGAAAACGGCCCCAACGCCGACAACACCATCGTTGCCGTGTGGAGTGATCACGGCTGGCATCTGGGCGAGAAGCAGCACTGGCAGAAGTTCACGGGCTGGCGAGCGTGTACTCGGGTGCCGTTCATTGTCCGAGCCCCCAGGGGAGTACCAGGACTTCCCGCCGGCACAACCGCCGGTCAGCAATGCACGAAGCCGGTCAACCTGGTGAGTCTTTTCCCGACGCTGACCGACCTCGCAGGTCTACCTCGCAAATCAGACAACGACGGCCCCAGCCTGCTGCCGCTGCTCAAGAATCCGAACGCCGCTTGGGATCACTCTTCGGTGACGTACCTCGGCGACGCCGGTTCGTACGGCCTGAGCACCGAAGACTGGCGGTACATTCATTATTCGAACGGCGACGAAGAGTTGTACGACAGCGTGGCCGACCGCTACGAATGGACGAACCTCGCCGCCCAACCCGAACACCTGGCAAAGTTGAAAGAGTTGCGAGCACTGGCTCCGCAGGAGTTTGCAAAGAAGGTGGCTCCCAAAGATGAATCGTTGCCGAAGCTCGCATGGCGACCGGCGAAGAAGTCTGCAGCGCCCGCTTCGAAGCCAGACGGCAATCCGTTCGACGTCGTTTTCATAAACCGCAGCAAGTCGACAGTCGTCCTGCACTGGATGGACCAATCCGGCAAACCAAAATCTTACGGCGGCATCGATGCCGGAAAGCGCAAACGTCAACAAACTCGTCCCGGCGCCGTGTGGCTAATCACCGATCCCGATAACAAACCGCTCGGCCACTTCATCGTCGGCGACCGAGAAGCTCAAGCTCAAATCCCGCGCCGCGCCAAGGAATGACCAACCAATGACAAACAGAATCCTGCTCGCCCTTGATCGTCGAGTCACAGAGGCAACCAGCAAGCATCAACGAGTGCCACTGGCTCTGCCAGTGCGAGTCACCGAACAGCCGTCTGTTTCAAAAGGCACTGGCAGAGCCAGTGGCACTCGATTTCCTCGTGTGATTGCATCAGTTGCTTTCGGCGTGCTTTCTCTGACATCTCCGATTTTCGCAATCTCCGCCGAACCAGAAGTCACCAAACCAAAGGGCGACGAATCGGTCCTCACGATCGATCGGATTTACGGTGGCAGCGAATTCAAAACCGAAAGCTTCGGAGCGCGTTGGCTGGACGATGGCAGTGCCTTCACAACGCTCGAACAATCGGCCGAACACAAAGATCGCCGCGACATCGTTCGGCATGATCCGGCGACCGGCGAAAAGGAAATCATCGTCTCGGCAGCCGAGTTGATTCCGCCGGGCGAGTCCTCGCCCCTGAAAATTGAAGACTACGCCTGGTCGAAGAGTCAAACGAAGCTGCTGATTTACACAAACTCAAAGCGAGTCTGGCGGCAGAATTCTCGCGGCGACTACTGGGTGCTTGATCGGTCCGCGAGACAACTGCGAAAACTCGGCAGCGACGCTTCGTCGTCGACGCTGATGTTTGCAAAGTTTTCGCCAACAGAAAAACATGTCGCTTACCTGCGTGACCGGAACATCTACATCGAAGACCTGTTTGATCACACCGTTCGTTGCCTGACCGAAACCGCGACCGACGACATCATCAACGGAACTGGCGACTGGGTTTACGAAGAAGAATTCGGTTTGCGCGATGGCTTTCAGTGGAGCCCCGACGGAGCGTCGATCGCTTACCAACAGATCGACACCACCGGCGTCCAGAAGTTTCCGCTGGTGAATAATACCGATTCGCTTTACCCGCAGGTGACCTGGTTCGCGTACCCGAAGGTTGGTCAGAAAAATCCCGCCTGCCGCGTGGGCGTCGTGAATTGTGATTCAGGAATCACCGACTGGATCCGGCTGCCTGGCGACTCGCGAGATCACTACGTCCCGAAAATGGATTGGGCAGACAATTCCAAGGAACTGCTTCTTCAACAGTTCAACCGTCTGCAAAATCGCAATCGGCTCTTTCTGGTCAATGTCGAAGTTCACAGGGTTACGCACGCTGATTCTCAGCGACGAGACGCACGACCGATCCTCGTTGAAGAGGACGACGCGTGGGTCGACGCTCACAACGAACTGACCTGGTTCGACGAAGGACGCGGCTTCGCCTGGATTAGCGACCGCGATGGCTGGCGACACGTTTACATCGTCTCACGCGACGGCCGGCAGGTGGCACTCGCAACGCCGGGCAACTACGACGTCATCAAGCTACTCAAAATCGACGAAGCTAACGGCTGGCTGTACTTCATCGCGTCGCCCGACGATGCGTCTCAACGGTTCCTGTTCCGAGCCAATCTCGATGGCACGGGCATTCAGCGAGTCACTCCCAAAGATCAAACCGGCACCCACGACTATCAGATTTCAAAAGACAGCCGTTACGCCATTCATCGCAAATCAGCCGCCGACCATCCACCGGTCGAAATGCTGATCACGCTGCCTGATCATAAGCCAGTGAGAATTCTTAAAGACAACAAGGAACTGACCGAAAAACTCGCGAAGCTGAAGCTGACGAAAACGGAATTTCTGCGTGTCGACATTGGCGACGGAATTGAGTTGGACGGTTGGTGCATCAAGCCAGCGAATCTTGATCCGTCGAAGAAGTATCCGCTGCTGGTTTATGTTTACGGCGAACCGGCCGGGCAGACGGTGGTGGATCGCTGGGGCGGAAGTTCCTGGCTGTGGCACTCGATGCTCGCTCAGCGCGGCTACGTCGTGATGAGCTTTGACAATCGAGGCACCAAAGCTCCGCGTGGTCGAGCGTGGCGGAAAAGTATCTACCAGAAGATCGGCATCATCCCTCCGCAGGATCAGGCGGCCGCCGTGAAAGCGGTCCTCAAACAGCGGCCGTATCTCGACGCCAGCCGAGTTGGCATCTGGGGTTGGAGCGGAGGCGGTTCATCGAGTCTCCATGCCATTTTCAAATACCCGAAGCTCTATTCAACAGCCATCGCCGTCGCCCCGGTTCCCAACCAGCGATACTACGACACGATTTACCAGGAACGCTACATGGGTCTGCCGGAAACCAACGTCGAGGGTTTCCGCGACGGTTCGCCCATCAACTTTGCGAAACAGCTCGAAGGCAACCTGTTGCTGATTCACGGAACGGGCGACGACAATTGTCATTATCAAACGACGGAAATGCTGATCGACGAGCTGATCGCTCACAACAAGCAGTTCGCCATGATGGCCTATCCCAACCGCACGCATTCGATCAAAGAACGTAAAAACACGACACGACATCTGCGAGAGCTGATGACTCGCTATCTGCTGCAGAACCTGCCGGCCAGTGCGAAGTAATTTCGCAGCTGGATTTTCAACCGCCCACTGGGCATTGGTATCTACACAACTTTTACTCTCCCTGGGGAGAGTCGCAAACGAGCTTGCGAGTTTGCGGAGCGGGAAACTCATCGAGCATGACAGCCCACATCGAGTCATGATTTCCCGCATGTCCCCTCTCCTCGCTGGGGCTCGACTCTCCCCAGGGAGAGTGAATTTTCGTTTCCGACAGTTGGGTTGATACTGGTGCCCCAGGCAGAGTGAAGGTGGTACCGTTGGGTGGCCCGTCCAGGATGGGCGGGTTGTATTCAGGTTCACGTCAGCTATCCACACAGTCGTCGTTTCATCCAGCGGACGGTCGGTTGGATTCGACGGTACCGACCAGTAGGCTCGAATTGGTGGATTGTTCCGAGCGTTTTTCCGTATCCATTCAACAAATGAAAGACGGAGATGCTGCTTTTATTGATTTCGTGCAACCTGTCTGCGTCAGGATCGGCCAATGGCCTGGGTGAAGTTTGCGATTGTTCTTCCAGCAGCGATCACGTGGTTGCGTTCGATGAGGTTGTGTGTTGACGACAGCGACGCCCTCCAACTGAATGTGGATTCACGGGCCGAAAAGATTTTCGCATGGGGACTGGCAGGCATCCTGACGGCGATGCTTCTGCCCGCCTGGCTTATCGGTACTGGCGTCCTCATTGCCACCTGCGGTATCCCCTCCTGGACGTACGTGCGATGGAGAAATTCTCAAGTCACCGATCCAACTCTCAAGGTCGGCTTGAAGCAATTCCTCGTCGTTCCTCGCCCCCCCAAACGCAAAGCGCCCGATGTGCAGTTTGTCATGCCGTTTTCCGGTCTGGTGGCACCGAACATGGTTGGCAACATGTCATTCGTTGGCCGCTCGTTTTCCGACGGAGTCGTCGATTCCGTTTCCGACATTGAAGGACACAAACCGTCTGGCATGAGAACGACGCTCACTCTGCTGGGCGAAGCCCTCTCAAGACACGCCACTGACATTCACGTGGCGACCAAAGATGACGGTGTCGTCGTGCGACTGCGCATCGACGGCCGGATCGTTGCTCTTGATCCGCTTCCCAGGGAATCCGGCCTTTCACTGATCAATGTTTTCAAAGTCCTGGGCGACCTGAACATCGCCGACAGAAAGCGTGCTCAGGATGGAAGTTTCCGCGTG
>CALDJX010000492.1 GCA_937899075.1 uncultured Planctomyces sp. | reverse complement strand
CCAGCCCAGCCCAGCCCAGCCCAGCCCAGACTGCCAGCCCAGACTGCTGACCTCTGATCCACCGACTCTGCCCATAAAAATTCAACCACTGAGGAACACTGCGGAATGTGATAGAGTTTTCTCAGACCACGACTATCAGATTAACCCACCGACAGACCTCAATATTCATGAATCGTCGTAACTGGCTCCGCACGACCAGCGTCCCAGCATTCGCCCTGCTTGGCGAAATGTTGCGGCTGCCCCGCGCTCGTGCGAACGATCCATCGACGTCGCAAGCAAACGCGCTGCCGGGTTTCGGCCAGGCCAAATCGGTGATTATCGTCTTTGCCAACGGAGGCCAAAGTCAGCTCGAATCGTGGGATCCCAAACCCGACGCTCCCACCGAAATTCGCGGAGCCTTCGGAGCCATCCCGACGTCCGTGCCCGGAACGATTATTTCGGACCGGCTGCCGCAGCTCGCGAAACTGGCCGATCGGTACAGCATTATCCGAACGCTGTCTCACGAGGATCTTGATCACGGCTCGGCGTTTTATCTCGCGATGACCGGCACCTATCACCAGCGGCTATCGTCGAATCCGCCCGCGAGACCCACCGATCATCCGTTCTTTGGCTCTGTTCTTAAGCGAGTGCGACCGACTCAGAAGTTCGTCCACACGTCGGTGATGGTTAACGGGCCGGCTCAGGTGCCTTTTGAAATCGGTCCCGGCCAGTTTGGCGGCCTGCTGGGCAAAGACTTCGACCCTATGATCGTCGGCGATGTGACCACCGGCCGACCGCCGGTGCCTGGACTGACGCCGATCGCCACACTGGATGGTTATCGTCGCAGCGGACGAGCCGAACTGCTTTCTCACCTGGAAGCATCCGCGTCCCAGGCCGGCACGGAATTCTCGTCACCGATGTTCGACATGCAGGCGTTATACCGGCAGGCGTTCGACATGCTCGACCGTCCGGAAGCTTGCGAAGCCTTCAACCTCGACGGCGAACCCGCCGCGTTGCGAGACCGGTACGGTCGGCACCGTTCCGGCCAGGCATGCCTGCTCGCAAGACGACTGGTCGAAGCCGGCACGCCTCTGGTCACCGTTGTGTGGAATCATTCCAACCGCGGGCAGGACCGATTCTCGGACGACGAAGAGTTTGGTTGGGACACTCACAACGACATCTTCCAGGTAATGGGCAAGCACCTGCTGCCGAAGTTCGATCAGAGTTTTTCGGCGCTGCTGGAAGATCTCGATACGCGAGGTCTGCTCGACGAAACCCTGGTCGTCTGCATGGGTGAGTTTGGTCGAGCACCGCTGGTCGCTCTGGAACCAAATTTCGATGGAGCAACCCCTGGTCGAAAGCACTGGGCAGCGACCTACTCCATCGTTCTGGCTGGAGCCGGCGTCATCCCCGGATCAGTCATCGGAAAGTCTGACCGTCACGCCGGGTATCCGGTCAGCAAAAAGTTCGGCCCCTGGGACGTCACCGCGACGATCGCTCACGCCCTCGGCATCGACCCGGCCAGTCATTTCAAGGATCTGGCAGGCCGCCCCTACGCGATCAGCTCTGGCAGTCCCATCACCGAGCTCTACTCGGTATAAGCAAGCCGCGAGTCGCACCTTGAATCTGCGGAAAGGATTCCCATGAAAGAACCTAAACACGCCGGCCGTCACGTTCGTCGCGCACTCTTCCGACGACACTCCGCACCGGGAGCAGTACCGGGCACGGTTCAGACAGATCCCGCTGCTCAAAAACCGGAGATTCGCATTCTCAGTTACGGTCCGACCGAGCTGAAAGAAGAAACGCTGCCAGGTGTCTCGCGAGTCGAACCGATTCTACGGCGCCGGCCGATCACCTGGGTCAACGTAATCGGGCTGGGTGACAGCCGCACGATTCAGGAAATCGGCCGAATCTTCAAACTGCACCCGCTCGCGCTGGAAGACGTCGTCAACGTCCATCAACAACCGAAGGCCGAGTTCTATGGCGAGTCGCTGTTCCTCGTGACAAGAATTCCGGTCCCCGGCCCAAGACTCGAAACGGAGCAGATCAGCATTTTCGTCGGCGACGACTACGTTCTGACGTTTCAGGAAAAAGCGGGCGACTGCTTCGAACCCGTACGAGACCGACTGCGCGAAAGCCGAGGTAACATTCGATCCGAAGGCCCGGACTACCTTGCTTACACGCTGCTCGACTCAGTCGTCGATGCGTGGTTCCCCGTCGTCGAACATTACGGTGACACGCTGGACGAAATCGATCGGCAGATCACGGACAACGACGCCACCAACACCGTCCCTCAGCTGCACGCCATCCGGCACGAACTGGTTCGAGCGCGAAGACTTTTTCTTCGCCAGCGAGAAGCCCTGGGAATCATGAGACGCACCGACGGTTCTGCGGAACTCGTCAAGCCCGAAACTCGCATCTACCTGCGAGACTGCCAGGATCACACAACGCAAATCATCGACGCGATCGACACCTTTCGAGAAATGTGCTCGGACCTGCGCGAGTTCCACTTCTCTCAGGTTACCGACCGAACCAACGAAACCATGCGAGTGCTGACGGTGATCGCCACGATTTTCATCCCGTTGTCATTCTTCACCGGCCTGTGGGGCATGAACTTTGACACTCAGACATCACCCTGGAATATGCCGGAACTGGAATGGCGTCTCGGCTACCCATTCGCGCTCGGCATGATGGCAACCATCGCCGGCGTGATGTTGTTTTACTTCTGGCGCAAAGGCTGGCTGCGATAACCATCTGGTAGCCCGCGTGCCACTGGCTCCGCCAGTGCTTTTTTGCCGTTAAACAAAACTGTGAGACATCGGCCATTCCCCGCTCAGCAAAGCGGTTCGCCTCGATAGGCGCGGTCGAGGATTTGCATCGTGTGCAGGACGGGGATGCGTTTTCCGAAGACCACTTTCGCCAGGTGATTTTCAATTTGCGTCATGCAGCCGATGTTGCCTGTCGCGACGACGTCGGGTTCGGTTGAGATGACCGCTCGCGCTTTTTGATTGCCGAGTTCCGCGGCGGTTTCAGGCTGCTCGATGTTGTACGTCCCCGCCGAGCCGCAGCACATGTCTCCATTCGGGATCTCAACAAGTTCGAGATTGCCAATCGACGAAAGCAGTTGCCGCGGCTGAGACTTCACTTTCTGAGCGTGAGCAAGATGGCACGCGTCGTGATAAGCGAGACGCGTTGTTGTTGATAAATCCGGTGGCGCGACAATTCCCAACTTCGCCAGAAACACGCTGACATCGCAAACTCGTTTGACGAACTCTTCGGCCGCCGCCTGTTCCGGCTCGCCGCGGAGCCAGAGTGCGTATTCGTGCATGCCCGACCCGCACCCGGCAGCGTTGGTGAGAATTGCGTCGACGTCGGAGGGGAACGCCTTCAGGTTCTGCTTCGCAAATTTCTTTGCCTGATCCGCCGCCCCCGTGTGAGCCGCCAACGCTCCACAGCATGACTGCTGTTTGGCAATGACGGTTTCGATTCCGTTTTTCGCGAGCACTCGCATCGTCGCGAAGTTGATGTCCGGAGCAAGGACCTGCTGCGCGCAGCCAGCCAGTAGCGCCACTCGACCTTTACGTTCCCCTTCGGCCGGGAAGACTTCCGGCAAGGGTTGAGCTGCCGGGAGCTTTGCCGGAAGCAGATCGAGCATGTCGCCCAGTCGGCCGGGCATGGCCTTCCTGAAGATTCGTCCGACGCCGCCCAGTTTTGCCGCCAATCGAAAGCGGCCTGGATACGGTAACGTTTCGAGGATGAATCGACGGAGCGTTTTGTCGATGGCAGATCGCTCGCGTTTGGATTCGCTCGTCGCGCGAAAAGCGGTGATCAGCTCGCCGTACGGAACTCCGGAAGGACATGCCGTTTCGCAGCCGACGCATCCCAGACACTTGTCTATGTAAGGCTCGGCTTCGTGCAGATCGACGTTGCCTTCCAGAACTTCCTTCATCAGAAAAATGCGACCACGCGGCGAATCCATTTCCTCGCCGTGAACCTGGTAGGTCGGACAAGCCGGCAGGCAGAATCCGCAGTGGACGCACTTCTGCACGGCCTCTGCCATCGGCAGGCCCAAAGGTCCGATCTGATCAACGGGAATATTGTGCTGCATGAAAATGCCGTCGCGAGAATTACGAATATCGTGGAAATCAAATTACGCCGTCGCTGCGGTATCGAATCGTGAATCCGGATCGAAGACCGTCAGTAATCGTTCCGCAAAATTCTGGCCGTGCCGTGGGCCTCGCTGAGGGTCACTCCAGCTTCCGGTCAGAGCCAACGCTGGTCGACCCAGCTGCTGACACAGCCGATCGACCTCGTCGCTGCCGACCGATTCGGGAATAGCCAGCCAGAGAACGTTCCCGCCGACGCTGTACCGGCGAACGCTTTCGAAGCCGGCCTCAGTCAACAACTGCTCGGCCGTCATCACCTGAGCGGGCGAGACCGGCAACTTCAGAAGCTGATGATTCTCCGGCACCCAGCGAAACTCACGCGCGTCGCTCCAGACTTGAGTGTCATCGCTTCCGCTAAGCACTTCAGTTTTCACGCCGGCATCAGCCTGTTGCAGCAGATTTCGGACTCGGTCGATTCGCCCGTTGACCGCCGCCGAGAGACCTCCGAGCCTCAACCACAGACAGCCAGACGGTTCGAGATCCAGACACTGCAATTCTTCCTGAGCCATCGCCAGCCGAATCATCGCTGAGTTGCCAGTGTCGACCTCCGAGAAGTCAGCTCGAATCGTCGTCCACGTTTGCGGAGTCGGAAACACTTTGAAAGTCAGCTCGACCAGAACGCCAAGCCGGCCGACGGATCCCGTCACCAGTTTCGGGATGTCAAAGCCAGCGGCGTTCTTAACAACCTTGCCGCCACCGAAAACTGCTCGACCTTCGCCAGTCACCATCTTCACGCCGAGAATGAAATCGCGAATTCCGCCGTACCGAAACCGCCCTGGCCCGGAGAGCCCGCTGGCGGTCGTTCCTCCAAGAGTTGCGCCGGCTTCGACCATCGGTGGGTCGAAGGGAAACAATTGCCCGTTCTCTGCCAGGGCATCGCGAATCTCGGACAAAGGCGTACCGGCCAGAGCCGTGAACGTGTACTCGCTGGGTTCGTACTCAAGAATTCCGCTCATGCGCGACGTGCTGACGGTGGCTCCGCTCGACAGCGCAGGCTTCGTCCCGGCACCGCTCACGCGGATGTTCTTTGAGGCTCGGACAAAGTCCTGAAGTTCTTCGATGTTCGCTGGCTGGTGCATGCTTAGTAGACGTACCGCTGAATAATGTTCTGACAAAACTGAGGCTGACGCAAAGCCGCGAAGACGCAAAGAAACGCAAAGGCACCGCAGCAATCTTCCGTCGCAAGTCTCGTCGTGCGAACTCTGTCAGGGTCCGCGGACCAATCTTTGCGAAGCTCTGCGTCTTCGCGGCTTTGCGTCAGATCATTACGCTGTGTGATCACTCTGCCCTCTTATATCGGACGTGATTGTTCGGGTTAAATCTTAACTTTTGATACTTAAGAAAACGGTCAGTCGCGGAAGATCACGCCCGCCTTCTCAAGCGGGTGGGCGCCTCGAGTCAGCAAAGCGGGAGCCGTTGACGCCGGCAGTTTCTTCCCCCGATTGGCCAGCTCCAGAGGATCGACGGCGTGCTGCAACCGGTGCATGAATTCAATGTCGTCTTCGCCGTACATCTCGCCGAGATACATCCGCTTTTCGAGACCGACACCGTGTTCGCCAGTGATCGATCCGCCAAGTCGAATGCAAAGCCGAATGATCTCGCCCGACAGTTCTTCGGCTTTGTGCAACGCTCCTTCTTCGCGACCGTCGAACATCACGAGCGGATGCAGGTTTCCGTCGCCCGCGTGAAAAACGTTGGCCACTCGAATTCCGTACTGCTTGCTGAGTCGCTCGATCTCGCGAAGTGCTTCCGCCAGCTTCGTTCGAGGCACGACTCCGTCCTGAACAATAAAGTCTGGACTCAGTCGCCCCACCGCAGAGAACGCACTTTTCCGGCCCTTCCAGATTTTTGCGCGATGGGCATCGTCCTTGGCCGCTTCGATAATGTAGGCGCCAGACTCTTCGATCACTCCGTGAAGAAGCGGCATTTCAGCTTCCACTTCGTCGGTCGTGCCTTCCAGTTCGACGATCAGAATCGCCGCAGCGTCTTCCGGATAACACGGGCCGATGGCAGCGTCGGCGGCGTCCATCGAAAGTCGGTCCATGATCTCCATCGCTCCGGGAAGGAGCCCCGACGCGACGACCATCGCGACGGCATTGCCGGCCTTCTCCAGAGAATCGTACGCCGCCTGCAACGTGTAATATTTTTCCGGTTGAGGAAGCAATCGCAGCGTTACTTCCAGAGCGACTCCGAACAATCCCTCGCTGCCAATGAACATCCCCGTCAGATCCTGGCCGACGGATTCCAGACTGTCGCTGCCAAGTTCAACAATCTTGCCATCAGGCAACACGGCCTTGATGCCCAGCACATGGTTCGAAGTCATTCCATATTTCAGACAGTGAGCACCGCCCGAGTTGAACGCGACGTTGCCCCCGATCGTGCAGACCGGTCCGCTGGAAGGATCGGGCGCGTAGTACAACCGGTCGCCAGCGACGTGCTGAGAAACTTTCAGGTTAATGACGCCCGGCTCGACCACGGTCGTCCGTTGCTCGGCGTCGTAACTAAGAATCCTGTTCAGCCGATTCATCGCAATCACGAGGCCGTTTTCAATCGGGACCGCTCCGCCGCTGAGACTCGTTCCGCTGCCGCGCGCGATGAATGGCATCTCGAAGCGATGACACAGTCGGACTGTGTCGATGACTTCCTGCTGAGTTTCCGGCAGGACAACTCCGCAGGGTTTGGCCCGGAAACACGTCAGGCCGTCAGATTCGTACGGCGCAAGCTGAGCGTTGTTCGTCAGAATTCGATCCGCCGAGTAAATACGACTCAGCTCTGCGAAGAAGGCAGTGATGTTCTGTGCTGAAGCACTGTCAGGTTCGGCACTCATCCGCGCTGAAACTCCTCGCCCTGAATAAACAAATCAAACTGAAACCGCGAATGATACTGGAGCTTCGTCATCCTGTCCCGGCCGCGGGACGCTTGGATTACCGACATTCGCTCGCAATGATCTCCGCAAAGAATGCACTCA
>CALDJX010000491.1 GCA_937899075.1 uncultured Planctomyces sp. | reverse complement strand
CTTCGACAGTTGGTTCAGCAGCTTTGGGAGTTACAGGTGTGGCGGCTCCAATGTCTGAACTCTCGAAGGCGACTTCGATGACGGTGGTCACTCCGTAGTTCTTCGGGCTGTAGCCTTTGCGGAATTGGACTCGCCAGACGAGAGGTTCGTCTGAGTTCATTAACTGAGCGACGCCTTCTTCGCTGGTTGGGATGTAGGTTTCGAGCTTCTCGCCGGGAGCGATTTCCTGCTCGACGTTCTGGCCGCGGAGATTCCAGATGTCGAACTCGATGAGGTCGTAAACGAACGCGAGTTCTCCGCCCTTCTTCTTTTGCGACAAGCGGCAGGCGAAGTTGTTCGACCTTACGTTTTCGAAATCGTTGTCGTCTCGTTTGAAGACAAGCCCGTCGAGCGGTGCGATGCTCTGATCGGTCGAGAGGTTTTCGAACTCAAACCAAAGCTTTACGACTTCCGGGCCGGGTTCTCGTGAAACGCCGGGATCGCCGAGGTGATGCACGAACTCGACCGGTTCTTTGGTGATTCGAACAGGCGTCACCTGGAGATTACCAAATCGCTGAGACTGGCCGAGCGAAAGCAGATGCCCCGGCGGCATTTCAGTGGCTTCAGGAACGAGTTTGTAGACGATCTTGTCGTCCTTCTTCTGCGGCTTAACGTCCGGCAGACTTTCCAGCGCCGACATGTTTGGATTGAGCAGCTTGTAGACCAGGAAGATCACCGCAAGTGTCATGGCGATGGCGTAGTTTCGAACGAGCGTAAAAGTGTGCCGTGAGACGCCGCGGCCGGCAGAAACGCTTGAGATGAATGGTGCTTCGATTGCTCCGCCGGTCGGATGCGACTGTGTAATTGGTTGCGACTCCGGATGTGTGGCACCGAAGTGTGCTGTTGCTTCCTGAGCGGGTTCTGAATCGGCAACCGATTGCGGCGAGGGGTTATTCGCTTCCGGAGCTGTCTCGATGGCGGAACTGTTGATTGGAACTTCGGTTACCACAGGGGCTGCATCGGCCGGTTCCGACTCACCATCGACTGTCGCTATGGCGGCGGAGGGGGCCGGCTCGAAGCCCTCAACATTCTCGTCAGTTGACGGCTCGGAGTCGGGACTTACTTCAACGGGCTGTTCGGTGGCGGCCTCAGGCTGATCTGCTGAGTCGGCGGGCGGTTCATCGTCAGGTGTACTGGTTCGCTCGTCCGTCGATGCCGCCTCGTGCTCGACAGGGGCTTCGATGTTGAGATGGGCTCCGCAGTGAGGACAGGCCACGATGACTCCGGCCTCTTCGACCATCAGTCGACCTTCGCACTGACTGCATGCAACTTCAAACGCCATAGTGGAGAACTCTCAAAAGTCTGGAACTCTGGATCGCTACCGATCTCTGTTCTGAAGATTACGGCGTGTGCGCGAAGAGTGTTCCAGCAGAATGAATCGGGCGGGCTTCGGATCTGTCCTCGACGAACCATCCGAGATCGCAACGACGGTGCGTCGGGACGCACCCTGCGGCTGGTTGTAAAGAGCTGGCTATTCAGGGCTCGTCGCGAAATTTTCACGTGAACTTGCCAGTCGTGACCAATCTATTCTGGCGGGCGTTTCGTGATCCCGCAACCTGACGGATTGCCCGCCGCGGCCAACGATTCCGAGTACTGGCACGTCGGTTCGGTTTGCCAGTTCTGCAAAGTTTGTCCGTCCTGCCGGCGTGTCGGCGAGGCCGACTGCATCGTTCAGGATGACGCCAGCGATGATGAGATTGCGAAGCTTTGCGGCTTCGATCGTCAGCAGGGTGTGATTGATCGTTCCCAGGCCCAATCTGGCAACAATCAGCAACGGAAATCCCACCCAGGTGGCAAAGTCAGCGACTGAGTCCTTGTCGGTGAGTGGGCAAAGCAGTCCGCCGACCCCTTCGAAAACGACTATGTCAGCGCGGGATTCCCAAGCCAGGAGATTATCCTGCATGGCCGACAGGTCTGGCTGCCGTCCCTCCAGTCTGGCAGCGACTGGTGGAGCGAGCGACGCCTGAAATCTTTGCCGGCAGATGAGATCAATGTCTGAGAGTCCGGCTGCCTCGGCCAGTTGATCAAGGTCCGGCCAGCGAGTTTCGCCAGCTTCGAAAACTGCTCCGCTGCAGGCCGGCTTGGAAACGCCAACCGAGTGCCCAGCGGCGATCAGCTCTCGCAGAATAATCGACGAAACATACGTCTTGCCGACGTCCGTGTCTGTTCCGGTGACAAAGAGGCCTCGCATGTCAATGCTGCTCTGCGGATGGATGCGATTCACTCGATGGTATGTTCGTTAAGACCCCTCACCCGCGGCTGAGACCGCGACCTCTCCCCCAAGGGGGAGAGGTGCCAGGGGATTTGCAAATGCAGGCGAACTATTCGTCGTCGCGGACCGAGACCTGCAACGCTCCCAGCATCTTTGTGAGCTGTTGCTCTTTGTGATTGATGAAGACCACATTGTCGAGAACGATTGCTCGCGTTTCGTGACGGGCGTGAAGGATCAGTCGTCCGGAACGAAGCAGCATGTATTCGAAGACGTCGTTGATCTCTTTGTCGATACGCAGATTCGGAGCGGGGTAACGCTTGAGGTCTGACAGAAATCCGTGGTGATGGAGCAGCTCGTTCGGTCGAACTTCCCAATAGTCGTACCGAACGGCGACGAGCACGGCCAGGTAGAAGACGAAGAGGATTCCGGAAATCAGGAAGAAGAATTGAGCGTTCGCCCAGGGTTTTAAGTGCTTGAAGACGTCGCCGATTACCGGGACGAGGTCAGGTTTATAGGTAAACGTCAGGAACGCTCCCATGATCAGCATCGCGACGAAGAAGAACAGCGTCAGCGATGTCGTTCTTGGGAAGTCGAATGTCACGACGCAAAGGTTCAAGGCGAGGACGCCGAGGAAGATCAGCGTCGCTATTTCGCCGGAGCGGCTGTGATGAACATCCTTCTCGCCGCCAAAGAAGATCAGTAGACCTGCCAGCAACGCAGCGAAGAACGTTGGATAGAGAAAGACGATTTTCGGATACGCGATCAGGTAAATCGATTTGGCATTTGCAGGCAATTTATCTTCCAATGCTTCAGCCGGGCTCGAACTCGCGTTCGAAACGGGAACGTCAGGCGATGTGGCGGCATTCTCTTCAGACATGCTGTTTCCTGTCTGTTGGGATGTGAATGAAAACGGTGGATGTGTTTTAAGCTTGCTTCAGGGTCTCAGTCGGCGGCGAGCAACGTTGAGATGACTATTTAGATCACCCGCGAATCAACCTTAAATCTCAGGATAAAGACTTCGTGCAAAAACGACTACGTTGAGCAGCGGTCGAGACTACGTTGATCGGTGGCTCGTTTTCCCCGCCTACGGATGCTGGTTTCCGGACGCTGGTGCGGGAGTTCGGGTTTCCTTCTGGGGTGAGCCATCATGCTCGCGTGCCTGCAGGATGAACGGGGCGGCTGATTCTGAGTGATCGTGTCCGTCGTACGCTCCGAAATCGTTGAACAGGAAACGTTTCACCAGACGGTACACCCAGCTCTTTTCGGGAATCTGTTTGTCCGGATTGAACTGCGACGTGCGCACTTCCATGTTCTGCAATTCGGCGATTGCCGTTTTCCTAACCGTGGCGTCTTTCGCATCGTGCAGGACGACGAGTTCTTCGAGCAGGTCCGGCCGCTCCAGCACGATGCAGCCGCGAGTTGTTGATGATGCCAGCTTTCGGAAGTCACTCAGATATTTTGACGCGAACTTTTCTTTCAGTGTTTTTGTTTCGTCGTGAATGCTGTCCGTCGCGAACTGGATGATCGGGCACGGTTCGATGTCGCCCCACGGGTTGATGTGGTGGCTGATGCCGGTTGCGGCCGGACAGAGTGCCTTGCCTTCTCCGTCGTAGTAAGCGTCGACGATGGCGATCGGTTTTTTGGCTCGCATCTCGACGACGAACTCGCGGACTCGTAGTTGTTGCTCAGGGGTGAGGCAAAGTTCTGGAGACGCGTCCGGACCCATCGGCCGATAGATGTGGAACCACGTGTAAAAGACACCCATTTCGATCAAACGATCGGTCCATTCTTCGGTGACCAGTTCGTCGATATTCGTCTTGCAGACGCTGGTGCAGACTCCGGTGAGCAGTTTGTTGTCCAGGCAGGTCTGCACTCCCTGCATCGTCTTGCTGAGCACGCCCTCGCGGCCGCGGCGTTCGTCGCTGACGATCTCGGTTCCTTCGACGCTGATCAGCGGCGTGACGTTGCCGGCTTTTCGCAGCCGTTTGGCGACTTCGTCCGTGATGAAGTGGCCGTTGGTGAAGACCTGGAAGTAGCAGTCCGGGTGAGCCTCAAAGATTTCGAGCAGCTCCGGATGCATGAACGGCTCGCCACCGACGATGCCAAAGAAGGCGTTGCCCATTTCTTTGGCTTCGGTGATCAGTTTTGACATCGCCTTCAGATCAATCGTCTGCTGTTTGGCGGCGACGTCGACCCAGCAGCCCTGGCATCTGAGGTTGCAGCTGTTGATCACCGAGACGTACAGAAATGGCGGGAAGTATTCGCCCTTTTTGAGTCGCCGTTTGAACTTCAGGACGGACATCGTCCCACGAATGCCCATGTTTCGGAAGAACTTCCAAACGAGGCGTTTGTCAGTTTCCAGCAGGACTCGTTTGGCCATCCGAAGGTACATAAGTTTTTTCCTGGTCGGCTGAGGCGGGACTATTCGCTGAGCGAGAGCAGATCATTGTAGTTGCGAACGTGCTCGTTGAAACCGCCACGGCTGAATCGGGCAGCGTTTGGATTCAGATAAATCTGTGAGCAAAAGCTGGCAATTCCTGAGGTTTCGTGATGTCTTATGACGAAATTTGAGTGGCAAGATTGTCACGATTGTGAAGAATTTATGAATTGCACATCCAACGTGTTGAATCTCGTGGCGTATTCGCGTTAGCTTTCGTGACCTCTTTGAAACCGACGTTGTTCCGGAAAACCTCATGCTTCGCCGACTTTCCATCCTGATGATCCTTGCGAGCTGGTCGTTCGCGTGGTTCTCGGCGTCGGTACATGTTCATCACCCAGGGCATGATTGCCACCATGACGTTGCTGAGTCGGCGGAGGTCGCTCAGTCGGTGCCGCATTCTCATTCTGGCGGCTCCCACTCTCACTGTCATAGCCATGGAAAAACTGCTCATTCGCATTCAGAAACTTCAGAACCAGTCGATAAGACGAGTTCTGACAGCCTGCCATCAGTTTCGGGCGACTGTCCGCTTTGCGACCTGACCGCTCTGGAGCTTGCTGCGACCCCGCTTGCGGAAATGGCTCATGCCGAAACGTTGATCGCTGAGGCACAACTGCCTCCCGCTGCGGCCCCTGCGACTGCCTCGCGATATGCACTTCGCGGTCGTGCTCCGCCAATCTGCTAGTTCAGATTGTGAAATGATGCGCCTGCGCTGCCGCGCCGCGCAATCCCTTGTGCCTTCAGTATTTGTTGCCTTTGCAGGCAAGTTTGATCTGAGAGCGCTCTGATTGCTGCCCGGTTTTGCGGCGGACACTCGTGAAATTGACGCTGTTGGCTTCCTTTGATTTTCCGCCGCAGCGCGCACGAGTCATGCGGGCATCTCTCTGAACAAGAGAGATGCTCTGCGCAGGGAACTGCATTATTTCGTAGTCGGTGATGCGCGGTTTTCAATAGTCATCAATGCTTTCCGGAGTTCGCTCCGGAGACTCTGTATTCGATTTTTATTCTCGTTTTTCGTTTCGTTTTTCTTTGGGAGAGTTCCGTGAGTCAGACAGTCATTGCCGCATCGGGCGGTTCGAAACTTCGAAAAGGTTTTACACTTATCGAGCTCCTGGTCGTCATCGCGATCATCGCCATTCTGGTGGCGTTGTTGCTGCCGGCGGTGCAGCAGGCTCGCGAGGCCGCAAGGCGAGCTCAGTGCAAAAGCAATCTGAAGCAGATCGGTATCGCGTTGCACAATTATCACGATGTGCATCAGACGTTGCCGCCAGGATTTATCGGAGTCGACCTCGCAACGCGGACGCCCAACATCAACGGGATGAACTCGTTCGGGTGGGGCACATTCATCCTGCCGATGCTTGACCAGACACCGCTTTACAAAGAGTTCAACACGAAGGTGTCTTTGCTCGACCCGGTCAATAATCCGGCGACGGACGCTCCGACTCAGAAAATAGTGAGCGTCTATCGGTGCCCTACGGATACTGCTCAGGACAAGTGGGACCTCGGCGACGCGGCTGGCAATTTTCTGATCACTCTGTCCAGTTCCAACTACGTCGGCCATTTCGGAACGCTTGAACTTGAAGACTGTGAGATGACACCGAACCAACAGTGCATTGGTGATGGAGCTCTTTACCACAACAGCGTAACTCGCTTTCGGGATTTTACGGACGGGCAAAGCAGCACTTTCGTGACGGGCGAACGTCGTTCGGGAGATCCTGGAGATTTCAACTCGACCTGGGTCGGAGCCCCGGCGAATGGCGAAGAGGCATTAGCCAGAATCCTCGGCATCGCCGACCACACTCCGAACCATGAGAACGCGCATCTGGACGATTTCAGCAGCATGCACGTCGGCGGGTGTCACATGCTGGCGGGTGACGGCGCAGTTCACTTTGTTGGGGAGAGCATCGACGAGGGAGTGTGGAAGTCACTGGCGACTCGGAGAGGTGACGAACTGGTTGGCGAGTTCTGAGGATTTCGGGTTCAACCGTTGCTGCTGAAGGGTGTCGTCCTTTCGGGATTGACGGAAGGCGTGGTTCACCCCGTAGACGGTGCCGGCTGGCGATGTTACGTTTGTGACATACCTTAATTCGGCCCGGAGTGATCCATGTCTACGATGACGAAATGTCCGAACTGCGACAAAGTTCTGAAACTCAAATCCGAAGCCGCCTTTGGCAAGAAGACTGCCTGTCCGCAGTGCTGCGAGCCGTTCACGGTCAAGCCGTATAAAAAGAAGAAGGCCAAACCCGTCGTCGAGGAACCGGAAGACGAGTACGACGACTACGGGACGGACTATGGCTCGTACGACGAACAGGCCTACGACGACTACGGGGCCGACGATCAGTACGACGACTACGAGCCAACTCCGAAGCGTTCGTCGTCCAGTTCCTCAAAGAAGAAGTCGAAGAAGAAAAAGAAGGCTGCCGGGCTGCCACCGTGGTTGAAA